>JBKHAJ010000114.1:0-10618 GCA_046542935.1 Spirochaetia bacterium | reverse complement strand
ACCGAATTCGCAAGATGTCGACGAGATACTAAGGAGATCAGCATGGATATAAAAAAGGGATGGATGTATTCCGATGAAGTCAAAGATCATTTCATTAACCCGCGAAATATCTTAGAGGATGAAGAATCCTTCGATGCCGACGGGGAGGGGGTGGTCGGAAATATACGGTGCGGCGACCAGATGCTTATCGCTATACGGGTCGACGAGGGCAAGATAACCGACTGTAAGTGGAGGACCTACGGGTGCGCCAGCGCCATAGCGAGCACCTCGATGCTCTCGGAAATGGTCAAGGGAATGAGTCTCGACGATGCCTACAAGCTCAAACCTTCCGACGTAACCGCCCGGCTCGACGGACTTCCGGACAACAAAATCCACTGTTCCGTCCTCGGTGATAAGGCCTTGAGGGCCGCCATCGAAGACTATTACCGGAAAAACGGCATGGAAGACAAGATCCCCCAGGCCGAGGTCAAGACGGTATGCACCTGTGTCGGGGTAACCGACAAGGATATCGAGGACGCGGTCAAGAGCGGGGACAGGAGCTGGGAAGATCTCCAGGCCCGCACCAAGATCGGAACGGTATGCGGCGAATGCCGGCCCCAGGCGGAGGAGCTCCTCCACCAGTTCGTTCACCTCTACGGCGATTAATTTAGGTAGAGCGGGGGGTGCGCCGTACGGTGAACTCGCTTTGAAAAGAATTCGAGGCGTCCCGGACCGCCTTCTTCGCCCTTCGGTAGAAATACTCCTGCACCCGGAACGGTTTCTTTCCCTTCGTGTCGACGGGAACATAGGTGCCCTCGGGGGTAAGCTCTCTGCCTTTCACATTGGCCCGGAGAAAGGCTTTGAGGATCCGAACCAATCGCTTCTTGAGCTCGGGGCTCTCCACCGGGAACATGAGCTCCACCCGTTTTTCCAGGTTTCTGGGCATCCAATCGGCACTGGACAGATAGATTTCCTCCTGCCCCTGATTCGCGAAGTAGAATATCCGGGAATGCTCTAAATAGCGGTCGACGACACTCACCACTCTGATATTCTCACTCATCCCTTCGATCCCCGGAACGAGCATGCAGATACCCCTGATGTTGAGCTGGATAATCACCCCCGCCTGAGACGCCTTGTAGAGCTCGGTTATCACGTCGGGATCGGCTAGGGAGTTCAACTTGGCCATAATCCGTCCCGGGTTCTCCACGGTGGTACGCTCCCTCTCCCTGCGGATAAGTGTGAGGAGATGCTCCTTCAAGTATACCGGTGACATGGACAGGAGGTTCAAGTTCGGAACCGAAGAGTATCCGGTAACAGCGTTGAAAAAGAGGGCCGTCTCGTAAGTGATGGGCTCGGAAGCTGTCATGAGGCCTAAATCGGTATAGAGCTTAGCGGTTTTATCGTTGTAGTTTCCCGTTCCGAGATGGGCATAGCGGCGTATTCCGTCTACCTCCCTTCGGACAATCAAGAGGGCCTTGGAATGAACCTTGAGATGGGCTATACCGTAGATGACGATTGCCCCCGCCTGCTGGAGTCGTTCGGCCCATCCGATATTCTGCTGCTCATCGAAACGCGCCTTGAGCTCCACGAGGACGGTTACCTGTTTTCCTTGCTCAGCCGCGTCGATCAAGGCTCTGACGATGGGGGAGCGGCCGCTTGTTCGGTATAAGGTCATTTTGACGGCCAGAACATCCGGGTCTCGGCAGGCCTCCTGGACGAGATGAATAACAGACTCGAAGGATTCGTAGGGATGATGAAGAAGGATGTCCTGCTCCTTCAGCTGCTCCCAGATGGTCAGGTCTTCGCTCAAGGCGGGGCTCGGTACGGGGGGCCACTCCTCGTAGCGGAGGCGGTCGAATCCCGGCGTAGACGCGAGATTCATGAGGGACGCAAGATCTAAGAACCAGGAATACTCGTAGACATCCGCCTCGCTTATGCCGATCCAATTCATGAGGCGCTCTTTCATCTCACCGGAGGCCCTCGCTATCTCTAAGCGTACAGGACGGCTCAGCTCCCGGTTGACCAGGACCTCTTCCATGGCCTCCAAGAAATCCTCGTCCCGCTCCTCATCCACACTCAAGTCGGCGTCTCGGGAGATGCGAAATAGCCCGTATTCGGCAATGGAATAGCCTTGAAAGAGTTTTTCCGCGTTCTCGAGGATACAGTCCTCGAGGAGAACGAAGTAGCGCTCATTGTCACTCTGGGAGATCCATTGGAGCCTGTCGAGGACCGGGGGGACCTGGACTAACGCGTAACGCTCCCCTTCGGGTACTTCCTTCCCGATCGGCTCGAGCCTGAAAATAAAGTGCATCCGCAGGTTCCCGACGAAGGGAAATTCCTCTTCCGGTACCACCCGTACGGGGGTCAGAGAGATGAAGATCTCCTCATCGAAGATCTGTTTTACCATCCTCCGCTGTTCCTTGGTGTATTCCCCGGAGGGGACGTACTTGAGGCCCTGTTCGTTCAAGGAGGGGAGGAGGTCCTTTTCCAGAGCTTCGTACTGGTTTCGGGTTATTTCGTGGACCCGCCGTGTGATCCTTTCGAGCTGTTGGGAAGGGCTCAACCCCGAAGGACACCGCACGGCGTCGCTCTTCCGGAACTGCCTCTTTATTGTGGCCACCCGAATCATAAAAAACTCGTCGAAATTCGAGCTTACGATGGCGAAGTACTTAAACCGCTCTAAAAGGGGTACCGATTCATCGAGGCCCTCTTCAAGGACTCTTGCGTTGAACTCGAGCCAGCTCAGCTCCCGGTTGAAGAATTCGTAGGAGTCCTTGATGCTTTTCTTGTCTTTCTTTTCCGGCATGGTTCCTTCCATTTAATTTATCCCAAAATGACCCGGTAACCGAAGACCTGTTCGAACATCTGGGCCTTCGAACGGAGACTCAAGGTTTCCGAGGAAATATCCCCCAGGCAGGAGCAGTGCAGAATAAGGGTTTCCTCCCGCTTTTCCGCCTTTATATCCTTGACTCTTTGGGTATGCCCCCGATCGAGGGCATCGGCGATGCGCAGCAGGGCGGAGAGCTTGAGGACACCCAGTCGGTCCTCCCGGGAGAGGGATATGTAAGAGGTGTGGGATGACACGGGAAAGGACTTCCGGTGGTACCGGACTACGTTGGAAATGATCTGGATATCGTCTTTGTGAAGTCCGAAAATTTCCGAGTTGGAGATGAGGTACTGTCCGTGTTTGTGATGACCGCTGAATTTGACGTAGGACCCTATATCGTGCAGGACCGCGGCAATCTCCAACAGAAGACGGTAGTGCCGGCTCAAACCGTGCTCGTCCTCGAGCTGATCGAAGAGGCTGCAGGCAAGCTCGCTTACGTGGCGGCCGTGCTCTTCGTCGATGTGGAACTTTCTTCCTAGGGCGGTCGCAGAAGCCGCTACCTGGGCATTGAACCGTTCCTGAACCTGGGGATCGGGTCCCAACGTCAAACTGATCAGTACCCCCTCCCGGATGCTGGTGCCCGGGACGATGAGCTGCTCGGCCGAAGTTTCTTCGAGAAAGTATCGGTAGATGTTGAGGCCGGTTATGAGCCCGTCCGCGTCGTTGTAGTTTATCTGGAGTTTCCGAACCAGATCTTCGGTGCTCATGCGGCGGATGGATTCGAGGAAGCTCAGGAAGGCTTCTTTCGAGATCACCGAGTAGAGGGAGGACTGTTCCTCGCCGACTTTCATAGCCGCGAGTCGAGCGTGTCCGCCTACGGCGATAAAATTACGTATCCGCTTGAGTTCGAGCTCCGTATCCAAGGCCTCGGTCATAGTGGCGACCCGTTCGTTAAGGAATCGGGAGCGATATTCGGGACCGGGTGCGTTCTGGATGAACTGTTCGATCCTCACCGTTCCGATATTCAGACTATGGGCTCCCGCCATTTTACCGCGCCTAAGGAGCATGACCTCGGTGCTGCCCCCGCCGACCTCGATGATGATCGAGTTACTCCTCCCGATCTGCGGGAGGAGATCCCCCACCGCATACTGGACCGCCATGTAGGTAAGCCGGTTTTCCTCGATCCCCTCTACTACAGTGATGACGAAACCGGTTTTTATAGAGACACGGTCGATGAAGATATCACGATTTCGCGCCTCCCTTAAAGCCGAGGTCGCGATAATGGTGGTGTTCTCCTCGCTGATCTTCCATCCGTCTAAAATCTCCCGGAATCCGCGGAGGATTTTCAAGGTCAAATTCAAGGTGTCCCGGCTTATGGACCCTGAAGTAAAGACGTCCCTGCCGAGGGGGACCGGTTTTCCCGCACGGTCGATGATTTTCCAATTCGAGTCGGTATCGAGTTCGGCTATAACGAGCCTGACCGCGGTGGAACCGACATCGATGACGGCAACGAGTCCCTTCTCCATTATTTTCCTACTTCGTTCCGGATAAGAGCCGCGGCTCCTATAACAATCGCGTCGTCTCCTAAAAGCGCCTCCGCAACGGTCACGTCCTTGAGGAGGGGAGGCATCGCCGTTTCCCGCATCGCCTCTTCCGCGATTTCTATATAAGGCTTTCCGAGTTTTTCCACCAATCCGCCGCCTAGAACGATCCGTTCGGGATTAAAGATGTTCACCAGATTTCCCATTCCGATGCCTAAGAACTTAGCGCCCCGGCGGACGATTCGGGCGATCGTATCGTCCCCGTCCTTGAGGAACCCTTTCTTGTAGATCCTGCTCTTGAAGTTGGCGAAGTCGGTTCCCGCCTCGTCAAAGGTCTCCGGGGCCTTGCCGATGAAAGCCATGGTGACGGCATCTTTCGAAAGGGCTGTCTTGCTGGCTAGAGCCTCGTAGCACCCGTACTGCCCGCAGCCGCACAGCGGCCCGTCGAGCTGCATGATCATGTGCCCGATCTCCCCGGCGTTCCCTGATGCCCCGGTATAGAGCTTTCCATCGATGACGATGCCGCCCCCTAAACCTGTCCCCGGGAAGATTCCCAAGACGTGCCGGTAGCCCTGTGCGGCCCCTTCCTTGAACTCCCCGTAGGTGCCGACGCTCACATCATTTTCGACGACCGTCGGGACGGAAAAAGCCTTCTCCAGTGAGCTCTTAACGGGAAGATTGTCGAACCCGAGATTGGCGGCATCGACTATTGTCCCGGTGGACTTGTCTAAAGGTCCCGGGCATCCGACTCCTATCCCTAAGAGCACTTCTTTCTCGACCCCGGCGTCTTCGAGCGCCTTTTCCACGGTTTTTTTCAGCCTCGTTACCATGGCGTCACGTCCCTCGGAGACGTTGGTACTCTGCTTATACCTTCCGATAATCTTATTCTCTTCGAATACGGCGCACATCATTTTAGTCCCGCCGATATCGATTCCCGCGTATACTCTTTGTTCGCTCATACGATTTGCCTTTCCCTATAGGTTTTATCATATTCTACTAGATTGTCATTTCTAAAACAATACGATATTGTGGGTACGGAGGAGCAAGATGAAACGAATATTATTAGTCAGTCTTACTTTGTTGATCGGTCTGTCGGTGCTTGTTTTTGCAGGAGGCGCTCGGGAACCGGCCGAGTCGGAGGAAGTCCCCGCTGAGACGGACGCCCCCCAGCCCCCCGCGGAACCCGACGAAATCGTAATAGCCGCCCTCAAGGGACCGTCGGGAATCGGAATGATCCGACTCTTCGAGGAAAAACCGGACCTCGGGGCTGATGTGGACACCGAATTCCAAATCGTCGGGTCGCCGGACGTCATGGTGTCGAAGATCCTGTCCGGGGAGGTGGCCTGCGCAATTCTTCCCACCAACCTCGCCGCGAAGCTCTACAACGGAGGCGTGCCCTATTATCTCGGGGCGGTGACCGGAAACGGGCTCTTATATCTCCTGTCGTCGGACGATTCGGTGACCTCCCTCGACGACCTCCGGGGGAGGGAGGTGTACAATATCGGCCAGGCGGCGACTCCCGATTTCATCCTCCGGTACCTCCTCCGGGAAAGGGGGATCGATCCCCTAAACGATGTCACCATCCGCTTTACCTACAATCATGCCGAGCTCGCTCAGAACCTAATCGCCGGGCGTGTAACAACCGGGGTCCTTCCTGAGCCCTTCGTCACCATGGTAACGACTCAGAACCGGGACGTCAGGATCGCGGTGAACTTCCAGGAGGAGTGGAAGGAAGTCAGGAATACCGAGCAGAGTTTTCCCATGACCTGCGTGGTCATTTCGAAGAGCTTCCTGGCCGAGCATCCCGAGGCGGTTAGCCGGTATCTGGATGCATATAGACGGTCCATCGAATGGGTCGCCGCGAATCCCGCTCCCGCGGGGGGCCTCGCGGAGAAGCACGGAATCGGCATGAAGGCCGCGGTTGCGGCTCAGGCGATCCCCCGCCTCAACCTGACCTTTGCGACAGGGGAGGATGCGCGGGAACTCATGGAGCCGTATCTCGAGGTCCTCCTCAACTTTGACCCTGATTCAATCGGGGGCAAGCTCCCCGACGAGGGGTTCTACACCGGGGAGTAGGTAACCGACCACGGCCGCGCCCGGTCCTGCCCGCGGCCGGGCGGGTGTTCTGCCGGGAGAGCATCGGGACCCCTTCGACAGGATGCTGGCCGCCCAGGGAATGCTCGAAAACCTTCTTGTGGCAAGTCCCGATTCAGTGATATCCCATCTCGGGGCGGAATGTGTATGGTAAGACGAAGTGGAGAGCTGTTGGAAGTGTCAGTGTGTCAGCTGCCGTTAACACCCTCGAGAAGCTCGGAATCCAGCCCCGCTTTGTCCGCTAATTCGGCCTGCTTTACATCGAAGGTTAGAAACCGATCCGCCCGAAAAATCGATGCCGCGGCGACATGCATAATATCGAGAGATCGGCACCCGATTTCCGCTGTAAAAGCGGTGTAAGAAATGCATAATTCGGTATGATCTTCCCTGTCTAATTCCGGCGTATAGTATATTTTCGCCTTCTTTCGTTCCTTGAACAGAAGAGACAGATGTAGTGCTTCCTTTTCATTCAATTCATCTCGAAAAACCTTGAGCTTCAATGCATTGTGAAACTCGATGATGTGGAGATCCCAGATGGGCAGAGGTGCGGCATTGTCGGACACTATTGTATTGATGAGTACCGACCCGTCCTCGATAATATACAGTTTTATCAAAGCGCTGGTATCGAGATATATCTTCACCGGGTACCCCTGTCCTCTATTACCGTTTCGGCCGCGCTTTTTCCTCTATTCGGAACGGCTGTCGCTAAATGGTCCGGCCAATTCAAAATCTTTTTCGGTTCCGCCGGGAGAATTTTTGCAGTCGGCTTCCCCCTGTTCAGGACCTGAAAAGTTTCGCCGTGCTCCAGTTTTTTTTCGATATCAGACCAATGGGCTTTCAGATCCCGTACACTGATATTAATCATGAGACCCTCCGCTACTATACTAACCAATGTTTCTCTAAAAGTCCATTCTAAAATTTACAATTTGGAAAACTTAAAATCGATAAAATTAATCCGCTCGCGGGAATGGGTCTATCCCATTGTTTATCCAGTAGTATAATGTGTATTTGTTTCCCGTATAAGCTATCCATGCGCGGAGATGCTGGGCAACGAGACCCTCCAAGGCAGGGCCGGCAATTTCTTCCGATTTATCGAGTGGGCCTGCGGGACGCAGAGATCTGTATATTCCGCAATCAAAAATTTAAAAATTTTGTTGCTGTACCGTTACACGTCCCGCCCGGCCATGAGATCAACTCACGTCTGCTTCAACTTACGTGAGCTTGTACCGGTCAGTGCAAAAAATTCCATATTGAGTCCAAATTTGGAATTAGCGATTCCATAATTAGGGCTTGCTGAAGAAGGACTATCCGTCAACGGGTATGAAAAAAGTGCTCCGGGCTGTTTGGGCTCGAACCGCCCCTCTTTCAGCAGATCCTATATTCAGCTCCACTTCCGGGGCTCTGTGAGGCCGTGGGTTTCCGCGTACTGCCTCGCCTGGTGCATGAAGGCCTCTAACCGGGTCTCGATGCCGCTGTCGTCCTGTCCGTCGTAGGCGATGTTGACGTAGGGGAGGTTGTCGTAGTCCTTCCTCAAGCTGTGGGACAACGCCGTAACTAAGGTCCCGGGCATGCACATAAAGGGGAGGACATTGGCGACACCGGAAATTCCTGTCTCCACGAGCTTTCTCGTCATTCCGATATTGAGGACCGGATCGCCGTCGTAGTCCCGGTGGATATAGGGATCACAGAGGCTTACCATCTCCTCGAGTTCTACTTCCCGCTCCATCTCTCCGACGTGGGCGATGGCCTTGTCGAGGGGGCTCAATATACGGTGGGTGAACATTCCCTGGAGCTTGGACTGGAGGATTCCCTTGCGGTCCCCCTTCCACCGGCTGTCCCGCTCGAACCGGTAGGTGGAGTAGGTAAGCCATTCCCGAAACGGTGAGATTATTGTTTCCGCCCCTAAGGCTTCGAGGCGCTGGACCAGGTAACCGCTGCAGAAGGGGTTGTCCCGCATAAAGATCTCCCCGACCACGGCGATGATCGGTTTTCGAGGCATGGTTTCGTCCATGGGAATTGCCCGAAACTCCTCCGCCGCTTGGTAGAGGGTTTGAGGAAGGTCTTTGGCGCCCCTCTCCACCGATTTGATAGCCATATCGAGGGTCTTCTGATAGACCTGTTCGGTCTGCCCGGGGTTCTTCTCGTAGGGGATCCGTTCCTGCTTGAGCTTGCGCAGGAGGTCCACCGCTACTATTCCGCGGACCGCGGCGATCCGGAACTTGTTTCCGTAACCGCCGGAGAGGTCCTCGTAGTTGTTGTCGTTGCTCGGGCTTACGATGGTGACGTCGGCGTGGCCTAATCGGTTGAACAGCATCCGCTGGAACCGGTTGTACTGCCCGAACCGGCAGGGTCCGTTGTGGCTGGGCATAAAGAAACTCGCCTTGTCCGCCTGGAAACCGGGTTCCAAGACCTTCTTTAAAAAGCTCCCGGTGGTACAGATCATCGGATAGCATTCCTTCGACGAAGTATACTGCCGTCCGATGGCGATGTCCTCTTCAGTCTGCTGGGGGAGCACCCACGCGTCGATTCCGCAGCTTCGCGAGGCCGCCGCCAGGGCAAAGGCCCCGTCCCGCATATAGGGATAGTAGAGGGTCCGCTTCGAGCTCGCATGGCTGTAGAAGCCGTGGGCCCTGAGCATGTTGGGCTCATTCTTGGTATCGATCTGGTCCCGCCCTTTCAGGCTGTCCAAGAAGGCCTCGCACCGGGTTATCATACCCGCGTCGGCGCTGTGCTCGTCCACCTCGAGCTGGAGATAGGGTTTGTTCTTGAGCTCTTCGGCGACGAAATGGTTTAGAAATGAATCGGGGCCGCACCGGAAGTTCCCCAGGTACACCGCGTTCAGCCGCTCGTCTTTGGCGATAAGCCTCGAGGCCGCCAGTATCTTCTGGCCGTTGGGCCAGTACATGTAGGGATAGTCGTCGAAAACGGTCACCTCGTCGAGGGGTAAGAAGTCCACGGGTATAGGGAGGACGTCGAGGTTGATGAGCTTCTCCACGAGGCTCAAGTTTAACTCCGGATCGCCGGTATTGTAGGGGCGGCCCAAGATGACCGCCGCCTTCTTGTCGGAGGGAAGGTTAGCGAGTACCTCCCGGCCCCGCCGGCTTACGGCGTCCTCGAATTCGTGCTGAATGGCGAGGGCCTTCTCCACCGCGGCGACTACCGCGGACTTTTTCGTTCCGAAATGCTTTTTCATGAAGGAGGAGAGATCGTTATTCAGCACCCGTCCGGGATACCGGAAGTGGAGGGCCGGAATCAGGAGCTTGTCTTCGTGTTCGGTGTCTTTTAGGGCGGTTTTGATCATGAAAGGATAGGTCTGGATCCACGGACAGTTGTAGTTGACCGTCGGGTTGTCTTCCTGCGCCTCGGCATTCACCACAAAGGGGGTAAAGATGTAGTCCGCTCCCTTTTCGATAAGATCGAAGACGTGGCCGTGCATCACCTCGACGGGAAGACAGGTTTCAGCGGTGAGCATCTCCAGCGACTTGGAGACCAGCTGCTTGTTCGAAGGCTCGCTTAAGACCACCTTGAAGTTCAGCTCTTTGAAGAAAGTCCGCCAGAAGGGGAACTGCTGGTAGTAGAGCATGAGGGCCCGGGGGATTCCGATGGTAGCGACTTCCGTTTCGGCTGAGGCCGCCTCTTCGTCGAAGTCACCCATCAGGAGCTGAGTCCGTTCCTCGAAGAGATTCGGGATTCCCACTCCCTTGCCCTTCCGCTCTTCGATCTCGTACTTCTCACAGCGGCCCCCGTAAAAGAGGGGCTTGTCCTCTCCTTCTATCCGTACCCTCCGAATTTCACAGTGATTCGAACAGGCCTTACAGGTGAACTTGTCCACCGTGTAGGGGACTTCGCTTACATCGAATCCCTTGAACCGGGTCTCCCCCGTACCGACGGCGTCCCGGGCGAGCATGGCCGCGCCGATGGCGCCGGTTACGTCGAAATGGGGGGGAACGGTTATCTTCTTTCCGGTGACCTTTTCGAAGGCGGCGACCACCGCCTTATTGTTGGTCACTCCTCCCTGGAAGAATATCTTGTCTCCGATCCGCTTGTGCCCGACTACTTTCTGGATGTAGTTCTGGACTATGTAGTAGGCGAGACCTCCGACTAAGTTCTCTTTGGTCACCCCCTTTTGCTGATGGGTGTTGAGGTCCGATTCCATGAATACGGTACACCGGTCACC
>JBKHAJ010000113.1:0-10736 GCA_046542935.1 Spirochaetia bacterium | reverse complement strand
CCCGGGGGCGGATAGATGACTTCCGAAGAGTACGAGCTCGAGCTGAAGTCGTATCCGCTTACCTCGCATTCGAAATAGATTGGATCCCCGTCATTGGACCAGAGTTCCACGAGATAACCCTTTCCCGGCTCCACAGGAAGATGATAGGTGTCGTAGTAGAAGGGGGTGCCATAGCTATCGTACCAGATCGAATCGCTTGAAGTAATGGTGCCTTCGACCGTTTCTCCGAGAGAGATGCTCATCTTACACCCTGCCGTGACAAGAGATCCGGCGATGACTAAAAAACCGATTACCCGAAGGGAACGCTTCATCAATGTACCTCCAGCTTGTAAATTATACCGCCGTCAAATTATACTCTAGATTGTTCGTCCGGTGAATAATTTTTTATTGAAAGGAATATAAATTATGAAGTTAATAACGATACTGCGTATACAGTTTATTCCGGTATTCCTGACGGTACTTCTCCTCTCCTGCGCGGGGGGACCGGAAGAAAAGACCGGCACGGGGGATGAAGCGGAATACGAGGTCAGTGCCCGGGGAAGGGTGGAAGAACTCGGAATGACGGTGTGGATGTACGGCACCCACGCCTTGGTCGATCCGGAAACCGGTGAGGTTCTCTACGCCTTGACGAGCGATACCGTTGTTCTGGCGTGCTATGTCGAGTCGGTGATTACCGTGCGGGGAAATCTCGTCGAGGGATACCCGGTAGACAGCGGTCCCCCGTATCTCGAGGTCCTCGAGGTCGGTCCGTGAGGGAGAAAGACTTCGATCCGAAAACGGTGTACCGTTTCGACGAAGATAGCGGAACGTACAATATAGATATTCGGATAGGTTCCTACGGGGACCTCTACAACGAGCTCGACTTTTCCCCGGTTTACAAGCGTGACCTGGACAAGGACCTGGTCGAATTTTTGGAAAGCTGCGTCTACGAGATCCCGCTGAACGAGCCGTTGGCGGTCAATTTCTTCCTGGAAGGAGCCGGGCGGGACCCTGAAAGCGAGGAGAGGGCCCGTGTTATCTTTCGAAACTACTTTTCCTACAGTCTACGCTGGGAGTATTCTCAGCGGCGGGAGCTCATCAAGGGAATCGCCCTGTACGGTCCCCTGGGGGCGGTCCTCCTTCTCCTCGGGTTCTTCAGCCGGAAGGTTTTCGCTAGGGAAACCGTCGGGACGAGTATTCTTCAGGAGGGGTTTTTTATCGGTGCATGGGTTCTGCTCTGGGAGCTCTTCTCGACTCTTTTCTTCGATTTTCGGCGTTATTCCCGGAGGATACGCCGGTACGAAAAGCTCGAAAAGGCCCGGATAAGCTTCGAGATCCCCTGAGTCGGGTGATTATATACTCCGTTTCGAATTAGTCCGTACACGGCCCTAGACCGCCGGGTGCTTCTCGATCTTTCGGCCCGCCCCAAGGGCCCGTTTCCTCAGCTCCTCGATCATGCTTTTAGAGACCTGCTCGAGCATTTTGACCGGCGCCGTACTCCGGTATTTCCGCTTGTACTCGGTAAGCTTCTCCACCATCTTTTGCTTGAACGACGCAAAATCCTTGAGAATTTCCTCACCTTTGACCTTTGCCAGGTCCTGCACCTTGGCGACGGCCGTCCTGGGACCGCTGAAATAGAGCTCGAACTCGGCGTTTAGTTCGGCGATAAACCGGTCGACGACTTTGAGCTTCTTCGAATGTTCTTTGACCTCCTGACGGCTCATGTAGCGGAGGGCCATCCCCATGATACGGAGAACGAAGTTGTTCCCCTTGCTGATCCCTTTATCCCTGCGGAAGAGCTGCTTAAATGCTTTCGGCAGGTTGTAGTAGCGTCTGAGGGCGGAGAGCATCGATTTCTGCAGCTTATACGGGGAAAGGTTCTTCGGATTGACGATAACCTGGTGCCCGCTGTACTTGTGCCATTCCTTGGTCAGGATCTTGTTTTGTTCCTCGTACTTCTTACACAACGGCGTGCCCGGCAGGGGAAGGAGGCTTATGAACTGCACGGTATCGATATTCATGGAGTTGGCGAAGTCAACGGTCTTTTTGACAGTCTCTTCGGTATCGAAATCGCTTCCGAAGACAAACATCCCATGAATTGAAATACCCGCTTTATGGTAAAGGCGGATGGCCTGTTTGATCTTTTCCAAGTCCTGCCGCTTATTCCAGGCTTTCAGCGTGTCCTCGTCGATCGACTCGAAGCCGATGTACACCTTGAAACACCCGGCTTGCTTCATAAGCCTCAGAAGTTCCGCGTCATGGGCGGTTTCCACCCGTACCTGGGCCGACCAGCGGGGCATATCGGGTATCTCGGCTATGATCCTTTTCACAAGCTCCCGGGTACGGCTCGTATTCGCGGCAAAATGATCATCTCCAAAGAAGATCGAGTACTTTCCGGTCCCCTTTTTTACTTCGATGACGTGTTTGATGTAGTCGACGGTCTTGTCGATGCTCATGACGCGGTACTTGCTTCCGAATTGAGAGATCACCGAGCAAAACTCGCACTTATAAGGGCATCCCCGGGAGGTATTTATGGTTACGTACCGGGTTTTTTCCAGGGTATCCCTATCGTATACGGGCAGCGGGAGGGCGTCGAGCTGCTCGTTACTCGTAAACTCTCGGTCGGGAGTGTGGACTGGGGTTCCCTCCTCGTCGCGGTAAGATATGCCGTTGATGTTTTCGAGCTTAAGTGCGTTTTCGCCGCCTTCGATCCAGTCGATGAGCTCGGGAAAGGTCAGGTCTCCTTCGTTCCGTACCACGTAATCGCAGTGCTCGAGGGCCTCCTCGGGAAGGGCGGTTACGTGGGGCCCTCCGAATACTATCGCCGCATCGGGATTATTTTCCCGGATGAGGTCGGCGAGCTCATACGATTGAGGGATGGTCCGGGAGATCGAAGAAATTCCGACCACATCCGAAGCGTAGAGACGTTCGAGCTGTTCTTCCGAGAGAACCTCCCGCCGTTTGTTGAATCGCGGATTGACGGTCTCGATATCGGTGTATCCGTGTTCCTCGAGAATCGCCCTGAGGAGGTCGATAGCCCGGGAGGGAAGGTAAAATAAACTGTAAACATCTTGTGCCGGCTTTTCAAAGAGGTTTCCGTTCTGAGTGGCCGGCAGTTCGACGAGGGTAATTTTCATAATTTCTCCTATAGTAATTGCATAGAAGATACTGAATATGGCTGGAAATGAAAAGGAAACGGAGGGACGAAATTATTAAATCTTTTGTTAATAATCGATTAATTTAAGGACGGAATATGAATATGCTGAATTAAAATACCTGTTTCTCTAGACCGTTGTAAGGAACATATGGATAAGCACGGGCCGAACAAGCTCGAGCGGAAGAAGCGGAAATCTCCCGTCATCCTCTTTTTTGATGTTGCGAATTAGTGAAATGATAAGAAAGTTGTAGATTTCTCATTCCCCTGCACGTATAATTCAATCCGATGACGGAAAGCAGAATCGGTCTCGGACTCCTTATAGGATTCATTTCGTATACTCTCTTGTACCTCGGCAAAGGGGTACAGAAGTACGCCGTCGAAGGGATAAAAGATACGGGGAGTCTCAAAACGAAGCACTCCGGAACGTGGCTCATCGGGACGGCGATGACCGGGCTGCCTTTCTTTATTCAATGGGTCGCCCTTTTTTTCTCACCGGTGCGCCTCATAGCTCCCCTCGAGGGATTCGGACTTCTCGTGCTCCTCGCCTTCTCGATGATCATATTAGGTGAGCGTCCTGCTCCCGCGGCCTTCGCGGGGGGTGTGCTCATCGCCGGGGGGACAGCCCTCATCGCTTATTTTTCCGCGGCCGCAGAAAAACCCGGAGGACCCATTCTCGATCCTCAGTGGTCCCGGAATATCCTTCGAATCCTCCTGCCCCTTGTCGCGGCGGAAGCGGTATGGATCGGAATCGCAGTGTGGAAGAAACTTCCTATGATCGGGGTAGCTTTGGGCATAGGTTCCGGAACGATGATGGCTTTCCAGACCTTGAGTAAGCGGATCTCGGCGGTCTCCGGAGCGGCGGTCCCCGCGGGAATAGCCACCATTGTCTTCGCGATCTTTACCCTCTCGGCGACCCAGCTCGGGTTCGCCAAGGCCCCGGCGAGCAGGGTAGTCCCCGCCTTTACCTCGGCAAGCATTCTGGTCGCCGTCCTCGGGGGTCAAATTCTCTTAAGCGAAACGGTCGTCCCGATGCAGTGGCTGGGAATCGGAATCGTGGTCGTCGGAGTCATCGCTTTGAGCGCCGGGGGAGAAAAGCGGATCTCCGAACCCTCGGCGGATGGACAGCACAACAAGGAGCTTTAAATGGAAGCAGCGGTATTTTTCGAGGAAGACGCCTCGAAGGAGAGCGTTTCAGGAATGCGTATCGGGGTAATAGGATATGGAAATCAGGGAAGGGCGCAGGCCCTCAATATGCGGGACGGCGGGCTCTCCGTTATCGTCGGAAATCCCGACGACGAGTACCGAAAACAGGCCCACGAGGACGGATTCGAAGTGTTTGCTGTTTCCAAGGCCGCGGCCGAGGCGGACGCTTTGTTTCTCCTCCTGCCCGACGAGATTATGCCCGATCTCTTCGAGAATGAGATACGCAGGTCGCTTAAAAAAGGGGTCCTTTTGTGTTTCGCGTCAGGATACAACATAGCCTTTCGGGAGATCATCCCGCCGGAGGATGCCGACGTTGTAATGATTGCTCCCCGAATGATCGGGCCGGGTGTCAGGGATTGCTACCTCCGGGGCGAGGGATTCTTCAGCTTTGTAAGCGTTCACCAGGACGCGACGGGTAAGGCCCGGGAGAGGCTCTTAGGTCTCGCCCGCTGCGTCGGGGCACTGAAGAAGGGGGGCATCGAAGTCACCATGAAACAGGAAGCGGTCCTCGATCTCTTCAACGAACAGGCCTTCGGCCCCGCCTTCGGACGGGTCCTCCTGACCTCGGTGAACACCCTCCTCAAGAACGGTCTTCCCCCCGAGGCGGTCCTCGTGGAGATGTACTTGAGCGGAGAAATGGCCTATACCTACGAAAAGATGGCCAATTACGGGATCGTCAAACAGCTCGACTATCACTCTCATACAAGTCAATACGGTGCCCTTTCTCGGGGGGCCCGGTACATCGGCTTACCCCTCAAGAAGAAGTTCCAAAAGACTTTCGACGAAATCAACTCAGGGTCCTTTGCCGAAGAGTGGGGGAGTAAACGGGCAAAACTGAAGCTCAAGGTCTTAAAGAGATTCGCCTCCCGACAGAAGATCGGGGAGATCGAGGAGAAGGTCCGAAAAAAGCTGAGGTTTCCCTCCTCCGGGTAGTGTACGTCCGTACACATATTACACATCCGACATCTCGAAGAAGACCCTTAACAAAAAAAGTATGTTTGGCATGCATCCTGCATCTTTACTTGTAATGATTTTTATACAAGGAGGTCGATGCATGAAAAGCGGTGCATACCAAAAACTAATAATTATACTCGTTCTGGTCATGGCGGCGGGAGGATTCATCTTCGCCGCGCCTCAGGAGGAGGAGGAAGAAGGAGGAATCACTATCGGGGTCGTCTTTCGAACGATGACCTCGGCCTACTGGTTCAACGACAGGCAGTATCAGTGCTTTTACCGGGCCGAGAGCAGGCTCTGGAACGAGCTCGCCGAAGAAAAAGGGTTCAACCTGGTCGAGATCCAAGGAGATACTTATGCGCCCCAAGGATTGTCGGCGGTCGACCAGCTGATCACTGATGAAGTCGACGCCATCTACCTCTGTTTCAACGATCCTGCGGAATTCGCCACGGGGATCCAGCAGGCCCAGGAAGCGGGGATCGCGGTTCTCGCGGGCGGAATAAGGCCGCCGAGAAACATACGGGTCCCCTACATCGGATTCGACGGCTATGAGGGAGGACGGGCCTTGGGCGAAGCTACCGCGGATCTGTTTAAATTAAACTATCCGGATGAGCTGCCTAAGCTTCTTGTGGTCAACACCGAGGATATTGAACTCAACACCGAAAAGGAACGGGGTTTTCTCGAGGGTTTTACCTCGATTCTGACCGCCAAGGTCGTGGAAACGCCCGACGACGACGGGACCATCCGGACGGTCATGAATTTGGTAACCCCGGTGCTTACCCAGAACCAGGACATAAACGTGATCTTCGCGTCCAACGATTTTAGAGGACTGGGGGCTCTTCAGTCGGTCGAAACGGCAACCCTGCCCGAGGGGGATGATATAATCCTGGCCTCGATGGGAGGGGCCGAAAGCGCCTTTCGGGAGCTCATGGATACCACAGGGATCTGGCGTGTCCAGGCGGGCTACAAGCTCGAGGATATGGTCGATGAGGCATATGAGATGATAATGAGCATGATCGAAGGAGAAACGCCGATACAGAATACTCAAGAAGTGCTTATCGGGATGGAAATCTTCACCGATCCTTCGACTTCGCAGGTGGAAGAGTATCTCTTGAAGCATCACCGGATAACCGACCCCGATCTCTAATAGAAGAGGGCTATGCTTTTCTGCACCGAGGAGTCTCCAGTGACGCTTCCGATAGGTGT
Source organism: Spirochaetia bacterium (assembly GCA_046542935.1). Taxonomy (GTDB): domain Bacteria; phylum Spirochaetota; class Spirochaetia; order SPDA01; family CAZSGZ01; genus JBKHAJ01. The sequence goes on along the minus strand of JBKHAJ010000113.1, from coordinate 4,237 downwards.
TTGAGCCGGTTTCGAACCTTTTCATCGAGCTCTTCCGATTCATGTCCGGTCAAGACGGTGAAAGCCTCGTCTACTGTGGACGCGGCGTAGAGGACAAGACTTCCCTCCCGAAGGGCTTCTCCGGTCTCTCTATCGATAAGGAGGTTGTCCCGGTTCCGCTTCGGGAGGATTACTCCTATCCCGCCGCCGAAACCCGTACTCCGGCAAATTCGGAAGAACCCCTCGATACGTTCGGTTATTCCTTCGACAGGGAGTAACTCCCCCGTATGGCTGAAACCCCCGGCGACGGCGATATTCCGCAGTACCGGTACTTCCGCGAGGGCGCTCAAGAGGGCGCAGATATCGGAGGCGGCGGCGGCAGGCGGGCCGTCTCCGGTACCGTCCCGTCTCTCGAGACGGATGTCCGCGTAGAGGGAGAGAGAATAATCGGGGGCGTATCGGGACCGGAGGTATCCTTCGAGGACCTCCGCGGCGGATTGCGTCGGGCCGGTGATTGTAACGTGCCCCGGCCGCCCCGGCGCGACAACGGCGGTTACGGAGGACGGCGCGGCAGAGAATGTGTCGCCCCGTCCGGACAGGGCAAGCTCCGTTACCCTGCCGGATTCCGTACCCGTGAATCGGATTGAGAGTCTTCCTGCGAGAATATCCTCGGCTATCTCCTCCTCGGCGATCGCGGCCGAGGAGCGTAACTCTTCGAGGGCGGTGCGGACCGCTTCTCGGTCCAAGCTCTTTGTCGTCTTCGCCGGGTGTCCGGCGGCGGTTATACAGTCGGCTATACGTGAGAATCGGGTAGAAAGCCGGTTCCGGCTCCCCGCTAAGCGGGCTCCGTATTCGATGAGGGCAGCGACCCCCGAAGAATCGGGCTCGGGAAGACCCCCTTCATCCGCCGTCCTCCGGGCGAACGCGGCGTAGCTCTTTGTCGCTTCAGGAGTCCTCGGTGTCGTGTCCGTGAACACGGCGTGGAGCTTGAAATGCTTCGAGAAATCCGGATCTTTTCCCATAAGAGTGCCGTAGTGCTCATCCGTTCCGATAACGATTACCCGCATATCGATCGGGACGGGTTCAGGCTGTATCCCCGAAGGACGGAGCTCCACATACCCGGTCTGGAAAAACCGCTTCAGGAGCCTTCTGCTCTCCTCGTTCCGCAGGAGCTCCTCCGCCGGAAGAACTAAAAAACCTCCTCCGGCTTTGAGCATGGTCCCGGCCCGGATTTGGAGGAAGTTTGCCCCCTCGGCGCCATCGCCCCGGGTATTCGTTCCGCCGTGAAGTCTCGCCGCCGTGGGGTGGTTTTCCCATACCACGGGGACTTCGGGACACCGAGAACAGTCTTCGAGAATATTTACTCCGTAGCGGATAAAACGGGGATTTCCCGCCTCGTCGAAGAGCTCCCGATCCAGAGTAAAGAGATAGAGATTTGCCGTAAGATCGTGTTCGAGATCGTCCAGATACACCCCGATCTCGGCTTCCGGATACCTGTCCCGAAGAAGGGATATCTCGGCGGAGATAACCGGCATGACCGTCTCCAGGCCGAGGGCTTCGAGCTCGTCATCGAGATTGTCCCGCGCTTCCCTGAGCTCTCTGTACAGGATTTTCAGCTCGTCGACGAAGAGATTGTACCGTTCCCTGATCGCTTTCCACTCCGTCTCGTCGAGTTCACCGGCGAGAAGTTTTCCTTGGAGGAGATCGAAGGAGGCCGGTTTTCCCTGGTATTCGGGAACGATCTCCATAACGCCGCCCGACTCTTCGTCCGCGTAGGCGAGGTGGAATCCCTCTTCGGCGATTCGTTTCTCGAAGTCACTCAAAATTCGGTTCTCCTCACCCTCTATTATCTCGATCAAACGGTCCCGTCCGTCGATGTAATTCCCCGTTTCGAGGGAAGCGGGGATGCTCTTTTTCAGGTTTTCCACGAGCTCATGAAGGTCCGATTTGAATTGCCGAGCCCGTCCGGGGGAAAAAAACAGGACCCGGGGATTTTCCGGATGACTGAAGTTAAAGACTAGGGCAATATCTTTACGGGGCCACAGGGGACTCGTTTTTTCAGCAAGGAGCTTCCGCACCGCGGTATGCCGGCCGGTTCCGGGAGGGCCGCTCACGAAGACGTTGTATCCGGCCGCGGCTATTTCGGTTCCTTTGCGGAGGATCTTCATTGCCCGGGTTTGACCGATAATTCCGGCGGATTTCGAGCCCTCGAAATCTTCATCTTCGATCCTAAAAACGGCCTCTTCATACGAAAGCTGTAAAACGGCTTGCCTCATCTCATCTCCCGGTAGATAATTATTAGAGAATTTGTATTAAATACTAATTATCCCTATAATGTGGTCCATGCTTTAAGTTGTCAATATCGAGGAGTACCTATGATCGAAAGCAAAGACGTGAACGGCAAGGTCCTCTACGAGGATGAAACCCACAAGTTCATATGGCTCGGAGCCGATCCCGAGGCTAAAACGGCGGTGGTACAGACCAACCAATATCTTATCCTGAACGGAGGGAGGGGTATACTTTTAGATCCGGGAGGTATTCACCTCTTTTCCCGGGTCGTGGCCGTAGCGAGCCGCTATGTAAGCCTCGATAAGATCGACGCCGTTATTTTTTCTCATCAGGACCCGGATGTGAGCTCCGGAATTGCCCTGTGGCTCGGTGTAACGGGGGCGAAAGTTTTTATATCGAACCTGTGGCTCCGATTTCTTCCCCACTTCGGCATCGTCGACGAACAGCGGATCATCGGCATCGAGAATTACGGCCGTGCCTATAAGCTTCCGAGCGGGGATGAGCTCAGGTTCGTTCCCGCCCACTTTCTCCACTCCACCGGTCAGTACAGCGTATATGATCCCCGGGCCAAGATACTCTTCACCGGCGATATTGGGGCTGCCGTATTCGAACGGGGGCAGGAGTATCTTTTTGTGGAAGATTTCGAACGGCACCTGCCGCTCATGGAGGGATTTCATACCCGATACATGGCTTCGAACAAGGCCTGCCGAAAGTGGGTGGACTCGGTCCGTCCCTACGATATCGAGATGATCACGCCCCAACACGGGGCCGTATTCAGGGGTGAAAATGCCGGGAAATTCCTCTCCTGGTTCGAAAATCTCGAATGCGGTATCGACAAGATCGATGAACTCTACGGAGCATCAGTATGAACGGCGGAGAAGAGTACTCCAGCAACTACACGCAGACGATTGCCGCATTTACCGTAGGGTATAACAAGGGAGTCGTTCTCACCACGGTTACCGAACGGTCGATGCAGATCATCGAGAATAATCTCCATTACATTCGCGATTCCATGGAGACCGTCGTTTCCGCATTCGAGGAGATCCGGGCCACGTCCGAGAGCGCTTCGACAAATTCAACGAAGATAAGTGATATGATGGATTCGGTCCGGGAGAAGAACGATGAGGTGGACCGGAGTATCGAGGACAGGGTCGGCGAGATCGACCAAGCCGCCGCGGATGCCCGGGAGATCGACGCAATGGTCAAGGATTTTGCCGAAAAATCGGCAAATATCCAGGAAATAACGGGACAGATCCAGGATGTCTCGGACCGGACGAATATTCTCGCCATCAACGCCTCGATCGAGGCGGCCAGGGCCGGGGAGGTAGGAAAGGGTTTCAGGATTATCGCGAACGAGGTGCGGAGCCTTGCAAATCAGACCGGTGAATTTGCTCATACCATCGATTCGACTATCGGCGAGTTCGGAAAATCGATAAGTATCCTCTCCGAGCGGATGCGTCAATTCATGGACTTGGTCGACCGGTTTCAGAAGGACTTTTTAGAAATCAGGAAGACTTTCAGCGATAACAACGAATCGATTCAGGAAACCGGGAAAAACCTGTCTATGATTAGCGACGCCATTCGGGAGCAGAACGAGGCCCTGAGCGACGGGCTCGAATCGCTGGAAGCTGTGTTTACCGCGAGCCGGGATTCGGAGGCTGTTATGAGCGCGCTGCTCAAATCCCATTCCGCCCTCGATGAGCTTCTCAACAGGAAGGCCTGATCACCCGCCGGGAGCGGTTCTCTCCACTTGCCCGCCCGCCTTATCCCGAGGCAATCTTTACTGCCCGCTCGAGGCGCCGGGCGGCCTCTTCGAGGGTGCTCCGGGGACAGGCGGGATTCAGCCGCTGGTACCCCTCGCCGTCCGGGCCGAAGCTCTTCCCGTCGTTAAGGCCTAAAAGCACCTCGTCTCTGAGGATCCGGGCGAACTCGGCGTTCAGCGAGCGCCCGATCGTGACCGGGGACTTCC
>JBKHAJ010000112.1:0-10764 GCA_046542935.1 Spirochaetia bacterium | reverse complement strand
ACGGGAAAACCTCGACTGGATAGAGAAGGCCCTGGAGAGAGGACGGCCCTATCTCGGGCATATCTCCGAAAGGCTCGTCCACTATGGTGCACCGAGGGAGCTCCGATTTCTCCCGGTGATAGAATCCGAATTCCGCGACTACGCTACCTCTCCTTCCGGGGCCAAGGGAATGTGGCAGTTCATGCAAAACAGTATCTATCCCGATATGCGGATAGACCGGTGGACCGACGACCGGAAGGATTTCTGGAAAGCCACCGATTCGGCGATCAAGAAGCTCTTGTACAACTACGAGAAGCTCGGTGACTGGTTTCTCGCCTTAGCCGCCTACAACTGCGGCCTGGGAAAGATGCAGAGAAGTATTGCCGCCGCGGGTTTTTCCGATTATTGGGCTCTCGCCGAGGGGGGCTACCTCCCCTCCGAGACCGTCCGGTACGTTCCCAAATTCCTGGCCGCCGCCGCACTGTGCTCCTATCCCGGGCGCCACGGTCTTCCGGTAAGCTGGGAGAACTACCCCGAATGGACCCGGATTCCCGTGGAAAAACCGGTGGATATCAGGATTCTCGCCGACCGCGCGGGAGTTCCCTTGGAACTTCTAAAGAGGGGAAACGCCGAGCTCAACTACCCGGTTACCCCTCCTGATTCTTCCCCCTATTTCCTGAAGGTTCCCTCGGATTATGCCGATGTGATAACTAAGACCCTCGGAGATCCGGAGATCCGGCTCATGCGGTTCCATGTGTACACGGTCCGGGAAGGGGACACCCTCTACGCTCTTTCGAGGCATTACGGAGTGTCGGTCGACATGATACGACGGTACAATCTAGGTGTTCGCCCCGCCCTTCTGCAGATAGGCACCCATCTGGTTATCCCTGCCTTCGAAGAGGTCCCGTCCTTTGCGGGTCAACATACCGCAGCCTTGGCGGAGAGCCCCTCGGGATATTCCGATCGGTACACCGTCCGGAAGGGAGATACCCTGTGGAGCATCTCTCGGCGGTTCGGTGTATCCCTCGAGGAGCTTGCCCGGGCGAACAGCCTGGACTTGTCCGGAATCATCCGGGAGGGAACAATTCTTAAGATCCCGGAACGAGGAATGTAGAATGAACGGAATCCGTTCGATCAAAATACCCTTTGTATTCGCTTTTCTCCTGGGAGTACCTTTCGCAGCGGAGGCTCAAAATACGGGCACCCGGGAATCGGTGGACTTTTCCCACACCCTGGACTGGGAGAGGAGTGAGCTCCGCATCGAGGCGGAAGTGAAGCTCGAGGACACCGATCTCATTCTTCCGGCCGCCAGGCAGAGAGCGGAGGAGCTCGTCGAAGGGGGCTTACTGTTCGCCTTCAACGAAGCGATAGCGGGCATGACCGTCGACTCCCGATTTACCGTGGCGGAACAAACCGGAGAGGAACCGGGATTGATCGAGGGGATCAACCGGCTGTCCCGGAATTATGAACGCACCTTTTCCAGGATCAGCCCTGATCTTACATCCTTTTCCCTGACCTATACCTATAAGCTCTTTCCCGACATCGTCACTCTCTTCATCAAGCACCAGGAACCCTACAGGCCACCGCGGGTACTTGAGCATGTCCCTACCGCCGAGTTTACCGGCATAGTCATCTATGCGAAGGGGAGTCTTCCGGTCCATGGTGAGAGAAGGAGGGAAATTATGAAGCCTTCCTTGTTTCCCACCCTCTTCGACGGGGAGATGCGGGAGATCTACAAAAAGGGGATGGTGGCTCCGGACACTTTAAAAAAGTGGGGCATGGCGGCCTACAGCGGCACCCTCGACGAGAGCCCTTACCTTGAACGCATCGGAAGGTCCCCTTTACGAATCCTCGCCCGGGGAATCTTCGGTATCAACTACACCGACCTCATTATCCCCGTGGAGGCGGCGAACCGAATCCTCTACGACCCGAATAACCGGCGGCTCCTCGAAGAGGGGCGGGTGCTTATCGTCTGCGACCTCCCGTAATATCCAGGGCATCGAGAAAGAGATCGAGATCGAAATGATTCTCGAAGAGCTCTTTGATCTTCTCGTGCTTGAGCTTATCGTAGACTTGGATCTTGGTATTCTCGAAGACCTCGATGATCTTTTCCTCCGCCGCCGCGGTATCTTCCTGGACGTAGAGAGCGGGTATTCCCGATTCGGCGATCTGATCTTCGATTTCCGGGTCCAAGGGGGTAGTCTCTCCGCAGGTCAGTACTATTCCCCCAATTGCCCTCTCGGAGCTCTTTTTGAGGGCCCGCTGATAGCTCAACAGCTTGATCCGCCGGCTCTTCGAGGCCGAGCCGAGGAGAACCACATCCCCGGGGGCTATGTGTTTTTCCGGATTCAGATACTCCGCCGTAAGGGAGACCACCTTGATTCCGTTGCAGGGCACCATCCATTCTCTATCGGTTACCGTCCCTATGCTCCTGGCGTCGGGAAAGGCGGAGGCGATGATCCGCATAGAGGGGTGGTTGAGCTTCGAAATCTCCGGGAGAAAGCCGAAGATGCGGATCGGCTCTCCGTAGGCTCCGTACCGCTCGTTGATGAGTTCCTCGGTTATGTACTCTTTGACGGTGTCGATTTTCTTGGGAAAAACCTTGTTGAAGATGAGTCCCCGCACCCTGCACCCCTTGAAGATAAAGTAGGACAGATCCACCTCGAGCATGTCCAAAGCCTTTCCGATTCCGCCCCCGGAGAGAAAGAGCGTCTGGGCGTGCATAAGCTTGCCCACATTGGCGTTGGAAAGACCCACGATACCGCCGACCCCCGGATGGCCGGTGCCCTCGGCAATCACGATTTTCTTATGGGAAAAGGAGTCGAGGGCTTTCAAAATATTCCCCTTGAGGCGCTCCGTCTCCGTGGCGCGGTCTTTACAGGAGATATACTGCTTGGTGAATCCGGAAGCGAGGCGGACCGGAGAGACCGTCTTCATGTCCAAATCGGGGATTCCCGAAAAGCGTTCGATTATCAGAGCGTCCTTGTCCACCTTGGTTCCGTCTTCGAGGCTCATCAGCTGCTGCCCGACAGGCTTGATGTACCCGAGCTCCTCCGGTGCGAAACGCCGGCTCAGGAGGTGCAAAAGACCCAAGCTGGTGACAGTCTTTCCCGCGTGTTGTCGGAATCCGGTTACGTAGATAACTAAAGGCGCCATATTACCCTTTCAGCATGAGCGAAGCCATGACCTTGGCGTCGCCTACCAGGTTCTCGATCCTGCAGTTCTCGTTGGGGTTATGGGCGGTCTCGTCGTGCCGCGCCCAAACCACCGTCTCATAGCCTTCGTTCCGGAGATAAGCGGCCACCGTCCCTCCCCCGATTCCCACCGGTTCGGCTTCGGTTCCGTACACGCCCGCCACCGCCTTTTTGAGCATCCCTACGATCTCGGCGTCGGCGGGGGTGGAGCGCGATTCGACGCGCTGGAGGATCTTGTACTCGATGCCGACCCCGTGGGTTTCCTCCACCGTTCCCACTCTCCGGTCCACTTCGGCGAGGATGTCATCCGCCGGGTAATCGGGAAGGATCCGGCAGTCAAAGCAGAAAACGTCCTCCCCGGGGATGGTGTTGACGTTAGGAACGTTGGCCTCTTTCTTCGTGGGGTTGAAGGTGGAGGTCGGGGGTTCGAAGAGGGGGTCTTCCCTGGAAAAAACGGATTTGAGATCGGAGAGTCTCATGACCAGGTCGGAGGCGGCCAAGAAAGCGTTCTTTCCCATGTCCGGCCTCGAGGCGTGGGTCTGTTTACCGGTGGTTTTAAACTCGAGCCACAGCACGCTCTTTTCAGCCACCTCGATCATGGTTCCGTCGGGGCGGCCTCCGTCGGGAACGAGAAACATGTCATTTGGGCGGAAAAGATCGTGTTCCTTCAGGAGATACTTGATTCCCTTGTTCGATCCGAACTCTTCGTCGGCCACGAAAAGGAGATTGACGTCGACATCGGGGACGGTACCGGTACGGAGGAAAGCGAGGGCCGCGAAAATGGAGCTCACGATTCCCTGCTGATTGTCCTCGACTCCCCGGCCGTAGAGCTTACCGTCCTTTTCCACCAATGAGAAGGGATCGGTGTTCCACAGGGAGAGCTCCCCCTCCGGGACCACGTCGAGGTGGGACATAATCCACAGGGTCCGGCTCGAATCCTTGCCCGGAAAGCGCGCTATGACGTTCGGCCGTTTTCCCGCGGGTACCCGGGAATCCGGGGCGTAGAGGGTCTCGATGAGCTCGACATCCCTCTCTTTCATCCAGCCGATAAAGGAGAGGGCCTTCTCCTCTTCCCCCTCACCTCCGTTTTCGGGTCCTATAGCGGGTATTCGGGTCAAAAGCCGCTGGAGCTCGACCATCTCTTCGGCATACCCGTCGATTGCTTCGAATATCCGCTTCTTTTTGTCCATAGTGAAAAACTCCTTCGTTGACTTTCTAAGCTCGTTATGTTCTATAATAGACCAATTATGAAAAAATGGATACGCTTGCTCGGCATCCTCATAGCGGCGGCTATCTTATGTGCGGGAGTACTCGCTTGCGGACCGCGTAAAGTGGGGTACGGTGTGGTCCTCTGGTCCGCCGATGAAGAGAGCTACGGAACGGGTTCCGTCGTCCCCATTATCGAAGAATCATCGATCCAAGACTCCTACACCCTTCTCGGAACCGGCGGGGAGACCGTGGAAGTCCCCCGGTGGCGGGTGTCCTTTTTCAAGCGGGAAAAGGAGGCCCTTGCCTACCTCGAAAGATTCGAGCCCTGGAAAACGAGCATTGCCCGGGCCGATTCCGACGGGCTTCCCATCCGCCGGGAGCCAGACGGGACGTCTTCGAGGGTCTACCGGATGCGCCGGGGAGAGACGGTAAAGATCTTGAGCCGAGGGAACACCACCGATACCCAGGGGCAGTACGAGGATTACTGGTACGAGGTCCTTACGGAGGGAGGCATCGTGGGATGGGTATTCGGACGCAACCTGACGATTGCCCGAATCGGAGTGGAGGACACCTCAGGAGAGGTAATCCGCCGGGATCCCCTGCTGGTCAATTTTCTCGAGCACACTTGGCGGCCGGAGTATTACCGGGAGATGATCACCGAAGACACCATCGACCTCGAGCTCTTTCAGGAGCTCTACGGGGTGTTTCCCTACCCCGAGGAGAACCGGATAGTCCTTACTACCCGGTTTGGATCAGCCGAATACAACTATACCGAGATAATTCCCGCAGGAGGACGGGCTTATATCTTCGGCGGGACACCGCTGAAGATCACCATTCGCTCCGAAGAACGGATCGTCGCCGAATATCCGATGGGACAACGGTTCATGAACACTGTTTTTATACGATTGGACTCGGATGTCGCTTCGATCATCGCCGAAGAAAGGGAGAGGCGGCTCGAGAAATTCGAGGAGCTCACTGAAAGGGGTCCCGTGTTCCATTCCGATGCCTACGGGACTCTCGAATTGGAGGGCTTTACCAAATTCTCCTGGTCCGACTACTGGCGCCTAGTCTCCGACATCATCCCCCGGAATTCGGGAAACACGGGAAAGCTCGAGTTTTCTCTCTTCCTCGACGAGTCCCTGGAAAAGCGGTACGACGGAGCACTCCAACTGACCTTTCAGAAGCAGCGGGATAAACCCCTGGCTTTCCTCTACGAGCTGACCGCATCCGGAGTACGCTTCGTCTACGTTCCCGCCGAGGGAATCGACGATTCGGTCATCAAAAAAGAACCGGAGTTTCCCATTACCATCTCCTTCGTCCAGCGGGAAGAATAGGTGTCCTGTGTTCAGCTCTCCAGTGTAACCATAGCTTTCGGGGACCGGGATATTCTCAAAGGGGTGGAGTTTTCGCTGGACAGGAAGAGCAGGGTCGCCCTGACCGGGGCCAACGGCAGCGGCAAGACAACACTCATGCGGATCGCCGCGGGGATAATCGTCCCCGATGGAGGAAAGGTGGCGTTACGGAAGGGGTGCAGGGTATCCTATCTCCCCCAGAGCGGCCTTATCCACTCCGGCTCATCCCTCACGGATGAGGCGGACCGGGCCTTCGACTATTTCCGGGGGCTCTTAGCCGAAAAACACGAGCTCGAGGAACGCCTCGGAAGCGTATCGGAAGAGGACGGGGAAACCGAAAAGCTCCTATCCCGGCACCACGACATTCACGAACATCTCATATCCTCGGGCTACTACGACCGGAAACACCGGATCGAGAAAGTACTCTTCGGCCTCGGTTTTACTTCAGGTGAGCTCGACCGACCCACCGAGACCTTTTCCGGGGGATGGCAGATGCGGATAGCCTTAGCCAAGATTCTTCTCGAAGATCCGGACATCATGCTCTTGGACGAGCCGACGAACTACCTCGATTTAGAGGCCAGAAATTGGCTCGAGGATTACCTGAACGATTATCACGGCGGGGTATGCCTTGTCTCTCACGACCGGTACTTCCTCGATTCCACCGTCGATGAGATCGCCGAGCTCTTTCACGGGGATCTCACCACGTACCGGGGAAACTACTCCCGTTACGAGCGGCGCAGAAGAGAGGAACTCGAGGAGCTGGCCAAGCGGTACAGCGAACAACAGGAGGAGATCGCCCGGACCGAGGAATTTATCTCCAAGTTCCGGTACAACGCCTCCAAGGCCAAACAGGTCCAGAGCAGGATTAAATACCTAGAAAGGCTCGAGCGGATCGAAATCCCCGAACATCTCAAAAAAATGAGGATTTCCTTCCCCCCGCCTCCCCACTCGGGGGAGATCGTCCTCGAGATCACGGGGCTTACCAAGAGCTACGGGGAAAATACCGTCTTAGACGGGCTCGATCTGACCGTCCGCCGGGGGGAGAAGCTCGCGGTAACCGGAGTAAACGGCGCGGGAAAGACCACACTGCTGAAAATTCTCTCCGGTACCGACCGGGACTACTCCGGTGAGGTGCGGCTCGGAAAGAACGTGGAGATAGGGTACTTTGCCCAGGACCTCTCCGGCCGTTTCGGCGGCAAGAAGTCGATCATAGAGACCTTCGAGGAAGAGGCCCCCACCGAGCTCATACCCAAGGCACGGGATATGCTCGGGGCCTTCCTCTTCCGGGGCGACGACGTCTACAAATCGACTCATGTTTTGAGCGGCGGGGAACGGAGCCGCCTGGCTCTGCTTTTGCTTCTCCTCCACCCGGTCAATCTTTTGATCCTCGACGAGCCCACTAACCACCTGGACCTCCACTCCAAGGACATCCTTCTCGATGCTCTCGAGAATTACCCGGGGACGGTGGTCTTCGTGAGCCACGACCGGCACTTCCTCGAAGGGCTCGCCACCGAGGTCCTCCACCTCGATGAACGGAAGTACACCCGCTATCCCGGAGACTACCGCTACTTCCTGTGGAAGCGGGAGCAGGAACGGGAGCAGGAACGGGCCGCCGACGGCTCCCCGTCCGCTCCTTCCGGCACTGAAACTCCCGCGGGGGCGGCGGGGTACGAAGAGGAGAAAAAGAGGCGGGGAGAGCTTAAAAGGCTCGAGCGTCGGGAGGAGGAGCTCATCGACGCGATCCACACGGCGGAGGACGATCTGTCGGGCCTCCACGAAGAGCTCGCGGATCCCGCGGTTTATTCCGATCCTGTTGAAGCCGCCGGGGTCAAGGAACGGATCGAGAAGATCGAGGCAGGAATCGAAGAGCTCACCGCGGAGTGGGAAGAGACGGAGGATTTACTTAGCCGTTATCGGGAGGAGGAGACTTGAGAATTGTTTCTTGGAACGTAAACGGAATACGCTCGGCTGAGAACAAGGGGCTCTTCAATTGGATGCACCAAGAATCCCCTGACATTCTGTGCCTCCAGGAGACCAAGGCCCAGGAAGAGCAGCTCAAGAAGAGGTTCTTCGAGCAGGAGGGGTATACCGCCTACTGGAATTCCGCCGATAAGAAGGGATACAGCGGGGTAGCCGTCTACACGAAAAAGAAGCCCGAATCGACGGACGTCTTAGGGGACCGTGAATTCGATAACGAGGGACGGGTCCTTATCCTCGACTACGGCTCCTTCGTCCTCATAAACGGTTACTTCCCCAACAGCCAGCCCGAGGGAAGACGCCTCGGTCACAAGCTTACCTTCTGCAAACGGATCAGAGAGTACTGCGGCGAGCTCGCCGCGGCGGGGAGGAGCTTCGTCCTCACCGGGGACTTCAATATCGCTCACCGGCCCATCGACTTAGCGAGGCCGAAGCAGAACGAGGGAAATCCCGGTTACCTTCCGGAGGAACGGCAGTGGATGAGCGATTTTTTGGGGGACGGATATATCGACACCTTCAGACACTTTACCGACGAGCCGGGGCACTATACCTGGTGGTCCTACCGGTTCGCGGCCCGGGAAAAGAATATCGGATGGAGGATCGATTATTTTGTCGTGGATTCGGGCCTCATCGACCGGGTCGGGGGTTCCGAGATACTCTTCGATGTATACGGTTCCGATCACTGCCCGATACGCCTTACCCTGGATTGAACCGCACGGACTTTTTATGATATACTCTTTTTTATGAATCTTGAAATCAACACACGGGGGAACGGCGTGTGTCCCGACTGCGCTTTGCTCGGCCGGTGCCCGATACATGAATCCTTGAAGAATTCCATAGCCGATATCAAACCACCCCACGACATGGGGATGGAAACGGTTATCTACGCCTGTCCCGATTTTACCCCCGGTAATCCATAACTCGAGAGAGATACATCGGTATGTTCGATAAATTAGACCGCCTAGAGGCCCGATTCAAAGAGATAGAAACCCTTATAAGCGATCCCGCGGTGATGAAAGACGCCGTTAGGTACAGGTCCCTCCTCCAGGAGCACGCCCATCTTCAGGATACCGTCGAAACCTACAAGGATTTCAAGCGGGTGAAGGAAGAGCTTGAAGAATCCAATCTTTTAGCCGACGAAGAGACCGACCCCGAAATGCGGAAGATGGCACGGGAAGAGGTCAAACGCCTTAATAAGCGTAAGCAGGAGCTCGAAGAGGAGCTCAGGATCCTCCTCATCCCCAAAGATCCCTTGGCCGGCAAGAACATCATCATGGAAATCCGGGCGGGAACCGGCGGGGAGGAGGCCGCCCTCTTTGCTGCCGACCTCTTTCGGATGTACAGCCGGTTCGCGGAAAAGCGGAACTGGAAGATCGAAATCATGTCGGCCAACGGAACCGGGATCGGCGGATTCAAGGAGATCGTTTTCTCCATTGCAGGGAAAAATGTCTACGAAGAGCTCAAGTACGAGAGCGGCGGACACCGGGTCCAAAGGGTCCCGGAGACCGAATCGGGAGGGCGGATCCACACCTCCGCGGTCACCGTGGCGGTCCTCCCCGAGGCGGAGGAAACCGACGTGGATGTACGGAACGAGGATTTAAAGATCGACGTGTACCGCTCCTCCGGTCCGGGGGGACAGAGCGTCAACACCACCGACTCGGCGGTCCGAATAACCCACCTACCCAGCGGACTGGTGGTAACCTGCCAGGACGAAAAGTCCCAGCACAAGAACAAAGCCAAGGCTTTGAGGGTACTCCGGGCCCGGCTCTACGAGATGGAGGAACGGAAGCGGCAGCAGGAGCGGGCAGAGGCGAGGCGGAATCAGATCGGCTCAGGAGACCGTTCGGAAAGGATCAGGACCTATAACTTTCCCCAGAACCGGGTCACCGACCACCGAATCAATCTGACCCTGTACAAGCTCGAGGCTGTTCTACAGGGGGATATGGAAGAATTGGTGGAAAACCTGAAAATGAGCGATCGGGAGCAGCTCTTGAGCACCGAAGCGAGTTAGCGGGTAAGAGACGCCTATGACGTTCCGCGAAGCCTTGATCTTCGGGAAGGAATTCCTTGCAAGCCCCCGCATCGAAACGCCGCTTCTAGACGCAACGGTTCTTCTCTCCGAAGCAGCTAAAATTCCTAAGGAAAAAATCTACGCATCCCTCCCCGATCCGCTCGATGGTAAAACGGAAGAGCTCTACCGATCCTTCCTTCACCGGCGTCTCGAAGGGTATCCGGTTTCCTATATTAGACGGAAAAAAGAGTTCTACAGCCTCACCTTCTACGTCGACGAACGGGTCCTCGTCCCCCGGCCGGATACCGAGATCATTGTCGACGCGGCCCTCGAGGTTATCGCGGCAAAGCAGGGAACGGACCCCGTCACGGTCCTCGATCTCGGGACCGGCTCGGGGTGCATAGCCCTGACCCTGCACCGGGAGTGCCGCAGCAGGGGGCTCGACGCCCGGATAAGCGCGAGCGACGTGTCTCCGTCCGCAGAAGAGGTATTCATGATCAATGCGAAGCGTCTCGCCTCCGAACCTGTCCCCTTTATTCGGAGCGATCTCTTTTCCGCTATCGACGGATGCTTTGACGTAATCGTCTCCAATCCGCCCTATTTGACCGATGAAGAGGTCAGCGTCATGGAAGCGGAGGGATGGCCCGAGCCGGCTTTAGCGTTGAAGGGCGGGGAGAATGGATTGGACCTCCTCGACAAAATTGTGCACCGGAGCATGGATTTTTTAGTTAGGAACGGTTATCTTTTATTGGAGGCCCATCACGCCCAGATGACTAGGATAGAGGGGTTCATGGGCGATGCCGGATACGCCGATATCCGAAGGCTTCCCGACTTAGCGGGCCGGGAGCGGGTCATTGTCGGCCGAAGGGATTGACGAAGAGAATGGTACGAAAGATAGAGCATTTCGTCGAAAAACTCATCAACTACTCATCCGAAGAGCGGGAACGGATCGAAAAAGCCGCCCGGTGGGCTGAGAGTCTTCACCGCGATCAGTTCCGCGCCAGCGGTTCGCCCTATTTTATCCATCCCCTCCAGGTCGCCG
>JBKHAJ010000111.1:0-10924 GCA_046542935.1 Spirochaetia bacterium | reverse complement strand
CGTCGACCTCCTCGACCGGTTCGGGATCGGGTCCCCCGTCTTCCTGCTCCTCAGTTTCGGCGAGAATGACCCGGTCACCGGGATTGATCATATCGAAAAAGAGGCTGCTGTCGATACTCCCCACTGCGACCAGCTCATCGACCTCGGATATCGTCATGGTCCCTAGGAGGTCCTCGGACGAGTAGACGAGGCCGAGTTCATCGGTTGCGATCTCGAGTCCACCCTTTCTGAGTATATTGAGCACGGTACCGATCTCGATGCCGTCCCATGAACCGAGATCGATGAGGCCGGTATCGAAACTGATGTCGAGAATAGTCCCGCTCACGGGGAGATCGTCCGCGAAATGCCCGGCAAGGGTCGATATTGTTTCCCGGACCCTGTTATTCCCCGTGCGGATAATCGGATATTCGGTTATCCTGCTCCCGGTGTTCGAACGGTAGAGCTGCATCCGGGCGGCGAAAACCCGTTCGTTCTCCTGGAATTTGATAACCGCGAAATAATCGCTTCCGAGCCGGCGGGCCCGGGAGAAAGCGGCGGCGTACCCCTCGTATTCCCTCGGCGATTCGGCGGGAACGATCCGGTCGGACACCTGCATCTCCGCGTAGAGCTCCTCGGCCAAAACAGGTTCGGATCCCGGGTGGAGGAGCATGCTTCCCCTTACGTCGTAGAAGAGGGCCACGGAGTAGCCGTTCTCGGCGCGGTCCAGGACGAAAGCATCATCTTCAAAGCTTTCCGGAGCGGGATACTGCCGTACATTCCACTCCCGGGCCGGGGAGTCTTCGAGGAGAGACTCGTATATCTCTAAATCGTCCCTGATATCCTGAGCCATGAAGCCTTCCGATTCGAGAAATCTGAGCTCGGCAAGGTAGCGCTCCAGGAATCCCAGGGACCTGAATATCCCGGCGTAGAGCATGCGCCCCTCTTCGGAGAAGGGATCTATCCTCAACCCCCGGCGGTATTCGTCCATGGCCCGGATATAGTAATTGCGCCGTTCGAGCTCTCGGCCGGCCGCAAAATGAAATTCCGCGTATCTCCCGCGGAGGGGATCGTCCATCTCGGTCTCCCGGATTAACATCTGCTCCAGGGACATCCGTGAGATCTCGTCGTCCGGTTTGGCCCGAAATGCCCGGGAGTACCCCTCCCTGGCGTCGGCGAAGTTCCCCAGCTTGTCGTGGCTCCTGCCGAGGAGATACCACAAGTAGGGATTGTCCCGGTTCTCGGAGATGATTCCGTTCACCAGGGGCACAACCTTTTCGTATTCCGACCGCTGGAAGTGGATACGTGACTTGAGAATGACCGCCTCGGGATAGTTTTCGTTTATTGCAACGGCCCGTTCGGCGTGGTGCAGGGCTGTCGTGAGCATTCCTCTCTCGTAATAGTGACCGGCGGCGAGATACTGGACCACGTCGTGGGAAGGGTAATGGTGAAGGGCAAGCTCGATGAGCTCCTCCGCTTCCGCTATCTCACCCCGGGCATCGTATATGAGGGCCAACGACAACAGGGCCCTCCGGTTTCGGGGATCGAGTCGCAGTGCCTCCCTGTACTTACTCCGGGCGTCCAGAAGCCTGCCCCTGGCAATATCGAGCTCGGCGAGACCGAAGAGGGCATCCTCGTTGTAGGGCTCCTCCTCGAGGATCGAATCGAACAGATTTTGAGCCTCGTCGTAACGCCCGAGGCCGATCAATATCCGCCCTTTCAAACTCTTGAGCTCGAGATCTCCCCGCTCGTACCGTTCAGCCTGCTCGACCCAATCCAAAGCTTCCCCGAACTCCTGCAAAGCGAAATAGGTTTCCGCGAGGCCCCGCAGAGCGGCGGAATAGACCGGGGAGATCTCGAGGGCGGTCCTGTAATTCTCGACGGCTTGGAAATAGTCTTCCCGGAGAAAGGCCTGCCTGCCTAATTCATACCAGTATACCGGGCTTCTCTCCTGTGACGAAAGCTGAGGGATCCCGACAACGAGAATGAAAAAAATGAAGAGATAAGCCGCCGGATATGATCTGCTCCGGTAAAACCTTTTCGACCCGGCCCTCTCCGGGCGGCGGAGATTATTCCCTCTCGATATCATTGATCCTCTCCGGCTGGAGTACCAGCTTGACGGTCCGAATTTTGTGACCCTCCATCTCTTGAATGATGAAATCGATGTCCCGGTAGGAGACCTTTTCGAATTTGACCGGAATTTTTCCGAACAAGTCGAAGACAAATCCCCCTAGGGTGTCAAAATCCTCCTCGGGAAGTTCGGTTGAGAGACGCTCGTTCAAGTCCTCGATATCCACCCTGGCGTCGCAGAGATAGATACCCGTCTCGAGCTCGAGAATATCCTCTACCTCATTGTCGAATTCGTCCTGTATCTCCCCGACGATCTCCTCGAGTATGTCTTCGAGACAGACGATCCCCGACACCCCTCCGTATTCGTCGACTACTACGGCTATATGGACCCGTTTCTTCCTCATCTCCCTCAAGAGACTGTCGCATTTTTTGCTTTCCGGAACGAAGAAGGCCTTTCGGGCGACCGATTCGATATCGATTTCCTCGCCCCGATAAAAATAGACAAGGAGGTCCTTCACGTAAAGAACTCCTACGACGTTGTCAATAGTCTCCTTGAATACCGGGAAACGGGAGTGTCCCGATTCGATGAGCCTGGACATCATATCCGAAAAGCTCATGTCAGAAGAGATAAAAACCACATCGATACGGGGCACCATGATCTCCTTCACGGCGGTATCGGACAACTCTACGATTCCTCGAATCATATCTTTTTCGGTAGAGTTGAGTTCTTGGAAGTCCTCGCTTTCTTCGGAGAAGTTTTTTCTAATAATTCGCTGCAGAAATCCTTTCTTCTTCACCACAGGGTTTCCTCAGATAATCGGCTTAAAGGTGATTCTTGGAGACCTATCATTTCGTCGTAGGATGTGTCGGTTTTATGATCCATCCCCTTAAGATGAAGTATTCCGTGAATAATCAATCTTTTCAATTCCTCGTCCGCTGAAACACCGAGTTCTTCGGCCCGGCTCACGCAGCTGTCGAGAGATATGATGATGTCTCCGGCGTAGTAGGTCTCGCCTTCGTGATACTGCTCTCCCTGAGGAAAGGACAGAACGTCCGTGGCCGCGTCGATAGAGCGGTACTGTTTGTTGAGCTGCCGTATGTACACGTCGTCGCAGAAGAGGATCGAAACCTCCCATCCGTCTGTCTCTAATGCGTTTAAAAGCTTGTTACAGAATATTTCAGTTTTGTCAATCGTCGCTTCGCCGACGTCGATTTCCGCGGTAATTTCGATTCTGTTCACTGGGCGGCCTCTTCGTTCTTGGGATATTCGATACGCGCATGGTAATAGCCGGACAGGATGTGCACGAAGGAGTCCTTGATCTTTTCGAGATGCTGCATAGTGAGCTCGCAGTTATTGAGCTGCTTCTCCTGTATCTTGTAGAGGAACAGGTCCCAGACAAACTTCTCGAGCTTTGTCACGCTCGGCTTCTTCAAGGTCCTTGTGGCCGCCTCCACGGTGTCCGCAAGCATGACCACCGCCGCCTCCTTTGACGCGGGGACCGGCTCGGAATAGGAGTAGTCTTCCCGATTGATCTTGGTGTTCTTCTCGTTCTTGATCGCCTCGGCGTAAAAGTAGCTGATGAGCCCTCCTCCGTGGTGCTGGGCAATGATGTCGAGTACCACTTTGGGGAGCTTGAGCTCCTTAGCCTTCTCGACCCCCATCTTGACGTGAGCCTTGATAACCGCAACCGAGAGACTCGGTTTGAGATCGTTGTGCTTGTTCACGTCTTTCTGGTTCTCTATAAAATATTCCGACTGCTCGATCTTCCCGATATCGTGGTAGTATGCACCGACCCGAGCCACGAGGTGGTTGGCCCCGATCTCCTTACACGCCGATTCGGCAAGGTTGGCGACGTTCAAGCTGTGGGTATAAGTCCCGGGGGCTAGGGTAAGCATCTTCTTCATCAACGGCGAGTTGGTATCCGAGAGCTCGAGGAGTCTGAACCGGGTAGGAACGTTCAAGAGATGCTCCATAATAGGGAGAATCCCCAGATTCAGTATTCCGCAGGCAAATCCGTTGAGCGCCCCCCATCCGAAGAAGGCGGGAAGCCTGTAACTGGGAATATCGTTTAAAAGTCCCAAAACTATGAGGAATCCCCCCTGAATGATACTCACATAGAGAACGGCTCGTATCAAATCGATCCGTTTTTCCGTCTTCATTGCGAAAAGCGATGCACTTACCCCGGAGAGAAAGGCAAAGAGAAACGATATCCCCTTCATATCGGAGATAATGAAAACCGCCATCGCAAGGAGGAGGGAAAAAAAGAAGGCCGTTCTCGTATTGATAAGCACGGTAACCAGCATTGCGATGAGAGCCGTGGGAAGAAAGACGGCGAAGGGAAGCCACTCGCGTGCGAAGTCGGCATTGTCCATGAGGAGTGCGATCAGGAGATAGGTCACCGCCAGACCGAGGAGAATAAACACCTGAATGTTTGTGTACCGTCCCGTGGAAAACGGAGGGTGGAACATGAAATAGGCAAGGCCGTAGAGAAGGATCAGAAAAAGTGCAGTCCCCACTATTTTATACGTATTCAGGGTAAGGGAAAAACCGGCAATCGCCTCTATTTTTTCTCGCTCCGCCTCCGTGATGATGTACCCCTCCCGGACTATCTCTTCTCCTTCCAGAACACGCCTCTCCACGGGCTCTACCCCTCTTGCGACCTGTTCCCGATTTGTTTCCGTCAATTCGGGGCTGTAGACAGCGTTGGGTTCGACAAAATTGATCAAGATTTCAGCCGCGATTTCCGCCTCATCGGAGTCGAATCCGCTATCCAGGGCCGACACGATAATCCTAGAACGGAGTGTTTCCGCCCTCGGAACTTCTTCTATCGAAACAACCGACTTGTCGGTCTTTCCGTCGGTCCTGCGCCATATTTCGACGGTCCCGGAGGGTATTTCCCCCTCGTAACTCTCGAGATCGACAACTCCCCGGTTTAAAGTGAACTCGATAATCGGATACATCTCCGCGAGCATCCGGCCCGGATCGTCGAGGCTTACGAGCGCTTCGATGTCCTCCCGCTCGAGAATTCCCGGAAGCTCGCTCTGGACTTCCAGGTAGAGTCTATCCACGGTGGGAGGAGCCCCGTTTTCCGTCAAAGTATTCAAAACGACCCGGGAAAAACTGTTGAACCTATCGAAGGATCGCTCGCTTAAGGAGCTGTTTATGATGAAGACCGGAGGGACGAGCCGTGACTGGGCGTCCCGTTTTATAGCGGTTGCCCTCTCGTCGATGTAGGTAATGCTCCGTTCCGCGGTCAAGTCCTTCTCCGCGCGGGTACCGACCTCGTAGTCGCTCGGATCGATCCGTTGAAAGAGAAAGCTGAACTGGTTAAAGAGAAGGAGAAGAAAGTATATCACCACGAAGGATGCCGCAAGTATTGCCGCCCGGGTCTTTTCTTTTTTCGTATGTGAGATTGGAGCCTGCAATAAACCGAGGATCCGGGTTTTATTGCTTGGATTCTTTTTCATATGCTTCAATAATTTTTTTGATCAACGGGTTTCTGACGACATCACTGCCGTCAAAAAAGGAAAAGTGGATACCCGGAATATTTTTTAGGATATTCATGGCATGGACGAGCCCGGACGATCCCTTCTTGGGTAAGTCTATCTGGGTTACGTCCCCGGTGACGATAGTCTGGGAATTATTGCCGAGCCTGGTCAGGAACATCTTCATCTGTTCACGGGTTGTATTTTGAGCCTCGTCGAGGATTATAATGCTGTTGTTGATGCTCCTCCCTCGCATGTACGCAAGGGGTGCTATTTCGATTATCCGGTTCTCCTCGAGCCGGGAAATCATATCCACCGGAATACAGGCGTCCATTGCATCGTAGAGGGGACGGAGATAGGGACTGATCTTTTGGGTCAGATCACCGGGCAGAAAACCCAGGTTCTCCCCCGCCTCTACCACCGGGCGGGTCAGAATGAGCCGGTTCTTTCGCTTGGAGAGGACGTGCTCTAAGGCGTAGGCAATGGCCAAATAGGTCTTTCCGGTGCCCGCCGGTCCAATGGAGAAGACGATATCGTTTTCCCTCATGGCCCGGATGTAATCGGCCTGGTGGTACGATTTCGGAAATATCTTGATCGACCCGGGAATGGATATATTGTTCTCCCGGATACTGTCGGTCTTTTCCTTTTCACCGGCGGCGCTGGACCTATAAATCGATTCGATCAGATCGGGCCCCAGGACGTGGCCCATGCGGGTGTGCTCCTTGAGCTGAGTAACCAATTCTCTGAATATTTCCTGCTTTTCCTCGTCTTCGGAGAGGATACAGAGCTCGTTGCCCCGCGAGAAGACCTGCTCGTCGATGAGTTTTTCGATGGTTCTGAGATTCCTATCATTTGCCCCGCATAGATCACCCAGAAGCTTTTGATTTTCAAGAACAATTGTCATGTTTTTTGTCTGCGTATGCCTCTCCGGTCAAGTGTATCCCCGAGCATCAAGATAAGTCAAGAAGATGGATCGACGGCTCTAGTAACTCCATTCCTTGCTTTCGTATACGACCTCCCGCTTGATTTCCGGTATCGGACTCCATTTGAGAAAAATGGAAATGCTCGAAGTCCACTCATAGAATCTAAAGCCTGTCGAATCGGTAGTCAACCTGGGTTCTCCCGCGTATTCGAAGGTGAGGTCCCAGTCCCTCAAGTCATGGACCGCCTTTATAGAGGCCCGCTTGGCGTTGAAGAAGCTTTCACGCCGATGTTGCATATTGAAAACATTCACCGATTTGAGGAGGTCGGTTATGATATTCACATGGTCGACTCCGACCGTATCGGCGTATGAGGGAAAGTAGCGGAAGATGTCCCTATTCTCGCTGGACAGGCTTATTGTAAGATCGAGGAATTCGTGGATTTCAAAGGAAAATCCAAGATTAAATGTCCAGGTGGATTCGGTAAATCGAATCAAGTCCATATTCCAGACCGTGGAAAAATCGATACTCATCCGGATGCGGTTCTTCCACATAGGCTCGAACTCTCTGGTATAGTCGATCCACGCTTTGAACCTTTCGGGCTGAAAGATCTCCCCGCCTCCTTGGATCCACCCCTGATTGGTGTCGAAGGTATAAGGAAAAGCCCGTTTCATGGTGTATTGGACATGAAACCACCAGACATCGAGGATGCTCGTCCATTCGTAGGGATTTTCGTAGATGAAGGGGGAGCCCGGGAGCTCGTCCTCCTCGGGTACTCCGAAAATGAGCTTCTGAGTCCCACCGAGATTACCCTCGAGAAACGAAGCTTCGACTGTAGTTTCACTCAACTTGAACCGTGTGTATTTGAGACTAAAGGAAAAGAGCTGATTCAGGGTCAAGAAATTCCCTAGTGTCAAAGTCTCGAGAAGCCGGACCGGTTTGGGCTCCCATCTCCTCGGCGAAGTAGCGGGGTTGCTCGGATCCGAAGGGTACTCGCCGAACTCCCAGTTGAGCTTTGATACCAGAGGCCCCGTGGTAAGCACCGTTTCCCATGCGAATTCCTGATCCAGCGGAGGCAGGGTGTATCTCAAGAAAAAGCGCTGCTCATTGCCGAAAAATTCCGGAAGAAGAACGAGCTCCGTCAGGTGCTCCGGAATAAACTCCTTAGTCCACCGGGTAAAGAGGTTGTGATAGACCGGTACATTTTCCGGGTCGACATAGATAAAGTCCCTCTTGAGAAATACCGTGCTCAAGGTATAGGAGATATACGATTTTTCCAGATACCAACCCGCCGAGAAGGGCATGGTTTTGAAATCGAAGGTGTTCGTGACCTCGAGCTCGGTGTTCTCGTAATCGGAAGTGAGAAAAGACTCCCAGGTTTCGTCACCGACCCCTGTTCCCCGATTGAAGTGGTTGCGGAATTGCCCCGAGAGAGAAATTGTATCGCTGTAGGTAAATAAATTCTCGTAGATTTTCCCGGAATAGGTGAAGCTCAAATCTCCCCGGGTATTGATAAGAGAATACTCTATACCGTAATCGACTTCATCCGGTTTGCTCCAGTCTTCCGACGAGAACCTGCTGTCCAGATCGATTCCGGGAAGGATGCGATATCCGAGGGAATGGGTGTAGGGCCGTCCCGCCGGTTTCCGGGGAAGCTCGGCATCCGGCCTTCTTCTCGGAGGGGCATAGTCTTCCCTTACCTCCGAGGACACTTCTCCAGTCTCCACGGCTTTCTCCGGAAGGGCCGTATCCGGGGGTATGAATCCCTTCCCCGGCGGTTTTTCCGGAAATTCCTCGGATAATCCACCCTTTTCTTCCCGCCCATCCCGACTTTGTGCCGTATCGAAGAGGGTACCGGATATCTCTAAAGAAGCCGCGGGAAGCAGAAAGCTGTCGGGATAGAAGAACCGTTTCAAAGGAAAAGAATAGGCGGTCCTATTCGATTCGGGAACGTATCCGGGGAGAGTGGGATCGAGACCCGCTATACCGGTCGTATCGGTCTCCTTCGTCTTCCAGGTAAGATCCGTTTTCAGATTCGTGATTGCGGCGGTGGACAGATAGGGCTTACTCTTCTGTGTAGGAATCCGGACCCGTGAGGTGAGTCCCCAGGAGAGGCGGGATACATCCTCGCTCTCCCCGCCGATCGATATACCCTCCTCGGTAAAACCCAAAAACTCTCCCCAGGGTATCTCTTCGTCCCGGTCGAGAAAATCCCTTCGGAAATAGGGATCCGAATAGTAGGCAAAATCGGCTTCAAGATCGAAAACATCATGATGGAGATCGAGATCGAGAACGAATCCGTACCGAAAGGGAACGAGGATCGAGAAGAGGAAACCGTCATTCCATCTGCTCGCTACGGACCCCGAGGCGAGCTCCCAAAACGGGGTGTACCATCCGGTTTCAGATGAAATGTAGACGTCTCTACTCCTAGCGATACCCGCGAAGATAGCGGCCTCTCGTAGAACGGAAAGTTCTTTGAGGTTTATATCCACACCCCCGAACAGTCCCAGTCGGGAATACAGGTCGAAGAGGATTTTACCGTAGGCACCGGAGCTCCGTGCGTATTCGTGCCTGCGCCTTTCGGCGGGGGAAATATTCTTATCCTCGCGAAGATATAAACCGCGTATCTCGGTTATCTGCTCCTCCTCTTCCTCTCCGAGCTGCAGGAAAGACATGGGTTCTTCGGTTACCTCTTTCCTTCCCAGAAAGTAGGTCGTGGTCTGCATGAAGAAGCCCTTTTCGGAAGAAAAACCCATCGCCGGATTGAAGAATAACTTATCACCGTTCTTGAAAAAGAAGGGGATGTAGAAAACCGGGATATGGCCGACGTAGAGGGACGCGTTGACTATGGCCCATTCCCCCGGCGCGAGGATCCAGATCTTTTTCGCTTTGACCTGATAGTAGGGGTCCTCCGGCTTACTCGAGGTGATGTACCCTTCTTCGAGAGTTATGATGTTCTCCTTGCTGCGTCGAATGTCCTCTCCGAAAAAACGAAAGGTAATTTTCTCGCCCTCGATATTCCGTTCAGCCTCGGAATATCCCTGAAAAAAGATCCCTTCCCAGGTGTCGATATCGAAGGTAAGCTTATCTCCCCTAAAGACATCGGTGCGGTCCTGTTCTTCCAGGGTGTACTCAACCCCTCCTTCCGCGCTCATCTGGTTGGTATCCTGATTGAAAACGATCCGGTCGGCTTTGATCTTATGGGTACTCCTGCGGTCCGGGTCCTCGAGGACGATATGGACATCCCCTTCGATAACAACGTATCGCTCGTCCACTTCCGTCAGGGTAAAGTATTCGGTGCTCCGGGCCGACTCGATACTGATGCTCCGACGGGTCTCCTCCTCCCGCACGGAGGGTTCGGTATCGAAATATGTAAACAATCGCCCTCTCAGATCTCCGACGCTCCCCTGTTTTGAGAGTCCGAGTCTTCGGCACCATGCGACAAGCTCGTAGTAATCGGCGGTTTCCACCGCCAGAGCCACCGCCTCATTTATAAAACCCTCATCGCCGTTATCGGCTTCGTCGACGGACACCTCCTGCGCCGCGATTCTCGATGATGTTATCAGCAAAACCGCGGTGCAGATAACTACATGGATCGAGCCCCCTATTTTCAACCGAGCATTTCCTTCAAGTACCTTCCGGTATAGGACTCAGGTGTCAGGACCACTTCTTCCGGAGTGCCGGCCGCTACGACCCGCCCTCCTCCGTCGCCCCCCTCCGGTCCGAGATCTATGAGATAATCGGCCTGCTTGATCACGTCGAGGTTGTGCTCGATAAGGACGATGGTGTTACCCATGTCGACGAGCTGCTGCAGGACACTCAGGAGCTTCCGGACGTCCTCGAAATGGAGACCCGTGGTCGGTTCGTCTAAGATGTAGAAGGTGCTTCCGGTATTCCGCTTACTGAGCTCTAAGGAAAGCTTGACCCGCTGAGCCTCTCCTCCCGACAGAGTCAGGGCCGATTGTCCGAGCTTGATATAACCGAGCCCCACCGACTGAAGGGTTTGGAGCCTCGTGAGGATCGGAGGGATTTTTACGAAGAAATCGAGGGCGTCGTCCACGGTCATCTCCAGGACTTCGTAGATGTTCTTACCCTTGTACCGTACATCCAGGGTTTCCTTGTTGAACCTCTTTCCCTTGCAGACGTCACAGGTTACGTAGACGTCCGGGAGAAAGTGCATCTCGATCTTGATGGTCCCAGCGCCCTGGCAATTGTTGCACCGTCCCCCCTTCACGTTGAACGAGAACCTTCCCGGTTTATACCCCCGGGCCTTCGATTCGGGGAGCGAGGCAAAAAGATCCCGGATGGGGGTAAAAAGCCCCACATAGGTTGCCGGGTTCGATCTGGGGGTCCGCCCGATAGGGGCCTGATCGATGTTGATTATCTTGTCGATATGCTCATACCCGGTGATTTCCCGGTATTTTCCCTCGATATGCCGCGATTTACCGATCCTGTTCATAAGGGCCGGATAG
>JBKHAJ010000110.1:0-11123 GCA_046542935.1 Spirochaetia bacterium | reverse complement strand
GTACCCGAGGTGATCTGGTCGTAAACCGTCGGACTGTAGGCGAAGTCTTCGAAGAACATCCGGTTGAACCTTCCCGCGTCGGTTTCCTCCTTGAGGATTTCCAGCGCCTTGATGGGAAGAAGGGAGGAACGGTAGGGCCGCTCATCGTTGGTTATCGCTTCGTAGCAATCGATGATGCTCAAGATCTGGCCGATCTCGGAGATTGTCACCGTCCCTGAGGGGTATCCGCTTCCGTCGAGCTTTTCATGGTGCTCGATGGCCCCTATCGCCGCGGAGGCCACCACTGAGCCGTACTCCTCAAGGATCTCCCGGCCGACACCGGGATGCTTTTTGATGATCTCGAACTCCTCCTCGGTAAGGCCTTTCGTTGCCGTGAGAATCTCCGCCGGGGTCTCGGTTTTTCCGACATCGTGGAGGAGCGCGCTTAAGCCGAATTGAACCGTCTCCTCCGTGCTTCGGCCGGTATAAAAACAGAACCCCACGGTCAGGGCCATGACGTTGATCGAATGAATCGTGGTGGTGTAGTCGGTATGGGACATTCGGGCCAGGTTCTTAATGATCTCCGGCTGTTTAGAATATCCCTCGACGATAGCCCCCATCGTCTCCGGAACCACGGTGAGGCTTCCCGACCTCGGTTGGGCAAAAGTTTCATCGACGATGTTGATAAGCTCTTCTTTGACTTTCGAAGCGCCCTCTTTCATAATGTTCCGGGTCAACTGGAGGCTGAATCCGTGCTGAGCTTCCCTGAGTGCTTTGAGCTTGTCTTCCGGTTTCACATAAAGGGTGCCGAGATACGGCTTCTGCTGGAGACTGATATCGGATAAATTCATCCCCGCGGGCTTGTACAGAACAATCTTCCCGTAGGGGTTCTTATAGTAGAGTTCGATATCATCGTAGTACTTGAGGTTCGACCGGCGGACCGGTACCCAGTTTTCTTTTTTCATGTGTTTACCGCTTTCATTTCTTACAGTCGTAAGATTATAAAGTACGAATGAATGAAATGCAAAGGGAGTGTGTAGATTTTAACCGAATACTCACCGGGCTCGATCGTTCCTGCGTCCCCCGTCTGTTTTCCGCTCCCCCCGCTGGGCGGTACCGACCTTGCGGTAGTTGAGGTTGGAGCTGAAGGCGAACATCGCCGAGGTCGGGTTCGAGAGGAGAGGATCTATAGATTACCTCGGTCATATCGAACCTGTCCCAATCCGCGGGGAAGCGAGAGGACCGATAATACCCTTCGCGAGGGCTTCCGATTCTACTCTGGAGAGCGGATCGAGGCGATGTTCGATAAACCGGTCCAGCCCCTTGATATCCGAGAGGAACACCAGAAAAGGACCCTGGGAATAGACCGGAAGGTCCTGGTACGCCGCGATAAGGAGCATCGGTGAACGGTACAGCTCTTCGGTTACCTCGATGAGCTCGTCTAAGAACGTGGAGGGAGCAAAAAGAATGTTGTCCAGCGAGAGGCACACCGGCGATATCCGGGACCGCGCTTCAATACCTTCCAGGAAAGAAGGAAAATAATTTGTGTACGCCGCTTCCTGCGGCGAGTCGTCAAGGATATCCAGGAGGATGGCCTTCCAGAGAGACTGAGTGCTCTTGCCGGCGTCTTTTCGGAAACGGAATACCGAGCTTTCCCATCCCTGGGATTCCGCCTATCGTAAGGGCTCTCGAACTCCCTCTTTGGACCTCATCCAGGAGCGTTAAAAAGAGGCTAAGCTCTCTGCGGCGGCCTGAGAATGGGGCCTGGAGAAGCTGATTCGGACCGTCCGGATGTCCCATAGCGGTACCTTACCCAAGGATACCGTAGATCCGGGAAGAAAACAACAATTTTATTAGTTATAAAATTACCGCTGATAAGAGGATGGTCTTGACACCGTGCAGGCTATTCCTGAATCGGTTCGGCATCGGTTTCCGGCGGCGGGATCAAGTGTGCGTGTCCGTCGTCGTATAGCCTGCCGGTTCGCCGGTCTATCTTGTACCACGACTCCTGGTACGGTGAGATCACCGTAACCTCGAAATGGGCATCCCTTTCGTAAATGACCATTTCATCACGGGGCTTTTCGATTCGGAAATCAAATCCCATCTCCCTGTAGATTGCATCCGCCGCGAAGTCGAGGTCCTGCAGATCCGTACCGCAGGGCTCGAAAAATCCGAGCGCTTCCGTTCCTTCATAACTGTCCTCGGGATTCGACAGAGACGAATAATAGAGGGTCTTCGTCGTGATGTTGACGGTAACTCCATAATAGGCGGCGGAATCGAGGGGTACGTATTTAACGGGCATCGAAAAGCTCACGTAGGTTTCATCCCTCCTCGTCGATACCTCAATCTCGTAGACTTCCCGGCTCAATTCCGTTCCAATAAGCTCGAGGGCACGTTCGACCGCGGCGGATTCTTTCACAGTACTCTCCTGTGCAATGCAGGGTGGAATGTAGATGAGGAGTAGGCCCGGGAACAGTCCGAGTAAAAGACCGGGTGCGTGTTTAGCCAAGAACGTCTACTCCCAAAAATCGGAGGCAATCTCGATGAGGTTGCCTTCCGGATCGGCGACCATCGCGGATCGCATCTTCCAGGGCTCGTCCCGGGGGCCATAGATCGGCTGAGCACCGGCACCGGTCCAAGCCGTAAAGGTTACGTCCACTCTCTCGGGGGCGCCTACGTTGACGGCAAGCTCAAAGCTTCCGTTGATCCCTACGGGAAAGGAGGGCTTCGTCCCGAGAAGCTCGGGCAGCTTCGCACGCTCATACATGGCGAAGCGGATTCCCTCGTGGCGGAACTCGGCGTAGGGACCCGTTCCGTCCCAGTCGACGGAGATGCCGACTACGTCGCGGTAGAACTCGACCATGGTGTTCAGGTCGCCTACGAACAGTCCGATCATATCGAATTTCATTATACCCCCTCCGCTTTTTCAGCGAATCGCCTCGAAAATCGTTTCTAAGATCCCCGTCTGATCGATTGTGGACAGATTGCTCAACACCACGACTGTGAGGCTGAGTTCTCGGTTGTGCACGGCGATACCGGAATAGCCGGGGATGGTCCCGGTGTGGCCGATCCATGTACTCCCGCCGACTTCGAGTCTCCGAACCCCCAAGCCGTAGCCGGACTGGGCGGGGACATCCGGATCTGAAGTATCGATGAAGCTGAGCATTCGCGAGAGGCCGGCATCGCCGAGTATCTTTTCGGTGAACAGGGAATGGACGAAGCGGGCCGTATCTGCGGAGGTGCTCACAATCCCCCCGGCGGAGAAGGCGCCTGTTTCCAGAGAGGTGCGAAATCCGCTCAAATTTCTCCGTCCGAGGTGGAAGATCGACATGTCGTAGCCGTTGGCCAACGGGATATCGTCGGGATAGTCGAGGTAATGGGTCCGAAACAAGTTCAATTTTTCTTCCATGAGGTCGGAGAGGAGAGCGGAGTAGGAGGAACCGGTCACGCTTTCGAGGATGACGCCGAGAAGGAGATAATTAGAGTTGGAATACTCGTGCCGCGTCCCGGGAGAAAACAGGAGAGGTTTTCCCTCGAGAACGGCGGTCAGTTCCGCCGGGCGCCACCTCTTCCGGGGAAGGGCAAAGTACCTCAAGAGAAACCCGGTGTCTTCGGTGTAGCTCGGTATACCGCTTGTATGATTGAGGAGCATACGGACCGAGACTTCGTCGCCGTAGGGTAGGTCCGTCCAGCGGGAAACCCTATCATCTAAAGATAAAGCGCCCGCTTCGATGTGCTCTAAGACGAGAGCCGCGGTGTAAAGCTTGGTCATACTTCCGATGTAGAGGTGATGGCCGAGGGTCATGGGACATTCCCGTTTTATGTCGGCGTACCCCGCGGTCCCGTTCCAGACCGTGCTGTCGGGAAAGATGACCGTTGCCTGCAGACCGACCTCTCGTGTCCCGGTGCTGAACTCGTCGAGGGCACTTTGGAGCGCCCGGGCGGTTTCGGCTGACGGCGGGGCGGGGCGTGTGCCGCCTGTTCCGTCGATCGAGTCCTCGGTCTCGAGGCCGGGAGCTCTAAGACAGGCCCGGTTATTCTGCTGAGTCAGGAAGGAAACGTATCCCGTCCACGATCCCGCGGGGATTATCAGGATTAGAGGTATCAAGAGAGCTATGTAGCGGCCGCGCATATGTATAGGTTTTGCTCGAATATGGTCCGAATTGGAATACTTATTGACGTACCCTTTTCCGTGTGAGGCGATTAGAATCCCGGGGAAACAGGGCGGAAACAATCAGAACGATACTGAAGAATACGAGAACAGTCGTTCCCCAGCCGATGATCGTCGGAAAAATCGATGTCTCGAAATTGTACGGCAAGGTGGCTCTCCACACCACAACGGCAATGACCGTAAGACCGGCTGCCGCCGCGGTGAGGCGCCCGATCCGGCCGGCCTTCGCAAGGGGCGCAAACCGCCTTCCTCCGCCGATGAGGCCCAGGATCAATCGGACGATCAGGTAGAGGGCGGCGAGGAGGATCACCCCGAAGAGAACGGTAACGATCCGGTTCGCCGTGGTAATATTCCCCATCCTGACCGAGGAGAATCCGTTCCACCCGGCCCATTCGTCGAGGACCTCGGCCATAAAGGGCCAGCTCCTCTGACTGTTGGTAAGAATAACGATTCCCGTTCCCGCTTCGGGAACTATGTGAAAGTGAGTCATCCACCCGTGTCCCTGACCCCCGTGCCATAGGGCGCGGCGTCCGTCGGGAAGGGTCTCGATGAAGTGGCCGAAACCGTACGAATCGGCGACCACGCCGAAAATGCCCGGAATCTCCACCCGGGGGGTGTGGATAGCTCGGATACTCTCTTCCGACAGGACCCCGGCCGCCGTTGAAACGAAATACTCACCGGTCATCCCCGCGGCGGCGAACCGGGCGATATCATCCACCGTTGCAAAAAGTCCGCCGGAACCCTTGACCGGATAGACGTAGGGGTCCACCGGGGTTCCGTCGTTCTCGTGGCCCAAAGGTACGCGGCCGGTGAAATCGTCCCGCCAGGCATAATCGGCGTCCTCCATTCCGAGGGGCAGAAGAACCTCCTCTCTCATGTAAACCGCGAAATCGGTTCCAGTAATTTCTTCGACGAGAAGCTCCAAGAGGTTGTACCCGATGTTTGAATAGATGAAACCCTCTCCGGGACTCTGGACAGGATCGGTTTTTCCTTTCAGGAACTCCCGCGCCGAGGGAAGAGCGCCGCCGGGGGGATACTCGACGCCAGGACCGATGGGCCCCAGGGGCATGCCCGCGGTGTGGCTCAAGAGCCTCTCGACGGTAACCCCTATAGTGTCGTAGCGGGTATCGGGCAGCTCGAATCCTGTCAGGTAGCGCTCGAGGGGATCTCGAAGTTCGACTCTCCCCTTTTCGAACAGCCGCATGATTCCCCAAGCGGTTACCGATTTGGAAATCGATTCGGCCCTGCACACCGTATCCGTGGACATGGGGCGGTTTTCTTCGAGGTCGGCATAGCCGAAGGCGCCGGTCCAAACGGTGCGACCCCCTTGTATCAGGGCCATGCCGACACCGGGTATACCGTAGCGTTCCATCCGCCGGGGGATATTCCGCTCGAGATGATCGGTATAGGCGCCGAGGCTGGAGTCTAGTGCCTGTGAATTTCGAGCGCATCCGGACACAACCAGGAAACTCAGGAACACTCCCGCAAAAATCAGGAAAGGCGTTCGAACAATTTTGGGTGTTCTGATAAAAAATTCTGTAGCTTTCACAATCTCTCCCGACTCTATATATTATAATGATTGAATTATTTAATCGAGAAGGAGTTTTGCATGGATTTTCGGGTTTCTTCGAGTTACTTCAAAGTTGAAATCGATGGAATGGATTGTTCGGATATCCACTTTGTGCGCGGCCTGGATATTTTTTCAGTGGACAGTGAACGGCATCAGCGTAATTACAACAAGACCTATACTACTGAAATGGAGATACATCGGCCGTTTACGGATCTCGGATTCTTCGACTGGATTACCAGGAATAAAACGGCTGAAAAAGCGGAGAAGAAAAACGGTTCCCTTAGTTTTATCACCGAGAAAGGCGAGCCGATCATTACTATCAAGCTCGAAGGGATTTTTCCCATCGAATGGCATGGCCCTAAGCTGGAGAAGGCGAGGAACTGGGGATCTCAGGATTCCCTGGAAGAGATAGTCCTCGCGGTGGAGCGGGTGTCCAGGGCCGAGTAAACCTCGAATTGCCCGGTATAGAAGTCCTCGTTCCTCAGATTTGCGGGGAGCCGCTCGAGCTTTCAGCCGCCATCCGGATGATCTTCTTCGGCGACATACCTACCAGCTCGGCGAACTCGCCGCAGAGGTGAGACTGATCGTAGTAGCCGAGGGAGAGCGCAAGATCCGCCAAGTCTATAGATGCCTTTCTCGTCGCACAGATGTCGTATCTTGAGCCCTCCGGAGGCCGCTGTGATTCTCTCGATCGTTCGGGAGAGGTAGCGAGGCGCTTCGAGCTCCACCATATAATCCGCCGTTTCCCGGGGGTGGATCCCGAGGAGGGACCTTAAGGCGTGCGGCTTTAACTGGACCGCAACGTAATCGACGGGACCCGAGGGGGTAAGGGTTATCGGAAATGAACGCAGCCCCGTGCAGAAGTGGCCGTTTACCGTATATCCGCCGTTTCCGCGACCCGTAACCG
Source organism: Spirochaetia bacterium (assembly GCA_046542935.1). Taxonomy (GTDB): domain Bacteria; phylum Spirochaetota; class Spirochaetia; order SPDA01; family CAZSGZ01; genus JBKHAJ01. The sequence goes on along the minus strand of JBKHAJ010000110.1, from coordinate 4,496 downwards.
TGGTAGAAGAATCGAAACTGAATATCAGCGTACCGCTGGGATCAGGGGGAAGGAGATACGGTTCGGATGCCGCGCCGGATTTCAGGAACCAGAAAGAATCAATGTAGGTACTCAGTTCCGGACTGGATGGGAGGATCACGTCCATGGACCGGATATTACCATCCGAATAAATCCGTGGATAGCCTGCGTGGCTCGATGTCGTTTTTTTCCAATACCTGTAGTGCATTGGCGTGTATCTTCCACATATATTCGAACCAAGGAGAAAGAAATGACCGAAAAATTACTCGTTTCCAGGGCCCGCAGTTTTCTCGAAAAGCTCTGCGCCTTCGAGCCGAACAGGAGAACCGGGTCGCCGGGAAACCGCGAAGCTGTCCGCTTCGTAGCCGAAAGACTGCGGGGCTTTGGATTAGATGTCGAAACACCGACCTTTGAGTGTCTCGATTACATTGGGAAAGGCGCCGGACTGTCTTTGGGGGATGAAGTATTTCCCGTGCACGGGAGCCCCTATTCCCCGGGGTGCGATGTAACCGGGGAGCTCTTATGTGTCGAAACCGTTCGGGGGCTCGAAGAGTGTGAGTGCAGGGGCAAGTTGCTCCTTCTGAAAGGCGAAATCACGGCGGAGCAGCTCATGCCGAAAAACTTTCCCTTCTACAACCCCGAGGAGCACAGACACATCTACGGGCTTCTCGAGGAGAAGCTTCCCGCAGCCGTCATAACAGCAACGCGGAAGAATCCCGGGGCGGTGGGGGCGCTCGATCCCTTCCCGATGATAGCCGACGGAGATTTCGAAATTCCCTCGGTCTACTGCACCGAAGAAACGGGAGTTAAGATAGCGGTGTATGAGGAGGAGAGGCTCAGCTTGAAGATAGACGCCGAACGCATCCCCGCTAAGGCGTCGAATGTCATTGCTCGGCTGGGTTCGAAGGCCGGGGAAAAAATCGTCTTTACAGCGCATATCGACGCCTACGAGGATTCACCGGGAGCGGCCGACGATGCCTCCGGGGTGGTTGCTCTGATGCTCCTCGCGGAGATCATGGCCGAAAGCATGGAGGCAGCCGGATCTCTGGGGATCGAGCTTGCAATATTAAACGGCGAGGACCACTATTCCGCCGCCGGGGAGCTCGATTATCTGTCCCGGTACGGGGACGAGCTCGGAAAAATACGCCTCCTCGTCAACCTCGACGACGTCGGGTACCGGGAGGGGGGGACTCACTATTCCTTTTATGAATGTCCCGAAGCTATACGGGGGATGACCGGGGAAACCTTCGGCGGGCGGCCCGGTTTCTCAGAGGGTCCTTCCTGGTATCAGGGGGACCACATGGTCTTCGCCCAGAAGGGTGTCCCGGCGATAGCCTTTGCTTCCGAGAGGATGGAGGAGTTCATGGCCGAGTACGCCCATACCCGGCTCGATACGCCGGACTTGGTCGATTGCGGGAAGCTTATCGATTTGGCGGAGGCCTTGGCGGCTTTTACACGGAATATCCGAATTTGACCCCCGGAAATATTATCCCTAACTTCTATTCACGCCCCGATAAAATCGCATGAGACTCAAGAGGCGGGGTCGTGGGAGGATACTATGGCATCTCAAAAGAACAGGCTTCTCGAGGAGAAACGTCTCGGGGTAGAAAAAATCCGGCGCAGAATCGACCCCGGTAAGCTCGATTTCAAGACCACCGACGATATAAAACCCCTAGTCGGAACGGTCGGACAGGAGCGGGCCCTCGAGGCCCTTGAGGACGGCCTCAATATGAAGATGGCCGGGTTCAACGTCTATGCCAGCGGCGGGACCGGTACGGGACGGAACTCCACGGTGCGGGCCCATGTCGATGCAATGGCCTCACAGATGCCGGTACCGGACGATTGGGTGTACCTCTACAACTTCGACGAAGAGGAGAAGCCCCGGGCCGTACGCCTTTCCTCCGGAAAGGGACGGGAGTTTGCCAAGGACATGGACAACTTCATCGAGGAGGCCAAGCAGGAAATACCGAAGGCCTTCGAGAGCGAGGAGCACGCCAAAGAGAAGGCGGGGACAGTCCAGAAGGTCAAGGAGAAACAGGAAGAGATGCTCCAGGACCTCGACAAGCAGGCCCGGGAGGAACTCGACCACACAATCCGCGCCACCCCTCAGGGCCTGACAACGGTTCCCCTCGATGATGAAGGCGAGCCGATCTCCCAGGAAGACTTCGAGAAGCTCGATGAGAAGAAAAAGGAAGACCTGCGGAAGAAGAGTAAGAAGCTCCAGCAGATGATCGCCGAGGCGATGTCCCAGGCGAAGCGGATGGAGAAGGAGATGAAGGATGAGGCCCAGGAGCAGGACCGGAAGGTCGCCCTCTTTGCGGTAGGACACCTCATAGACGAACTCAAAGAGAAATACGATGAGTACGAGGAGCTTAAGGAGTATTTTGACGACGTCAAGGAGGATGTCATTGATAATCTTGACGCTTTCATCGAGGAGCAGAACCAGCAGCTCCAGATGCTGGGGATGAATGCCAAGAAGGAACAGGCCCTGAAGAAGTACGAAGTGAACGTATTTGTCGATCACCGGAACTCCGAGGGAGCGCCGGTGATCGACGAGCGGAATCCCACTTATTATAATCTTCTAGGAAAATTGGAGTACCAGGTCCAGTTCGGAGGGATGTCCACCGATTTTTCCATGGTCAAGGCCGGGGCCTTCCAGAGGGCGAGCGGGGGATTCCTGATCCTTCAGGTCCTGGATGTTCTCCGTCACCCCTTCGCCTGGGAGGGGCTCAAGCGGACCTTGAGGACCGGGAAGGCGAAGATCGAAAATATGTGGGGAGACTATCAGGCGGTACCGGCGGCAACACTGAAGCCCGAACCGATTCCCGTGGATGTGAAGGTTGTCCTCGTGGGAAGCCCGATGATCTATCAGCTATTAAATGCCTATGACAATGATTTCCACCGGCTGTTCAAGGTCAAGGCAGACTTCGATGTAGAGATGGACTTAACCGATGAGCACTTGGGGAAGTACGCCGAGTTCGTCCGAGGCCGGTGCGAGGAGAACGATCTTCTCCCCTTTACCAAGGAGGCGGTGGCCCGCATCGCCGAAGAGGGGACCCGGCTGACCGGACACCAGGAACGCCTCTCCGCCCGGTTCCTCGCGGTGGCCGACTTGATCTCCGAGGCGGGATACCGGGCCAAACAGAAGGGCGGGAAGGCCAAGAAGGTCGAGGTCGAAGACGTGAAGACCGCCCTCGACGCCTGCCGCCGCCGTTCCCGGATGATCCAGGACAAGATCCAGAGGATGATCGAGGAGGACGTGATCCTCATCGACACCGAGGATTCCGAGACCGGGCAGGTCAACGGACTTGCGGTCCTCGATATCGGGGACTACCGGTTCGGCCGGCCCAACCGGATCACCTGTGTCACCTCCGTGGGGCGCGGCGGGGTGGTGAACATCGAGCGGGAGAGCAAGATGAGCGGGAATATCCACGACAAGGGGGTCCTGATCATGGGCGGCTTCGTCCGCCGACGCTTCGGCCAGGACAAGCCGCTGGCCTTGGATGCGAGCATCGGCTTCGAGCAGTCCTACTCCGGAATCGAAGGGGACAGCGCCTCCTGCGCCGAGCTCTATACGCTCCTCTCGTCGCTGTCGGAGTTGCCCCTGAGACAGGACATCGCCGTTACCGGCTCGGTCAATCAGCGAGGCCAGGTCCAGCCGATAGGAGGGGTCAACGAGAAGATCGAAGGCTTCTTCGAAGTGTGCAAGCTCAAGGGTTTGACCGGCGACCAGGGTGTCATGATCCCGTCGCGGAACGTCCGCCACCTGATGCTCAACGACGAGGTCGTCGAGGCGGTGGAAAAGGGAAAGTTTAACATCTACGCCGTGGACACCGTGGACGAGGGAATCGAGATCCTCACCGGTACGGCGGCGGGCGCCAAGGGAGACGACGGGAAGTACCCCGAGGACTCGGTCTACGGCCGCGCCGACCGCCGCCTGCGCGAAATGGCCGAGGTCCTCAAAGATTTCGGACCAATGCCGCAGGAGCAGGGCTCCGGCCGCCGGGACAACGATGATTCTGAATAAACGGTTTACCTGTTTTTCCGCGACAGATACCGGTCCAAATAGTAGGCGGACATGATATAGCCTAAGTGGGAGAAGGCCTGGGGGAGGTTTCCCCGGTAGTCGTGGTTCGAGGGATCGAGCTCCTCCGATATAAGGCCGGTCCGGGAGAGATATCCCCCGAAATCCTCGAAGAGCTCGAGGGCCCGGTCGGTATCTTCGATGATGGCCCAAGCCGAAATAAGCCAAAACGAGCAGAGGATGAAGGCCCCGTCCCGCCCGGGAAGTCCGTCGTCACAGACGTAGCGGAAAACGAGGCTGGTGTCGGTGATGAGTTTCTTCGCGGTGTTTGCGATGATACCGGGCGTTTTTGGATCGTGTTTGTCGAGGAACTGGAGCAGCACGAAGAGGAGGGTCGAGGCGTCCACCGCCTTGGTTTCGGGATGCATGGTAAAAGTCTCCTTATCTTCATCGT
>JBKHAJ010000109.1:0-11187 GCA_046542935.1 Spirochaetia bacterium | reverse complement strand
TCCGCCAAAAGCCTGTCCTCGGCATAGGCCGCGGGGGCGGTCCGGGCAAAGTTGAGCTCCTCCACGGTAGCCGCCTGAAAGGTGGTGACCGTATCGATCTCGGGAGGGGCGCAGGAAACGAGGAAGAGCGCCGAGGCGGCAGCGAGGATCAGCACGGCCGAGAAGGGGTATGCATGTTTTAATCGGGAAAATACTTTCAGGGAAATGAGTGTACGCATCCTCGGCCTTCTTTCTCAAATATAACCATTCCCCGGCTGTGTATCGATATTTTTCTCTTGACAATTGCCGTGTTTCGGACTTTAATTATACTGTAGCTTGTGCAGTATGAGTAAAGTAGCGTCGCAAAAACCGGATTCTTCCCCCAGGGATCAGATGAACGGGACCACAGCCCAAATCGGCCGGAAGCTGAGAGGCATCCGGGAGCGGAAGGGTTTGACCCTCAGAAACCTGGCGGAGATGACCTCTTTGAGCGAAAGCCTCTTGAGCCAGATCGAGCGGGGAAAGGTGAGTCCGTCCCTGGATTCGCTCATGGGCATCACCGGGGCCTTGGAGATCGATCCGGAGTACCTTTTCCGGGATCTGAAACGGAACAAAACCGTTTCGGTAATCCGGGCGGACCGCAGGAACAGCCGGACAATCGAGGGGGTCGACTACGAACAGCTCTCGGTCATTTGGGACGGAACATCGGATCACCTCTCGGAGGCACTCCTCTTAGAGATCCCACCGGGCATGGAAAAACGGAGTCCCGACTACGGCCACGGAGGGACCGAACTCGGGTTCATCCTCGAGGGGTCGGGGAGCTTCACCTACGGTACCGAGACTTATGAGCTCGAGGCCGGAGACAGCATAAGCTTTGCCGCGGACCTGCCCCACGCCCTGAACAACAGGGGGACGAAACCGCTTAAGGCATTGTGGGTGCTGACACCGCCGCGGATGTTTTATACGGCGGGATAGCTTCCCGGCGCTATAATAGAGAAACGAGTAAAGAGTGCCCCCGATCGTGGGGATGGAATTGGTCTAAAACACATGCTCTAAAGGCATTAGCTGAACGTGACTTTTTTTAAAGCAGTGTGGGCTTAGTAATTCAAGCTATCACGGCCAATTGGAGGATTTCTATCCCCACGATCGGGGGCACTCTCAAAGGAGGACGTATGGGAAAAACGGTAGCCGAAAAGATATTCGAAAGCCGCCTTATCGATCGTCCCTTCGGGGACACCAGTGTCATCAGACTCGACGCGGTCTTCTGTCACGAGATAACAACACCTATTGCGATTACCGACCTCATGGCCCGGGGAAAGGACCGGGTTTTCGACCCTTCGCGGATCAAGGCGGTGATCGATCATGTGACCCCGGCGAAGGACTCGAAAACCGCCGAACAGGGAAAGATTCTTCGGGAATGGGCCCGGCGGCACGCTATAAAAGATTTCTTCGATATCGGCCGGAACGGGGTGTGTCACGCCATCTTCCCGGAGCAGGGGTTCGTAAGACCCGGATACACGATTATTATGGGGGACTCCCACACCTGCACCCACGGAGCCTTCGGGGCCTTCGCCGCGGGGGTGGGGACCACCGACTTAGAGGTAGGAATTCTTAAAGGGGTCGCCGCCTTCCGGATGCCCAAGAGTATGAAGATAAACGTAACCGGAAGCCTGAAGCCCGGGGTCTACGCCAAGGACGTGATCCTCTCCATAATCGGAAGGCTCGGTGTAGGCGGGGCCACCAACCGGATTATCGAGTTCGCAGGCCCCGCCGTCGACGCCATGGGGATGGACGAGCGGATGACCCTCTCCAATATGGCGGTAGAGGCGGGGGCCACTTCGGGTATCTGTTACCCCGACGAGACTACCCTCGAGTACCTGTGGCGGTTCATCAGCGGGGAATACGGCTCCAAAAGAGAGGCCCTCGAGGATTTTCAGCAGTGGCACCCCGACCCCGACGCCGAATATGAGGAAGTCCTCGAGCACGATGTGTCCGACCTCGAACCCCTGACCACCGTAGGCTACAAGCCCGACCAGATACGGAAGGTCCGCGAGCTCGAAGAGACCCCGGTGGACCAGGTCTACATCGGATCGTGCACCAACGGGCGCCTCGAGGACCTCCGGATCGCCGCCCAAGTCCTCGAGGGGAAACGGATCGCCGACACCGTCCGGGGGGTGGTAAGCCCCGCCACGCCGGAAATCTACTCGAAGGCCCTCGAGGAGGGGATCATCGCAACCTTCATGAATGCGGGTTTCTGTGTGACCAACCCCACCTGCGGCGCCTGCTTAGGAATGAGTAACGGCGTCCTCGCCGAGGGAGAGGTGTGCGCCTCCACGACGAATCGGAACTTCTTCGGCCGTATGGGCAAGGGTGGGATGGTCCACCTGATGAGCCCGGCCACCGCGGCGGCATCGGCCCTGGCGGGCAAAATCGTCAACTCATCCCTTTATACAGGAGGCTCGAAATGAAGGATTTCAGCGGACCACTCCTTTTCCTCGACCGGAGCGATATCAACACCGACGAGATAATACCTGCGAAATATTTGACCGAGATTACCAAGGAGGCCTTGAAGCCTTACCTCCTCGAGGACCTGACCCTGCCCGGCTTCGATCCGTCTCGGGACATCGAAGGCAAACGGGCCGTCGTAACCCGGGAAAACTTCGGGTGCGGCTCCTCCCGGGAGCACGCCCCCTGGGCGTTAGAGGTTAACGGGATCAACCTGGTCATCGCCCCGAGCTTCGCTAGGATTTTCCGGCAGAACATGTACAACTGCGGAATGCTTGCGGTCGAGCTTTCCGAACGGATGATAGACAAGTTGTTTGCCGATTTCGGGGGATTCGAAACCGAAGTGGAGGTCGATTTCAACACCCGACTCTTTCGATTTACCGCCGCGGATCCATCCGGGCCCGGTGAACTCGAAGTCCCTTTCACCCTGTCCGATTTCGACGCCGCCTTAGTAGAGGCGGGGGGGTGGGTGGAATACGCCGACGCGAAATACTAAAAATTATAACCTCTCTAAAGTTCTTATGCTGAAGGCGCTCAAGAAGGCGATTGCCGGCTTGAGCGCCTCCTCTCTGAACTCGAAATCGGGAGCATGGAGGGAGGGTGAATCCTCCCCCATTCCGAGGCGGATCATCGCTCCGGGAAAGTGATCGAGATAGCAGGCGAAATCCTCCGCCCCCATGCTCGGAGTATCCCCCTCATACCACCCGTCGGTCCCGAACATCTCGATGACGGTATCCCGGGCGGCCTCGACTACCGCGGGGTCGTTCCACAGCACCGGATAGCTGTCGGAATAAGAGATAATCCGATTGCATCCGGCGGAAAGACAGATCCCCTCGGATATCCGATCGATTTCGTCCTTGATTGTTCGTTGAACCCGGTTATCGAAGGATCGGATAGTTCCCTTGAGCACGACATGGTCCGGAATGACATTGTCCGCCGTCCCTCCCCGGATCGATCCCACGGTCACCACCGCCGGATCGGTCGGATCTATTTTCCGGGAAACGATAGTCTGCAGGGCAAGGACGAGCTCCGCCGAGGCGACCACCGGATCTACCGATAGATGGGGCATGGCACCATGCCCTCCGGCTCCGGTAACGGTTAGAACAAAGCGGTCGGCGGCGGCCATATAGGGCCCCGGCCGAGAGGCAAACGACCCCGTCGGCATTCCGGGCCAGCCGTGGAGGGCCGCGATGATCGGGCCGGTGAGTCCTCTGAGAAGCCCCTCTCGGAAGAGTCCCGCCTCGAGGAGCTTGCATGCTCCCATCCCCTCCTCCTCGCCGGGCTGGAAGATGAACCCGACGTCTCCCGTAAAGCGGCCGCGCATCCTCGAAAGGAGTTTCAGAGTCCCGGCGAGGACGGCCGTGTGGCCGTCGTGTCCGCAGGCGTGGGCCCGCCCGGAACGGCGGGACCGGGTTTCCTCGTCCGAGGCGTCCTCTAAGGGGAGGGCGTCCATATCGGCCCGGAGGATGACGGTGGGTGCCGCCCTCGATGCGGGGACGCCGCTTTGCCCCGTACCCCCGCGAAGGAGACCGGTCACATCCGTCCCGAGGAAGGGCGGATTGAACTCGATATCGGAGCCGGAAAGAAATTCTCTAATCCGTTCGGCAGTTTCCTCTTCCTCGAAGCGGAGCTCGGGGTTGCGATGTATCTCCCGGCGGAGCTCCGCCACCTCGGGAAGGACCGTTTCGACTTCGCTCTCGATGAGAGAGTACATTTTTTCGATGTTCACATTACCCGTTCTCTTCGGCTATCGCCCGTATTCGGTTCCAAAAGGTTTCCTCGTCTATCCCCTTCTTCAGAAGATCACCGATAAGCCGCCTGACCGTTTCGGGAAAGGCGGCCCAGTACCGCTCGTGCCAATCGGGGATCTCGTCCCGCAGCCGCTTCTGCTCCCCCCCGGGCATGCTTCCCCGGCCGTAATCGACGAACTGCCTAACCATTGTGAGAAGAACTTCGGGGGGAAGCTTCGGGGCGGGTTTCCGGTTGGGTTTCCGCCCCGGTTTCGGGGCCCACTCGTCGAGAAGGGCTTCCAAATCTTCCTTCGGAATATCCGGCGCCTCTCTTCTGATCATCTCGGCTATGAATCTCCGGACGGTACCGTGGACCGATTCGAGGGATTCCTGAACCTGCTCGTTTATCTTCCCGGCCATGGCCCGGCCGAGCTTATCCGGCGACAGCCCCATAGGGCCCTTCGCCTCATCGCCTAACCGACGCTTCAAGGCCTCTACGACGACCTTCAGCTCCTCTTCGTCGGCCTCGTTGAGAATGAAATGAACAACCTGATAGAGGCTGTTCTGATCCATTGCTCCTACCGGTTTTCCTGCATGAATTTAGAGATACTCCGGTCGTAGGTACGCTCCGCCGCGGCGGAGAAATAGCATGCCGGAAGCTCTCCCGCCCGCTTATGATAGGCGATGCATTCACAGCAGTACCCCTTGCGGGAGCAGGGCTCGTAGGTGCAGTTGCACCGGTCCATATTATTCGAATAGTTCTTGCACTCCATGTAGTCTCCTTGCCCGGCTAGTATAGTCAGCCCGCAGGGGAGTCGTCAACACGCGTGCGCACGAGGGATCAACCGAGGGCGGCCTTCTTAAGCCGGGCTATCTCCTCGGGCCACAACACCTCCTCGGGCGTTTCTACAACCAGGGGGATGCCGTCGAACCGGTCGTCCCGCATCATCCGTTCGAAAGGCTCCCAGCCGAGGGTTCCCTGCCCTAAGGGGGCGTGCCGGTCCACTCGGCTCGCGAACTCCGATTTCGCGTCGTTTAAGTGGACCCCCCGGAGAAAAGAGAAGCCTATAATCCGGTCGAACTCCGCCATGGTCCGCTCGTATCCTTCCTCGCTCCGGATATCGTAGCCCGCGGCAAAGATATGACAGGTATCGATGCACACTCCGACATACTCCCTCCGTTCCACCCTCTCGATGATGCGGGCGATATCTTCGAAGCTGCTTCCGATCCCCGTTCCCTGTCCCGCCGTGGTTTCCACCACCATCGTGACGGGACCTATCTCCCGGTGGACCATGTTAATCGCGTCGGTTACCAGCCCGCAGGCTTCGCCGGGGGCAATCATATTCAGGTGACTCCCGGGATGGAAATTGAGCATAGCGAGCCCGAGCTTCATGACCCGGTCCGCCTCATCGAGGAAGGCCTCCAGCGACTTTTGCCGCTTGTCCGGCTGTGAGCCCGCGGGATTTATGAGATAGCCTATGTGCGGGATGACCCGGCCGGGATCGTACCCCCCTTCGGAAAGGTTGGAGACGAACTGTTCGAGGGTAAAATCGTCAAAGGGAGGCGAGCTCCACCGCTTCTGGTTCTTGGTGAACATGGCGAAGGCGTCGGCACCGATCTTCTTCGCCCTGAGGGGCGCCTGCTGAACCCCTCCGGCAATACTGACATGCGCACCGATATACTTCATGGGCTACCCTACCACAATGCGGCGGTGAACGGAAAGCCGGAGGGCTCTCCTTCTTAGTCGATTCCTCGATCACTTTGCGGGGCCCCCCGCAGTCGCCGCGCTTTGCGGATGCCGATTACACGCCCGTGGAAACTACAGAATAATCCCCGGGGTAATTATCCATTTGAGTATACCCGCCGCATGGACCGGATCACCTTCTAAATCGACACAGGTGATGGAAGCCTTTTTTAAGGGTACGGCATCTCCGGCACTTCCGAGTAGCGTCCGAACGAGCTCCTGCATATGGGGATTGTGCCCCGTCAGGAGGACCTCTTCTTCTCTGCGTGAAGCGAGCTCGAAAAGAACCGATTTCGGATCATCCCCGGGATACAGGGTATCGGTCTTCTCCACCGGCGGATTTAACGACAGGACGGTCGAAAATATTTCCGCCGTCTGCAGGGCACGGACATAGGGAGAGGAAAGAATTACCACGGGCCTGATCTTCTTCTTGACGAACCCGGCCATCCCCTCGACCTTTTTCTTCCCCTCATCGGTCAGCTCCCGGTAGGGATCTCCGTCGGGATGGGCCGATTCGGCGATTCCATGTCGAACTATGTAGAGCCGCATACCGTATTGTAGCAAACCCCCGGCCGACGGGAAAGAGTTTTTTTAATAATTTTGAATTTGACCGCCCAACGGATGTTTAGTACACTATTAATAGAACGAGATAACAGGAGGAAATTATGGAAATCATTCCACTTTCAACATATCCCCCTCCCCCCGAAGGAAGGACCGTACCCGACGCGCCGCCCTTTGAAGAAGTAACAGGAGAGGAGGAGGCCGAGCAGGCCCAGGAAGAACAGCCGAACGAAACGACACAGCAGGTCCCCCAGGACGAAGCGACGGGAAACAACGTCGACACCTTCGCCTAGCCGTCAATGACAGAATATAAAAAGTGACCAACAGAAGAAGATACAGGGCCAGCGGGACCAAAAGGGTCCAATGGGCTTGGAACCACTTTCCCCTCGCCTGTGCGATCAAACCCGCCCATTCATGGGTAAGGTTATGAAAGAGCGGCGACGAGGGAGTTAACTCGGTTCCCCGAAGAAAACGTTGAAGATTCCTAAGACACTTAGGACAGACCCAAACTTCCGAAGTTAACAGGGCAAAAAACCTTGTTTTACTTGACACGGTTTGGTAGTAGAATTACCATTTTACCATGAAGATTACCATAGACAAGGCAGGGAGAATTGTCATCCCGAAGAGGGTCAGGGAGCGGTACAATATGCATCCCGGCGTCCCTCTCGAACTCGAGAACGGGCCGGAAGGGGTAATACTCAAGGTTATCTCTCAGCAACCTTCTTTGGTCAAAAAGGAAGGGATTCTCATTCATCATGGGAGTGATACCGTCGATTTCGATATGGCGGAGGCGGTTAATAGGGAGAGGCGGAGCCGAAACGGCGACATAGCCGCGGAGAAACCGGAAACATGAATGTCTTCTTCGATACGTCGGTTCTCGTCCCTGCTCTCGTCGATCAACTCTCCAACCATCCGGCCTGCTTTGCCGTATTCAGGACCTATACTTCCGGTGAGAACAGCGGATACTGTTCCACCCACAGCTTAGCCGAATGTTATTCCGTCCTCACCTCACTCCCTCTGCCCCGAAGGGTGAGCACCGTCGAGGCACGCCTTCTTATCGAAGAGAGTATCATGAAGAATTTAAACGTCGTTGCCCTTACCCAATCCGACTATTCCCAGGCGATTACCGCAGTATCGAACAACGCCCTTGCAGGCGGAATAATCTATGACGCACTTCATGCAGCCGCCGCCCGCAAGAGCGGCTATTCCCGGCTGTACACCTACAACCTTATTCACTTTACCCGTCTCGGTTTCGAGGATATCGAAATACGGATGCCGTGAAACTACTGCTTATATTGACCTCAGACCCGGGAAAAAGATATACTTCCCATTCACACGGAAGCGATGTACACGCCGGGATGTAGCCTAGAGGCTAAGGCGCCTGCTTTGGGAGCAGGAGATCGGAGGTTCAAGTCCTCTCATCCCGAATCACACTTTGTTTGGGGATGGTACTTACAGTTTCAGTCGAAGCGGACTTGAAACGAGTAAGGTGCGTACCGGACCGGCGAAGCCGGGAGGAACGCACCGAATCAAGCGCCAGGAGATTGCCATGCAATCTCCAAAAGCGAGGCACCCGCCGAGCAAGTGCGAGGAAAAGCGGACAGGATGTCCGCGGCAGGGTGCGGAGGCGGGTCGGCGGGAATCGACACGATGTCGATGACCAGAGACCAAGTCCTCTCATCCCGATTTTATTTTTAGCGCCTATAGCTCAGCTGGATAGAGCAACGGCCTTCTAAGCCGTAGGTCAGAGGTTCGAATCCTCTTGGGCGCGAAAGATCGCACGTTCGGGCCAGGCGATTCGCGAAGCGATATCGCAAGCCCTTCAGGGTCGTGCTGGGCGCGTATATTTTTTCGGGCGTGCCCCTGCCCCGCTTTCGCGGTCCAGGGTCGGGCCTCTCCGGGGGTCCCGTGCTCCTTCCAGTCGCACCGCCGGCCGGTAACGCCCGGCGCCCCTCCGGTCCCTCACGCGTAGGCTGAACATGCTGCGTCTTCTTCAGCTGTTTATTACTACGCTCCTTATTTGCTTGACAGCAGATCTGGAGCCGTCAATACTCTTTGTATGATCCCGGCTAAAAACGTCGGGTTGAAAAAAGAGAATGCACCTATCATTTCCGTCGGTTATGTCGCCCATCGGCTGGTAATCCGGTTTCCCTACAATGCAGACATTATTTCCGCAGTTAAATCGATTCCTAACCGAAAATACCATCCGGAGAAAAGATATTGGAGTATTCCTTAGAGAGTGCCCCCGATCGTGGGGATAAAAATTCTCTAATTGGCCGTGATAGCTTGAATTACTGAGGCTACTCTATTTAAACCAAGTTCACGTTCAGCTAAAACCCTGAGAGAACGTGATTTAGACCAATTCCATCCCCACGATCGGGGGCACTCTCTATTCCTTACACTCCGGACGCGGAATCTCTTATAAGAACAAAGCTCGGCGATTTTGGAACGGTGGAGATAGTTCCCCGGGAAAGTAATGCCAGGATTCATGAAGATCTTAAAAAGCGTTATCTTGAACATCTTAAACGGAAAAGGTACAGCAGTCATACGGTAAAGAACTATCTCCGTCATGTCGAGCTTAAGGACATCGATTACGAGAGAAAGATCATCACCCTGCGCCGGGGTAAGGGGAAAAAAGACCGGCAGGTGCCTTTATCCGCGAAACTTGAAAAGCTGTTGGCTGAATACTTTTCGGAATACAAGCCCGGGCATTACCTGTTTGAGGGGCAAAAGGGCGGGAAATATTCGGTACGTAGTATCCAAAATGTGTTCCGTAAAGCCTGCGACGGTTCACAGTCTGAGACACAGCTATGCAACCCACCTCCTGGAAGCGGGAACTGATTTGCGGATTATCCAGGAGCTTCTTGGCCACAACAGCAGCAAAACTACCGAAATTTATACCCATGTATCCACCCGAACCATTGCCGGCGTCCGCAGCCCTGCGGATGATCTGGACATTAAGGAGAAGGGTTCGTGAAGCCTGGAAGATTCGGACGCTTATACGCAATAATACAAGGTGTATATATACGCAACAGTTCGTATAGTTGGGAGTTATATGAAAGAGCAGGCTTAGGGTTTAATTATTATTTTTGTTTTAAACAGTTATAAAGGAGCTATAAATATGGGAGAATTGCCGATAATTACATTGGAAAGGCTTGTATTACGTCCATTCACTTTAGATGATGCAAAATTAATTCAAAAATATGCTGGCGACAAAGAAATAGCAAAAATGACTTTAAATATACCACATCCCTATGAGGATGGTATGGCTGAAGAATGGATAAATACACATTTTGACGATTATAATAATGGTAAATCTTTAACTTTAGCAATCACAAATAAAAAAGAAAAATATTTAATTGGAGCTATTGGTTTAAGATTAAACAAAAAATATGAACACGCTGAACTTGGTTATTGGATAGGAAAAAAATATTGGAATAATGGTTATTGTACTGAAGCAGCAAAAGGAATTATAAAGTATGGATTTAATGAAATGAATTTAAATCGTATTTATGCTAGTCATCTTAAGAAAAATCCTGCATCCGGTAGAGTTATGGAAAAAGTAGGAATGAAATATGAGGGTTTATTTAGGGAACATGTAAAAAAGTGGGGTGATTTTCAAGATCTTGTTTATAACGGCATTATAAAAAAAGATCATATAGATTGATTTTTAATTACTGTTAAAAAGCAAGCCTGCTCCATCATATAACATGAGGTATACGGTTCCGCTCCTGCCGTCGCTGCACCCAAATTCATGAGCCTAAGGGCGGTCGCCCTAAGACTCATGAACTTCGTAAACCCCAGGGACGTTATCGGAAATGCCCATTAGAAAGTCGTTAGAAAATATGTTGACAAACAGTATCCTGCGAGATACACTTAATACTGATGTTTGAAGTACGCCAGACAGAAACATACAAAAAGTGGTTTAAAACGCTAAAGGATCGAAAAGCAAGAGCGCGAATTGATATTCGAATTAAGCGGATATCATTAGGAAGCCTTGGTGATGTAAAATCCATTGGAAAGGGAGTTTTTGAACTTCGAATAGATTATGGGCCAGGATACAGGGTTTACTTTGTAGAAAGAGATAGAATTAGAATCATCCTATTAGCAGGGGGAAAGAAATCCACTCAAAATAAGGATATTAAAAAAGCACAAGAACTGGCCCGATTGGTGGAGGATTAGAAATGAAAAAAGAAAACACTACTTTATGGGATCCCGTAGAACATTTTAATAACGAAGAAGATATTGCAGCTTACCTGGAAGCAGCATTAGAGGAAAATGACACAGCTCTAATAGCTGCAGCACTTGGTGATATCGCACGAGCTAAGGGTATGTCCAAAATTGCTGCAGATACAGGTCTCGGTAGGGAAAGTTTGTACAAAGCATTGTCGCCCTCCGGAAATCCAGAGCTCTCTACAGTCTTAAAAATAATCGAAGCACTCGGTTTGCATTTGCAAGCTGTTCCAAGAAAAATAAAGAATGCTGGTTGAAAAAAGATGGTTCTCATTTCGGTTTTAAGTTAATTATGGGCACTTCCGATAACAGCGAGTACCCGGCTACGCTTCGCTCCGCCCAAATTGCTCCCTTTGGTCGCAACTTCGGGTACTCGCAAAACGTTATCTGAAAGTTTTGGTAGGAAATAGTCTAAAATAATGCCTTGACTGATGT
>JBKHAJ010000108.1:0-11388 GCA_046542935.1 Spirochaetia bacterium | reverse complement strand
CGAATGACCTCGTCGGGCATCGGCTCGAGCATCCGGCCGGGCTCACCCATGTTCCGAAGGCTCCGGTAGCCGAAATACGCCGACGGGGTCTGCACGGTATGGATCGACCCCGGGGCAAGATGAAATGACATCGGCAGATTGTCGGGAATGGCGGTAATGACCGTTTCAATTCCGGCGTGCACGGCCGCCCGGGCGGTCCAGGGATGGGTGGCTATGTATCCGATGTCCTTCGGCAAGGGCCCGCAGATTGGAGCATAGAGTTTCGAGAACTCATGGTCCCGGGCGGTATTGGCAATCTTGAGCCCTGAATCTCCGGTGATCCGGTCCCAGACGTACCGGTTGAAGGCCTTGGAACGCTGGGAGAGCCGGGATCCCAGGTTATACAGGTTCTCCAGATACTCGATGACCCGCGCCCCTCTGCTCTTTTCGACGGAGAGAAAGTCGAGCCAGTAGGAGGTAAGCCCCATGCTGTTCGCGGCGGAGGCGATGGCGAGGGATATCCTGTAGTGTCCGTATCCCATCCGGATGGTGCCTAAAACTATTCCCTTCTCCGGATCGACCGGTTCCCCGCTCTCTCCCAGGGGTCTGATCCCGAAATCGGGTTTCTCCTCCGCGATACCGGCGGCAAGGTAGGTGTCGGGAACGATATCGTCGGGGAACTTACGCTCGAAGCGCCTCCGTAACCTTTTCGCCCTTTCCACCGCCTGCTGGGGCAGAAGATTTCCGTATATGCTCATTGTGTTCACCACACACCTCCGATTCCCCGTATTCTTCACGCCAAGGCGGTTCGGGTCAACCGTCGCGACTAATAGGGTAAGCTGTTATAAACGGCCCTCTTCGGTGTACACTCCTCACATGGGAAACACGGTAAGACGAATACGGGCGGTCCTCTTCGATTTCGACGGCACCCTCACCCACGGGGGAGTCCTCGACTTTACCCTGATCCACGAGGCGATCGGATGTCCTATCGGGATGCCGGTCCTCGAGTACATCGAATCCCTCTCCGAGGAAGAGTATCGGGCCTCGGCGGAAAGAACACTCAAGGAGTTCGAGCGTAAGGGAGCGGAAGAATCGGTACCCAACTCCGGCGCCGTCGAGTTTCTCCGTTTTCTGCGCGCCCGGGACATCCCCTACGGGATCCTTACCCGGAACAGCAGGGACAGTGTGGAGACGAGCCTTAAGAATTTCCCCGAAGAGCTCCGTAACTCCTTTTCGGTCGTCATTAGCCGGGACGATGATTTCGAGGTCAAGCCGAGCCCCGCGGGGGTCCTTCATGCGGCCGATGTCTTAGGAGTCGAGCCCGGCGAGCTGGCCGTGATCGGGGATTTTCTTTACGATATCGAAGCGGGGCGGAGAGCGGGAGCGTTCACCCTCTTTCTCGATGCGGGGATGAATACATCGATCGTTCGCGACTCAGATTTCCATAAACGGGCGGTAGAGATTACGGACCATGTCGTCGAAAATCTCGATGAGGCCCGGAGGATACTCGATCTCGCTGTTCCCTTACAACCGGGGAAGCTCCCGAACCGGATGCTCGAACAGTTTATCCAGGAGCTCCCCCTCGACCAGTCGGAGCTCCTCATCACCCCCGGCGTCGGCGAGGACATCGCCGCGGTGGAATCGGAATCATCACTCCTCGTTCTCAAGTCCGACCCCATAACCTTCGTCGCCGAAAACATCGGTCGTTATGCCGTTACGGTCAATGCCAACGACATAGCTACTGCCGGGGCCGTTCCCCGGTGGCTTCTGACCACCTTCCTCCTCCCTCCGGGTACCACCGGAAACGAGATCCGGAGAATTTTCCGGCAACTCTCCGTGGCGGCTGATTCGGAGGGAATAGTTCTCTGCGGCGGTCATACCGAGATTACCCCTTCGGTAAACAGGGCGGTGGTTTCCGGTTTCCTAGTCGGTACGGTAGCGCCGGAGAAGCTGATCCGGAAAACCGACATGTCCGAGGGGGATGTCCTGCTTATGACTAAATCAGCGGGCTGGGAGGGAACTACGATCCTCGCCGAGGAGCATGCCGGGCTTCTCGAAGAGAGGGGTGTCTCCCGAGGGACGATCGACGACGCCCTTTCCTACGCCGGCGGTATCAGCATACTTCCGGAGGCCCGGATGGCCGCGGAAACCGGGAAAGTTACCGCGATGCACGACGTTACCGAAGGGGGAGTCGTCACCGCCATAGAAGAATTCTCCGCCGCCGCCCATCGCCGCTTCGAGATCGACCTATCCGCGATTCCCATAACCGGTACCACGGCCGAGCTCTGCCGGGCGGCGGGTCTCAACCCCCTAGGGCTTATCGGCTCCGGATCTCTTCTTATCACGGTACACCCCGACTCCGCGGACTCCCTGGAAGAGGAGATCCGGGCAGCCGGCATCCCCGCCGTCCGGATCGGCAGGGTCCTTGGGACCGGCACCGGAATCGAGGCGCATCGGGACGGCCGCCCCGCCGAGTGGCCGAACTTCGAGACCGACGAGATAACGAGGGTGTGAACTATACACACGGCCCTAGGCCATTAAAAACGGACGGTAATACTGTCCTTCCATTGTCGTCCCGCAGTTTAACTTCGCCCGTCTCAACGTATCCGATCATGATATTCACCCCCTGCGTCATCTGAAAGGGATTGAAACCGACGGCTACCTACCCCTCGATATCCTCCCCGTCTAAACGCCACAGGAAGGTCACGCCGGCTCCGTTAGCCTTTAAGAGTGCCCCCGATCGTGGGGATAAAAACGGCGTAACTGATATATCTGTAGTGAATCACATGATTTTGAGGGCAAATGGGAACCTCCGGCGAGATAATTACAACTACAAACGGTATTTAGTCGAAAATAGTCCCCACGATCGGGAGCACTCTCTACATCTCCCTCCGGTCCGTCACCCGGCTCATCTTCCCCCCGGAGGAACGGCGGAGGGACTTCGGCTCGACTAAGGTAACCACGGGACGAAAATCCAGGGCGGCGTGGAGGCGGTCGCGAATCCGGTTCCGGAATTCTTCGAGACTTCGGATATCGTCCACCAAGGAAAGGGCGTCGGAAACCTCCACCTTGATTTCCAGACTATCCACCCCCTCCTTCCTGTCGAGGATGATCTCGTAGTGCGGCTCGATACCCTCGATTTCGAGAAGCGCGGCCTCTATCTGACTGGGAAAGACGTTGGTTCCTTCGATGATGATCATATCGTCGGTACGGCCGGTCACCTTCTCCATCCTCACCAGGGTGCGTCCGCAGGGGCACTCTCCGGGGATGATCCGGGAGATGTCACCGGTCCGGTAGCGGACTAAGGGAAATCCGAGCTTAGTCAGGGTGGTAAAAACCAGCTCACCCTTTTCGCCTAGGGGGAGGGGCTCGAGAGAGTCGGGATCTATAATCTCGACTAAGAAGTGGTCCTCGTTGACGTGGAGACCGTTCTTCTCAGCGCATTCGTAAGCCACTCCCGGACCGATTACCTCGGTTATCCCGTAGTTGTCGTAGGCATCGATGTGCAGAGTCCTCTCTATCTCGCCGCGCAGGCTCTCGCTCCACGGCTCGGCTCCGAAGGAGCCTATCTTGAGATTCAAAGTTTCCGGATGGATCCCCTCCTCCTCGAGAAGGGCGGCGATATGCAGGGCGAAGCCGGGGGTGCTGACTAGGACGGATGTCTTGAAATCCCGCATTATAGTAATCTGCTTCCGGATTTCCGAGTTCGACGAGGGGATAACCGAAGCCCCGACCTTTTCGGCGGCGTAGTGAAAACCGAACCCCCCGGTAAAGAGGTGATAGTTGAAGGCGATCTGGATAAAGTCGTGCTCGGTTACCCCCGCGGCGACTAGGACCCGGGCGGTTAAAGAGCTCCACAGGGCGATATCGGTCTTGGTGTATCCCACGACGATCGGCTTTCCGGTAGTCCCCGAGGTAGAGTGGATCCGGACGATGTCCTTCAAGGGCACCGCGAACATATCGTAGGGGTAGCTTTTTCGCAAATCCTCCTTTGTCGTAAAGGGAAGGCTTTTCAGGTCGTCTAGGCTCTTTATCCCTTCGATATTCACGGAGCCCCTGTCAAAGAGGTCGTTGTAGAAAGCGACGTTCCTGTATACCCGGTTCAAGGTCAGCTGCAGCCTCTCTATCTGGAGCTGGGTCAGATCCTCCCGGTCCATGGATTCGTACTCTCTCGTATACATCATCTTCAGCCCCCTAATTCATCAATCCTGCGGTAGTCCTTTCCGAGATACGCCCGGCGGACATCGTTATTCTCGAGGAGCTCTCCGGCGCTCCCCTCGAGGATGAGGCTCCCCGTCTCCATCACATACCCGCGGTCGGCAATCCCTAGGGCCGCCCGGGCATTCTGTTCGATTAAAAGGATGGTCGTTCCCGAACGTTTGAGTTCGCCGATGATGCGAAAGATATCCTTCACGATAAGCGGAGCCAGTCCCATCGACGGCTCGTCCATCATGATCAGCTTAGGCTCCGCCATAAGGGCCCGCCCAATGGCGACCATCTGTTGTTCTCCTCCCGAGAGGGTCCCGGCAAGCTGATGGTGCCGCTCGGCAAGACGGGGAAAGAGGTCAAAGACCCTTTCGAGACCTTCAGGGGCTCCTCTCTCCTTCCGCTGAACAACGTATCCCCCGAGGATGAGGTTTTCCCGCACCGTCATAGTAGAGAAGAGCTGTCTCCCCTCGGGGACGAGGACGCACCCCCTCCTGGCGACACCCTCCGGCCGGTCCCCCTCGACGGAGACGCCTCCGAAGAGGATTTCCCCGGCGGTGGGAACGATGAGCCGGGAGAGAGTATTCAAGAGGGTGGTCTTCCCCGCCCCATTCGCCCCGATTATGGTCACGATCTCGCCGGGGCGGACGTGAAGGGTTATCCCTTTGAGGACCCGGAGGTTTCCGTATCCCGCTTCCAAGTTTCGTACCCTAAGCATCGTTACCGCCTAAGTATATTTCGATAACCCTCTCGTCCCGCTGCACCTCGGCGGGGGTCCCCGCCGCAACGAGCCTCCCGAAATCGAGCACCCCGATCCGGTCGGAAATTTCCATGACCAGGGACATGTCGTGCTCTACCAAGAGAATGGTAATTCCCCTGTCCTTGATCCGAAGGATGATCTCGGCGAGCTCCTCGGTCTCGTAGATGTTGAGTCCCGAGGCCGGTTCGTCGAGCAGGAGGAGCTCCGGATCCCCCGCGAGCGCCCGGGCGAACTCCACGGCCCGCTGCTTTCCGAAGGGAAGGCCCCCTACCGCGGTATCGGCAATATCACCAATACCGACAAACTCGAGATTGCCCCGGGCATCGTCCCGAATCTTCCGCTCCTCCCGCCAGGTAGAGGGTACATTGAGCATCCCCGCCCAGAATCCGGAGCGGGTACGCACGTGCCTGCCGATCATCACGTTTTCCAGCACCGTCATATGCGAAGCGAGCTTCAGGTTCTGAAAGGTTCGGAAAATCCCCCGGGAGGCTATCAGGTGGGGTTTGAGCCCTGTGATGTCGGCCCCTTTGAAGATAATCCTTCCCCCGGTAAGGGGCAGCGCTCCGGTTATGCAGTTAAACAGGGTTGTCTTGCCTGCTCCGTTCGGACCGATTATCGCCTGAATGATTCCGGCGGGCACCTCGAGGGAGACCCGGTCCACCGCCCGGATCCCTCCGAAGTGTCTGCTCACATCGCTTAACTCAAGAAGAGGCATGACGCCTTCCTGCAATTCGCCCGATTATCCGGTAGACCCGCTTCCGCGCTTCGAGGAGAATCCTCCGCACGGCGGGTGTTTTGAGTATTCCCTCGGGAGCGAAGATCATGATGCCGATAAGTATGGCCCCGAAGACGACATCGTCATAGGAGCCGAAAACACCGCGAAGGCTTAGGAAGTTGAGGAGTGTCCCCATGATCAGGGCCCCCCAGATATTGGCCATTCCCCCGACGGCTACGACGGCAACGTACCGGACCGACTTCATCACAGTAGCCTCGGAAGGCCCTATTCCGGCGTTGTAGTGGGTCAAAAAGATTCCCGAAACCGAGGCGTAGACCGCCGCCAGAACGAAGACGGCAAGCTTGAACCTGGCGGTATCGATCCCCATTGCAGCGGCGGCCTCTTCGCTCCCGTGCAGGTAACGGAGGGCCCTTCCTGTCCGGGATCGAATGAGGTTTATGATGAGCACCATACCGATAATCACCAATCCCCATGCCAGATAATAATTTTCCAGCCGGGCGTCGAATTCGCTCCCCGCCTCGAGACTGAGGACCAAGGGAAATCCGGGGACCCCGGTAATTCCGTCGGCCTCACCGAACAACTCGGTCCCTAGAACCGTCCGGTAAATGATGATTCCGAACCCCAGGGTCGCCATTGCCAGATAGTGTCCCTTGAGCTTGAGGAGAGGCAGGCCGATCAGGACGGCGACCGCTACGGTGATGAGTACGGCGGCCAGAGCCGCCGCCCAGGGTGCCGCAGCGAGGGTCTCGTTCCCGTAGAGGTCCTGTCCGGAGGAGAGAATTCTAAGGCTTATCAGTGTTTCCGCCGCTGACGTCCCGCGGTATTCCACGAGGTTTAGGGTAGTCAAAGTGGCGGCGGCATACCCGCCTATGGCAAAGAAACCGGCCTGGCCTAAGGAAATCTGCCCGGCGTACCCCATGAAAACGCAGAGCCCTACCGCGGTGAGAGAATAGTAGGCGGCCATAGTCAGCTGGGTCAGGTAATAGGCGGAGTCCAGGGCCGCGGTCAGGAGCTGAATGACTATAACCCCCGCGATAAGGGCGGCTATCGGCAGATATCGCTTCGCGTCCATAATCTTCCTAATACGCCTTGAGCGCCGCGGTCTGTTTCGACCCGAAGAGTCCGCTCGGCCTCACCACGAGCACGACAAGGAGGACCAGGATGGCGATGACGTCCTGATATGCCATGGGCATCAGGGAAACCGAAAAGGATTCCAGTATTCCCAACAGCATTCCCGCTGCGACCGCGGCCATGCTGTTTCCCAAGCCGCCTAAGATGGCCACCGTAAACCCCTTGACGGCCAGATCGGCACCCATGATGTAGCTGGTCTGGGTCAAAGGCGAGGTAACGCACCCCGCTAAGGCCCCTGTTGCGGCGCTCAGGACAAAGGCGAGGTTCACCATGCTCCGGGTATTTATACCGCACAGGCTCGCGGCATTCCGGTTGTCCGCGCAGGCCCTCATTGCCTGCCCGGTCAGGGTGAAGGTGAAGAAGAGGTACAGCCCCGCCACCACGAGGGCGGTGGCTCCCAATACCCACAGGACCTGAGGGGAGATGTGCGCCCCCAAGATGTTGATCGACGAGATTTCGCTTCCGGAAAAGAAAGGTATCGCCCTCACCTGCTCGTCCCAGATATGGAGCGCCGCCTCCCTGATAAGGATGGAAAGCCCGATGGTGACGATAATCATCCGAAGCACCGAGGGACTCTTGAGGCTCCGGATAAAGACGAGCTCGATTCCCGAGCCCACCGCGGCGGTGATCACCACCGCGGCGAGTACCGCGAGATAGAGGGGCATGATCCCGACAAAGGTGTGCCCGATCATCCCTCCGAGCATCACGAACTCACCCTGGGCGAAGTTGATAATACCCGTGGCGTTATAGATTATGTTGAATCCGATCGCCACCACCGCGTAGATGCTTCCCACGGTGATTCCGGCGAAGATGTACTGTACGAGAACCGAGCCGGTCATGGATAACTTATCAAGATCTTATCTATTCGTACAGCTCGAATTCGCCGTCCCGTACGGTAAGCATCACGATGGAGTCCATTCCCAGACCGTTGTGGTCATCAGGAGAAAAGTTGAAAACCCCGCCGGTCCCGGGAAATCCACGGATGTCCTCTAAGGCGCTCCTTACCGCCGGCCGGTCGTCGGTCCCCGCTCCCCGGATCGCCTCGATAACCAGCATGATCGCATCGTAGGCGTGTCCGCCGAAGGTGCTTACCTCTTCGTTGTACTTCGTCTCGTACATGGTCTTGTATTCGACCAGGGTCTCCTTCTGAGGATTCGAGCCGGGGAGCTTTTCAGCGACTAAAAGACGGCCACAGGGGAAGATAATTCCCTCCGCGGCCTCACCCGCCGCCTCCACGTACTTGATATTGCCGAAGCCGTGACTCTGGAAGAGGGGCACCTCCATGCCGAGCTGCTTCATGTTCTTGGGCACTATCGATTGGGCCGGGACTATAGACCAGTTGACCACCGCCTGGACATTTTGGGCCTTGAGTTTTGTGAGTACCGAAGTCAAATCGGTAGCCGCACTGTCGTAGGTCTCGGCCACGGCGATGTCGATGCCGTGCTCGGGGGCGTACTTCTCGAGTTGTCCCATTCCGGCGTTTCCAAAGCCGGTATTCGCCGCAACCACCCCGATCCTGGATATATCCATATCCTGCATGGTTCGGAAGATCCAGCGCGCGACGTAGGAGTCTTTCTGCGGCGTCTTGAAGACGTAGGAAGCCGCCGGATCGACAATGGCCTCCGCCGCGGCGCAGGAAACGAGGATGGTTTCCGCCTTTTGACAGAGCTCTTTGATCTGCATGGTCTCGCCGCTGGTACTCGGTCCGATGATGGCGGTTACCCGCTCTTCCTCGATGAGCTGTTTGGCGAAAGAGATGGCCTTCTCGGGACTGCCTGCGGAGTCTTTGATGATGAGCTCGATGGGCCTTCCCAGTACCCCACCGGATGAGTTTATATCCTCGACTATCATCTCCGTGGTCTTCGCCTCCGGAGCTCCCAGGAAAGAGGCCCCCCCGGTAACCGCGAAAATAGCCCCGATCTTGATTGGCTGATCGGAAATTAGGGCTTCCGTCTCTTTTTCGGCGGCGGCTTCAGACTTCGCCGTTGCGGATTCGTCCTTTTTACATCCGGACATTATGACCCCCGCCAAGAGCAGTAGCACTACTAAACACGCTGCAATCCTTTTCATCCCTACCTCCAGTAGTACCGCCGCCCGATGTTACTCCGGGTAGAATCGACGGTTTGCCTATTATGGAACGGAGGGATCGGGGTGTCAATAAAAAAAACCGACTGTTCGGTCGGTTTTTTCGATTTTTTTTTCTTTTTTTCGACGTTCACCGCCGAATTGTGTAATTTGAAGGGGGAGGAACCTATGAAAAACACGGCCCTCGTTACGGGCGCATCCGGCGGTATCGGCCGGGAACTCGCCCGGGTCCACGCGGAACACCACGGGGATTTGGTTGTGGTCGCGCGTTCAAGAGATGCTCTGCGGGAGCTCAAAGGGGAGCTCGAGAATGCCTACGGTATTACCGTGGAAGTCCTCGCGAAGGACTTGAACGATCCCGAAACACCAAAGGAAATTTTCGAAACCCTTCGGGATAAGAATATTGAAGTCGAGATCCTTATCAACAATGCCGGTTTCGGGACCTTCGCTCCCTTCATCCGGACCGATTGGGACAAGCAGGCGGCTATCCTAGCGGTCAATATCCATGCCCTTACCGGACTCACCCACCGGTTTCTGCCCGGCATGATCGAGAGAAACCGGGGACGGGTCCTGAACGTCGCCTCAACGGCGGCCTTCTATCCGGGTCCCCTGATGTCGGTTTACTACGCGTCGAAACATTACGTCTTGGCTTTTTCCGATTCCCTAGCCGAAGAGATCAGGAATTCCGAAGTGACAATCACCACCCTCTGTCCGGGACCGACGGACACCGGATTTCAAAGACGGGCGGGAAATGAGAACATCCGCCTCATGAAAAAGTTCGCGGTAATGGATCCGTATTCCGTCGCAAAATACGGATACCGTAAAATGCTCGCGGGCAAGCTCACGGCCGTACCGGGTTTATTCAATACCCTTTCGGCGGTGCTGCCCAGGGTCCTTCCGAGAAAGGCGGCCATGCGGATTGTGCGGAGACAACACGAGGAGGAATGATGGCGAACACCCAAGGAATACTCGACCGGCTTCAAGAAGGACCGGTACTCTGTGCCGAGGGATACCTCTTCGAGCTCGAAAGGCGGGGATACGTCAAGGCGGGGCCCTTCATTCCCGAAGTCGTCCTCGAAAACCAACAGGCGGTCCTGCAGCTCCACCGGGATTTCCTCTACGCCGGGTCGGACGTAATGGTGGCCTTTACCTATTACGGCCACCGGGAAAAGCTCAAAAGCGCGGGAAAACTGGACCTCCTGGAACGGCTCAACAGGGAGGCCCTTCGCCTCGCCCGGAAAGCAGCCGCCGAGGGGGACGCCCTGGTCGCCGGAAACCTGAGCAATACTTGGCTTTACGATCCCGACGACCGGGCGGGCTCCCGGAACAGGATCATGCCCATTTTCGAAGAGCAGTGCGCCTGGGCGAAGGAGGAGGGGGCCGATTTTATCATTGCCGAAACCTTCAGCCATTTAGGCGAAGCCCGGCTGGCCTTAGAAGCGGGAAAGGCTTCCGGGCTTCCCGTCATGATCGGTTTCATTCCCACCTGTGAACGGAGCCTCGACGGATATTCCTGGGTGGACGCCTGTGAAGCGATCGAGAAGGAAGGTGCCGATATCACGGGTCTCAACTGCGGGCGGGGTCCCGCCACCATGAACTCCTATCTGAAGGAGATCCGAGGGCGTTTGAAGGGACACATGGCCGCGCTTCCGGTCCCCTACCGGACGGACGAGGAGCATCCCTATTTCCAGGACCTCCGTCTCGAAAGCGGTGAGCGGGCCTTTCCCTGCGCCCTCGACCCTTTCCAGCACACCCGCTACGAAATGGCGGAGTTCGCGGAGTTCGCCAGGGAGATCGGGATCGACTTTATCGGGATTTGCTGCGGAGCGGGACCTCATCATGTCCGCTCCATGGCCGAGGCCCTCGGCAAGAAGCCGGTTTCGGGAAAGTACTCCCCCGACTTGACCGTTCACCCCGTCTTGAGCAAGGGGGGGATCTACTGCCCCGGCGACATGCCGGAGTGACCGGTTCCGCTTTCTACGTCCGCCCGGCGGCGAATTTTTCGAGGCTCGTTATCTGTTCTTCGTTGCCGAGGGCGATGAGCTCGTTTCCAACTTCGAGCTTGATCGAGGAGAGGGTTGCCAGGGATGACTGGTTCATCCGGGCCTGTCCGTCGGCACCTAATATTCCGATGATGACCGCTCCGGTGTGCTGGCCGATGTTGCTCTCCTTGAGAGATTTCCCTATAAGCGGCGAGTTTTTTACCACCCGGATCGATTCGATCCGGACCGATTCGTCTCCGCCGGAGCTCAAGACCTCTAGGAAGTTGACAATGGAGGGCCGGATGCTTACCGCGGCAAGCCTGCGGCCCGCGATCTGCTTCGGGGAGATGACCCGGTCGGCGCCGGCCGTCTGCAGCTTGTTTACCGTCCGCTCGTCGGAGGCCTTCGAGACGATCATCAGGGAAGGATTAAGCTGCCGGGCGGTAAGTACGACGAAGACGTTCTGCTGATCGTCGGGCAGACAGGAGATAAGTCCCCTCGCCCGATCG
>JBKHAJ010000107.1:0-11460 GCA_046542935.1 Spirochaetia bacterium | reverse complement strand
GTTCCCGGTGGAACCATTCCCCGGTCTCCCGGCCCGCCGCTTCGAGGGCCCGCCGGGAAATCACCTCCACTCCGAGGCCTAAGGGCATCCCGAGGAAACCGCTGTAATCCGCCCCGAGCGTCCGGTGTGAATCGAGGATATCCCGAGCGAGATTCGGCGACACCAGGGGGTTGTCCCCGGTAGCCCGAATGACGGTATCGATATCGTATTCTCTCGCGGCGAGGAGGTACCGCTCGAGGACGTCCTCCTCGGGTCCTACAAAGATTGTAAACCCCCCTCTCTCGGCGGGCCTTTTCAGCTCGGGAGCACTCTTTTCCTCGGTGAGGAGGAGATGATGATCCGCGGGGACCAATTTGAGGGCCCCCATGGCGTGCCCGATAACACTCTTCCCCTCTATATCGATAAGCGCCTTACCCGGCAGGCGGGTCGACTCGATCCGTACCTGCAGGCAAACCGCGGTTACTTTTCCGGAATTTCCCATAACTCGGTTACACTCCTCGCGTCCTGTGTGAATCTGTACTTATTTATATCGGCCCATCTCCTTACCTCTTTGAACTCGGATAGGCTTTCAAAAAAACCCGAATCGGAGATACCCGCGTACCGGAGAAACCGGCTCATCGGAAGCACGGCGCTGTCACCGTTGAATCTGAGAGCGAGATTCTTCAGATAGAAGAGCTTGTAGCTCTCATCGGGGGTCTCATCCTCCTCGGGCGGCTCGAAGAGGTATTGCAGCCGAAAAGACGCCGCGCACCGGATACTTTCGCCCCACATGTAGGACCTGAAGCCGAAATCGAGTTTTTGCCAGTACGGATTGGTAATGCCCGGATCATATCCCCCGGTCTTTTCGAACCTTTCCTTGCCGTAGATGCCGATATAATCAAAGGGAAACAGGGTGTCCACCCGATCGGATGCGGGGGCGAGATCGAATAACTCGAGCTTACCGCGATTATACGCCGGGGCCTCTACAGTGGGGAGTGTCTGCCTCCGTTCGTTCTGCAGGAGAGGAGCGGTACAGAGGATATCGTATTCTTCCACCCGTTCCATAAACCGGTCGGATACAAGGGGAGGGACTATTTTTATATCGTCCCACAGCACCAGGATGTACCGGCCGTGGGCTTCATCTATCCCGATATTTATCCGTTCCCCCGGAGATACCGATTCATGGAGGAGGAGAAACCTGATCTTCGGATGCCGGACCGAGAGGGTTTCTATCTCATAGGATTCCCCCGGTCCCTCTAAAAAGAGCACCTCAGGTATTCCGAGTTTTGCAATCTGATTCAACAGCTCGCCCCGGTAAATCCTGCTCCCCCGGCTCAAGACCAGAAGGGTAAGCTCCACCGGGTACTGCTTACGGGTGTCCAGTCTCGCCCCGCCGACTACGGTGTAGGGGAGTCGCGAGCGTTTAGTAGTAGTATGTATAGTATTCATCGCACCCTTCGCACATTGGAGAATAATCCCCACGGAGGTGCTCTCCGTATATATCTCCGCCCCTGTTCCAGATCTTTTCCAGAGGATCCCGGATAAGATTGCCGAGGACCCGCGAGATTTGCACGTCTTCCTTGCACTGGGGGACGGTCCCGTCCAAGCGGACCACCAAATCCCGCTTGATGTGCCAACAGGGAAACCGCTTGACCGGAGAAAGATCGGTCACCGCGCGGTCGGGCAGGAAACCGGAGAAGCTGTCGTACTTCTGGATGATGACGTTTCCCAGCTCCCTCTTCCAGTTCCTGTAGAAATCTTCCAGATCGGCCTCGTTGCTCTTCATCCTGACGGCCTGGACGTAGGTGGACCGGGGAAAGATCTCCCCCAGCCCCTTTACGAATCGGAGCGCCTCGGCGAACCCCTCCCCGCGATGCTCCCGGTACACCCTTTCACTCCACCCGTCCAGGGAGACTATCCAGGTCAACCTTTCGACCCCGCCGGGAAGGCTCTTCGCCGCGGCGGTTATCCGCTCCAGTGATTCGGCCCGCCACCCTACTCCCGACGTTACGATCAGGAGGTCAAGGTTCGGATATCGGAGCACCCTTTCCACGAAATCCTCCACCCGGCTGTGTGATCCGGGATCTCCGAGATAACCTATTCCGATGACCGCATCGCCGCAGAAGTCGGCTATCTTGCCGATCATCCCGCTGAAATCCTCGAGGTCCATCTCTTCTCCGGTCTCGAGGAGATCTTTCCGGACCTCCGGATAGGGACAGTACGTACAGGCTTGGGGGCACCGCGCCGAAATCTGAAAATCGATGAACGCCGGCAGGGTTCGCAGGTATTCGGGATTCTTTTCGACTGAACTTAAAATGTTCTCCGCACCGACGCCCGCCGCTTCGCCGGCGTTCCCGGCGGTTTCCATAAGCCTCTTGACCTGGAGGTAGTTTCTCCTGGTGTCACAGGTAAGGGAGATGCGAAGCATCCGCATATCCTTTTCGGCGATCTCGGTTTCGATGTCGAAGGCGTTGATATCCCGCTGGATTACGGTAAACAGGCTGTTCCGCTCCACCGGAAGAGGATCGTCCCCGGCGAGCTTCCGCACGGCCTGAAGCATTTCGCTCTTGAGAATCTCGGGGGTCATTCCGTAGGGATATCCGTCCGCGAAGGTGTAATCGGCGTAGTAGGTGGTATGGGTCCGGTACAGCCCCTCGGTAAGCGCAGGGCTCAAGAGGGGACAATCGGCGTAGAAGTAGTAGAAATGATCGGCCTCACCGGCCCGCCGGAGCATCTCATCGAGAATGTCCTGAAACGTCCACGTTTCCCTGATCACTATATCTCCCTCGACGGAGGGGGGGAAACGCTTCTCCTCCCCCTCCGTCGAGAGGATTATAATTTTCTCATTATCCGGGAGTGTCTCGGCGTACTCCAGGGCGGACTGCACCGCACTCTTTTCTCCGTATACCGGTTCGAAGGCGTAACCGGTACACTGTACCGCGTTTATAAAGGCTATGGTACCCATATGCACGTCCCCATATATCTGATTATCGACAAATACGGGATCTGTTCAACCGCTAATATGCCGGATGAATCTGATTGCACACCCCGCGGGAAACGTGTAGTCTTGGGACATGGAACGGCCGCGCTCCGACCCGCCGATGCACGGGGAAAAGCCCTATTCGGTGGGCGAGATAACCGAAATGATCAAGAAATCCCTCGAAGCGGGCTTCAGGAACGTTCGGATCGAGGGTGAGATCTCCAATTTCCGCCCGGCAAGCTCCGGGCATCTCTACTTTACTCTCAAGGACAATTCCGCGGTCATCCAGGCGGTGATGTTCCGGGGACACGCATCGGGCCTCGGGTTTACCCCCGCGGACGGGCAGCTCGTGATCGCCCGGGGGAACATCTCGGTCTACGCCAAGCGGGGCAACTACCAGATCATCTGCGACAGCCTGACCCGTTCGGGCGAGGGGAATATCCTCGCCATGCTCGAGGAAAGGAAGCGGAAGCTCGCCGCGGAGGGTCTTTTCGACGAAGCCCGGAAGCGGCCGATTCCCCTCTTTCCTTTTCGGGTGGCGGTGGTTACCTCTCCCACCGGAGCGGCCGTCCGGGACATTCTCAGGGTATTGAAAAGGCGGAACTCGGGACTCAACCTGATCATCCTCCCCGCTCCGGTGCAGGGAGACGAGGCGGCCCCCCGTATAGCCGAGCAGATCCGCCGCGCCGGGGTGTTCGATCTCGCGGAGGTCCTCATCATAGGCCGCGGCGGAGGGTCCTTGGAGGATCTCCTCCCCTTCTCCGAAGAGATCGTCGTAAGGGCGGTCGCCGAATCGCCCATACCGGTAATCTCCGCGGTGGGACACGAGATAGACACCGCCTTGAGCGACCTTGCCGCGGACCTGCGGGCCCCTACCCCCTCCGCCGCGGCCGAGGTGGTTTCAGCGAGCCGGGACGAACTCATTCTCAAAGTGAGGGAAACACGGAACCTCCTCGAAAAAACCCTGCGCCGTCGGACGGAGCACGTCCGGATCCTGCTCAAGCAGTTTACCCCCGAACGCCTCGAACGCGCCTTTCAGGTCCTGATTCAGCCCTTTCTTCTGCGCCTCGACGACTGCAAAGAGGGGCTCCTCGACGGGATGAGCGACCGCATTGTGGAATCGCGGCACCGGATAGCGGTGGACATCGAGAAGCTCAAAGCCGGCTCGCCTAAAGAAATACTGAAAAGGGGCTACGCCTTCGTCCAGGACCGGGAAACCGGAAAGACCATCACCCGGGCGGGGGCCACCGCCGAGGGGAAAGGGGTCCGGGTCCGGTTTCTCACGGACGCCTTAGATGCCGAAGTGAAGGAGATTCGTGATGAAAAACTTTGAACAGCGCCTCGAACGGCTCGAAGAGCTGTCGGACAAGATCCAGGAGGCTGAGGTCCCCTTGGAAGAGGCGGTTAGTCTCTTCGAAGAGGGAATCAAGCTCGCCAAAAGCCTCGAGAAGGATTTAGAAAAAATAGAACGGAAGATCGAAATTCTCGTCAATCAGCCCGAAAAACCGGAAGATTCCCCGGCCCTCGAGCTCTTTCCCGAGCTCTCCGACGAGGAGGGATAGACTCAATCGAAATCGGGTAAGTCGATTCTATCGCCCGGCTCGATTCCCAGCCGTTCGAAGGTGCCCCGGTTCACCTCCAGGGCATACCGCACCGAATATGTGGATTCCACCGGCCGGAGCGAATGGGGTTCCATCTCCTTTATCTCCTTGATAGTCCCGTCTTTAGCGATGTAAGCGATGGAGAGGGGTATTTGGGTGTTCTTCATCCAGAAAGAGAGCTTTTCATCCCGGGGAAAGACGAAAAGCATGCCCCGGTCCTCTCCGAGGCTCCTCCTGTTCATGAGTCCCCGCTGACGCTCCTCGGGAGAGTCGGCGATCTCGAGGAGGAACTCCTCCCCGCCCAAGGTGATGGTGACGGTCTCGTCCGCATCGGAGCATCCGGCAAACAGGCAGACCAGCACAAAGGGAATCATGCATCGAATGCCCTTAAAACTGCTCAAGGAATCGCTCCCGGGTGACCGATCTCATCGATCTCAGGTCCAGTTCTTCGGTCTGAATTTCCTCGAAAACGGTACGGTCGATGTACTTCACCGCGAGGGGCCGCTCGAGGCTCATTCGCACCGTTTCGCTCTCCCAGACCGCTTCCTGCGGGTTGAGGCTGCCGGGAGTGCCGTATTTCGCGGTGAGGGTGGTGTAGAGGGTATAGTAATCGATTTCGTCGGTATCGAGCTTTAAGATTATGATGTAGAGATTGTCCTCATGAAACTGGAAAAAGCCCCGGGAGATGTAGAAGAATCCCCCGGTGTCGATGGTCGATGAATCGGGCCTTTCCGCAATAGACACATCCGGGTCCCCGGAATAATCGAAGTAGCCGTCCTTCTCGAGCTCGGCCTTGACCTCCCGCATACTCATTCCGAAGCGCATCCTCCTGAATCCGTCCGGAAGCTCCGCGGACCCGTCCCCCTCCTGGGCCCACACGGGAGTGATGAGTAGAATTATGAGGATGAAGGCTGAAAGTAGTCCTTTCCGCACCGTAATCTCCGTCTCTCGATACATATCGGCAGATTCTAGGAATTCTTTGAGACGAGTACCCCCCGCTTTAGGTGAAAATACCATCGATTCTTTCCCGATGCAAGGGGCGTTAACTTTGCACAAACCGCTTCCAGCCGGTATACTCTAACTATGACCGTTCCCCGACTTCTCCGTGGAGGTTTTTGTATCATCATCGTATTCCTCACCCTCCTCGGATGCGCAACCCCGCCCACCCCTTCCGTGGACGCTCCGAGCGCGGCCCCACCGCCCGAAGGGAAGGGTAAATATACGGTCATCGAGGAATCTGATGATGAGGACGACCGGATCGTCCTTCGGTCCGACCCCTCGAAAGCCCGTGTATACATCAACGGATTTTACCGGGGAGAGACCCCTCTTACAATCGAAGATCCTGCAAGGGGTGAATATTCGATCACCCTCGAAAAGGAGGGATACCGGAGTTTCGAGACGTGGATCCGGTACGGCGGGAGCGGAACCTTGGAGTACGAAGGGACCCTCGAGGAGCTTACCGGTTTTGTCAGCCTCGACTACTCTCCGGTGACCGCCGACGCCTTTTTGGACTCACATCCGATTTTTCCAGGTCTTACCGAGCTGCCCGTAGGCCGATACCACCTCGAAGTGCGGGAATTCGGTTTCGAAACGGAAAGCCGCACGATCGAGATACGCGAGGATCAAGCGACTCATGTCGGAATCGACCTCGAAAGGGCCGAGCTAAGAATCGAGGATCTCCGCATACGCCCCAAGGTTTTTAGCCCCGCCGATCCGGCCGCTCTCGGCTCGGCGGATATCACCTTTTGGGTTTCGTCCTACGGCTCCGGTAGAGTTGTTGTACGGAACAGCGCCGGCAAGAGCGTCTTTGTTCATGAAATCGAGAGATTTACCGACTGGAACCAAGCCGTACGATGGGACGGAAGAGACATGGAGGGAGAAACCCTTGAAGACGGCGCCTATGGCGTAGAGGTTACGGTATTCTCACCTCGAGGGATAATCGAAGATGACGCCGAAGGGCGGGTCACCCTCGATCGCTCCGCAAGGACCCGGTTCAGATCGGCCTACTCGGGAATCGCGGGGCTCCTCTTTACACCTGTCCCGGAACCCCTTCCCCCCTTACGGACAATCTTCACCTTCGGAGTACTCGCCCACGCCGGGGAGAGGATGGGAAGCCGGTATTCCCGGGTACCCGTTCAGCTGGCCCTCCGGATCAGTCCTATAAAAAATTTAGAAACCCTCGTTCAGCTTACGGTCTTTCCTCAGAGTGAAGAATCGACTCCCTTTTCGACGGGACTTTCGGTCAAATACATCTTTCTCCACACCGATCACTTAGGGGTCGCGGTGGGGCTTAAGGGAACCTATCTCGCAAACGAGAGGCTCGATACCCTGACAAACTTTACAGGAGGGGCCCTCTCGGTCAATTTCAGTGCGGGGAGCGGTCCCTTTCGCTTTCTTTTCGCTCCGGAAATCCATATCTCTCCCTACCGGATAGTCCATGACACGAGTGCAAGCTATCCCGTCCTTCCCGTATACGTCTGGTCCTACGGACGGGTAGGCTTCCTCCTCGATTTCCACACCTTAAGTATAGGTCTCTCGGGTGTTTTCCGGTTCAAGCCTTTCTCGGAGGGATTTCAGATCCATTGGCCCGCGGCGGCGGGGATCGAAGCTTACTGGGTCATCCCGGGCTCGCGAATGGGACTCTTCGGCGCATTCTCCGGGGAGTATTCTCCCCTTCAGGGATTCGCCCTGCTCGCGGGTCTGGGTATCGGGGTGGTTCTATGACCCCGGACCGGGTCCTCATCTCCCTGATACGAAAGCTTACCCCTCAGGAAGCGCAGAATCGACTGCTTTCCCTAGGCGACCGGGACCTCTCCCTTGCAATGATGTATCTTTCCGATCCGGACAAGAATTATATCCTCGGGTTCCTGGGCCCGAAAAAGGCTCACCGCGTCGGGGAGGAACTCGCCCTCCGGAAACACCGGAGGATTACCTATGCCCAGTATCGTACGGCCGTCAATCATGTCATCGACAGCCTCTCATCCGAGAAGAACAAAGCAAGTCTCAAGAGTTACTTCCGCCCTTTTCGAGCCTAGTTCAGCTCGGCTTGATTCCCATCCGCCCGGTGTAATCGACCCGGGACAAGAGGATGTCTCCCCGGGAAAAGTATTCGTCCACCGCCTTACGGGCTCCGGTAAAGTGACCGTAATCATCGATTATGAGAACTCCTCCGGGAACGAGGCGGGGGTAGAGTATCTCGAGCTCCCGGGCGGTGGATTCGTACCAGTCGGTATCGAGACGCAGGAGGGCAATTGTTTCGGGAACGGTATGCTCGAGGGTTTCTTCGACCTTTCCCACCACGAAGCGGAGCCTCTTTTTCGGATAGCCGGTGGATTCGAGGTTCTTCTCGACGGCGTCCCGGGGGACCTCCCACGAAGCGAAGTTCTCCTCCCATCGCTCAGTGACGTGGCGGCCGCTGAAGGCGATCCGGTCGTGCTTGGTAGGCTCGGTCATTCCCGTGAATGTGTCGTAGAGATAAAAATCCCGGTCACCCCGGCCTTCATCGAGAGAGGTAAGACAGGCGAGCATGCAGGAGCCCCCCTTCCATACCCCGCACTCGACGAAGGCTCCGGGAATCTCCCGGCTTAAGAGGTAGCGGACCGCTTGATACAGGGCGTATCCCCTCTCCATCGATGTCATCGTATAGTTCTCGATCCGTTTCCACAGCTCGACAAATCGCGGGGGAAAATCGGCCCGATATTCGCTCGGATGAAGGACACCCCAGCCCCCGGAGCGAAGCAGCTCCGCCGCCTCCCGCTCCGCGGTTTTCCGATCGGTCATTCGCCGCCTCCGGACGATTCGAGCATGTCGATAAACTCCTCCTCGGAGACGATCCGTGCGCCCACCTCTTGAGCCTTTTTAAGCTTGCTTCCCGCTCCCGATCCCGCCAAGAGATGAGTAGTGGCCCCGGAAACCGAGGAAACGGTCTTCCCTCCCCTTTTTTTGACCTCTTCCATGGCAACAGAGCGGGGGTTGAAGTTCTCGAAGCTCCCGGTGACGCACCAGGTTTGCCCCTCGAATATCCGCGGGAGCTCCGGTCCGCCGGGCACCTCTTGCTGCTTTAGATTGAGCCCCGCCCGTTTGAGGCTTTCCACCTGTTCTTCGAGCTGGGGGTTCTTGAACTCATCGAGAATCGTCCGGGCGGTCTTGTTCCCGATGCCGGGGATTGCGGTGAGTGCGCCGATGTCGTCCCGTTCGGCCAGATCGAACAGATCGTCTATCTTGGTGAATCCCGCGTCGATCAGGAGCTCCGCGACTTTGGGTCCGAGTTCGGGGATGCCTAAGGAGTGGAGAACAGTCTTGTAAGGACGACTCTTACTCTTCTCGACGCCCTCTTTGATGAGCTCTACCTTCCTCTCCCCGAAGCCGGGAAGATCCTTGAGGGAGTCGTAGTCGGCAGAGTAGATGTCTTCCACCGAGCGGACCAATTCCCGATCGAGGAGAACCTCGAGGGTCTCGGGACCGAGGTTTTCGATGTCCATCTGCCGGGACCCCACGAAGAACTGAAGCCTTCCCTTGACCTGGGCGGGACACTCCTTCCGGTTGGGACAGAAGGTGTGGGCCCCGAGAACGGTCAGCCCGCTGCCGCAGGCGGGGCATGTGGTGGGAAGCTTCCACGTGGTGTTCCCCTCTTCGTTCTTTTCCACCACCTTCTCCACCGCGGGAATGACGTCTCCGCGCTTGGAGACGGCCACCGAATCTCCCACCGCCACCTCGAGGAGTGAGATATAGTCCTGATTGTGCAGCGTCACGTTGGATACCACGGAGCCGCCGATCTTGACCGGCTCAATCCGGGCGACCGGGGTGATCCTTCCGGTGCGGCCGACTTGGATGTCGATATCCTTTATCTTGGAGATAGCCTGAGGGGATTCGAACTTATAGGCGATAGCCCACCGGGGGTGGTGTCCCGTATAGCCGAGACGGTCCCGGACGTCCATTTCATCGATCTTGATGACCAATCCGTCTATCTCGTATTCGAGATCATCTCTGAGCTCCTCCTCCTGCTCGATGAACCTTGCGAGGGCTTCGACCGTTTCGGTGCCGCTCCCCCCGCTGAAGAACTCCACCCGGGGATTGATGCGGAATCCCAGCTTTTTCATCCGCTCGAGCGCTTCGTGATGACTCTCCACGGCTTTTTCTAGGCCTCCGCTGAAATACCCTTCGTAGCAGAAAATATTCAAGGGGATTGCCGCCACCTCGGAGCTCTTCTGCCGTCTGAGGGTACCCGCGGCGAGGTTTCGGGGATTGGCGAAAGGGACCTCCAGCGATTCGTTTATGCGAAGGAATTCCGATTTGGAAAGGTATATTTCGCCCCGTACGGCGACGTCGACCTCTTCATCGAGCCTTAAGGGGACCGATCCGATGGTCTTGACGTTGGCGGTGACGTCGTTCCCTACGTACCCGTTGCCCCGGGTAACCGCGCGCATCAACAATCCGCCCTCGTAGTAGAGGACGATAGAGACACCGTCGATCTTTTCCTCGACAACGAAGCTGAGCTCCCGCTCGACGTTCCGGGCGGTCTTTCGCGCCCAGTCCAGTATCTCCGGCTCGGAATATGCTTTGTCCAGGCTTAAGACCGGAACGGTGTGATCAACCTCGGGGAACTCGGCGGTCAAATCCGACCCCACCCTGTGGGTGGGGCTGTCGGGACGCCGGAGATCGGGGAAATCCTCCTCGATTCTTTTGAGCCGGTCGAAGAGGCGGTCGTATTCCCGGTCGCTCACCGAGGGGCGGCCGAGTACGTAATATTCGTATTGGTATGTACGTAACTTTTCAGATAGGGAGTCGATTTCCCGTTCGGCTTCGTCTCGTGTCATAGGGGGATAAGTTACTCATTTCTCCGCAGGAAAGCATCCTTGTATCCCCGCCCCCGGACGGTATGGAGAGTGCTTCCGCTCTCGTCCCCGTTAAGCGGGCCTAGGAGTACCTTATACATGGTTCTGCTTCCCGATGCGTCTCTATAGATCGACACGGGATAGGATGCGGAAAAGCTGTCCGCCATAGTGCGGGCGTTCTCCTGCTCCGCGAATACCCCAAGCTGCAAATAATAGGACCCCTTTTCCAGGGGAGAACCGGTAGGGGCGACCTCCGGTTTCTCTTCCGAGGGAGCCTCCGCGATCTCAGGCGTCTCTTCGACGGGGGCCTCTTCGACGGGGGCCTCTTCGGCGGGGAGTTCTTTCTCCCCGGGTCCCTCGATCTCCGGCTCCTCCGGAGGTCTCGGCTCCGCGGGCTCTAAGAGAAGCTCGGCATCCTCCGGGATCTCCCCGGGTATTTCGGAAGGAATATCGATCAGCTCGGGCACCTCTTCCTCCTCGACGGCGCCCTCGGGCTCGGTCTCGGACGGGGTTTCAGGCTCGCTTACAGTCTCTACGGGCACCTCTTCCACCTTGGGGCTCTCCGGGACCGAATGGGGAAGCTCCGGGGTCTCATCCTCTTCTTCCGCGGCCTCTTCGGGTTCGGGCGGCTCGGTAAGAGCGGCTACCGTAGTCCCCTCTTCAACGGGTGAACGGGGGGTCCCGTTTATCACAACGGGAGTCTCCTCCGCGGTCTCCTCGGAGGGAGGGGACGGCGTCTCGGGTTCGGTCTCCGGGAGTTCTTCCTCTTCGGGCGAATGGGGGGTCCCGTTTATCACGACGGGAGTCTCCTCCGCGGTTTCCTCGGCGGAGGGTTCCTCGTCCGCTTCAGGGGCGGGCTGGTATCCCGGCGCTTCCTCTTCCACGGCGGGCTCCGGCTCCTCGGGCGCGGGCTCCGGCTCTTCGCGCTCGGGCTCCGGCTCCTCGGGTGCGGGCTCCGGCTCCTCGGGCTCGGGCTCCGGCTCCTCGGGCTCGGGCTCCGGCTCCTCGGCCGCTTCGGGTGCCCTGGTGTAGGCCTCGGGATCGACTCCCGCGGCGGGATTAACGT
>JBKHAJ010000106.1:0-11472 GCA_046542935.1 Spirochaetia bacterium | reverse complement strand
GAGAGTGCCCCCGATCGTGGGGATAAATTTTCTCTAATTGGCCGTGATAGCTTGAATTACCGAGGCTACTCTGTTTAACCTGCATTCAACAATTAAGTGCACCAAAGAACATCGTAGCGCTCAAGAATACGCTCAGCAGCATCCGTCCCTTCCATCTTTCCCCATCCGAGATCGCTATCCATGAGGAGAAGGTCGACGGCTTGATTGCGGGCCGTTCTATGGCCTTCTCGGCGCAGTGAACGGTTATCACCCGGTACCCGTATTTCTCGAGCATCTCCGCCTCCCTCAGCGTGATGACGGCATCATCCTCGACGAAGAGGATAGTTTTATGAATTTTATCAATTGACATTAATTACTATAATTCTTCTATATAGCAGGGTCGCTCGGTTATCAAGGACTGAGAAAAATTCACACATCAATTTTTTGATGGATTTTTCGGCAATCCCGTGTGATAATTTCTAGGGTATGAAGAGCACCATCGAAATTATTCTCAAAGACGATGTGCAGCGTATTTTCGACGCCTTTTCATCCTGTTTCAATATCCGCATCGGCTTTTTGTCCACCGACGGGAGGATCCTGGCCGTGGGAATGGAAAAGCCCTGCAACGAGTTCTGCGATCAGATCCGCGACGGCCTCGAGAAGAAGGACAAGTGCCTGGCCTTGGACAGAGAGATGATGAAAGAAGCCCTCAAGCAGAAGGATATGCTCACCTGGCGGTGTTACGCGGGCATGATCGAGTCGATCATGCCTCTCTACTACGAAGGAATCCATCTAGGATTCTTTATGCTCGGACAGTACCGGGACGGCCGCAAGATAGACCGGAACCTTATCCGAGAGTACGAGGAAAAGTACGGATCCGCCCAGGACCTCATAATCTCATACCTAAAGACCCCCTCTTTTTCGAGACGGCAGATCCGGGACATGCAGAACTTCTTTCGCTTAGTAGTTCAATACATCATCTCCCAGAACCTGATAGTCCTCAAGAGCAATCTAGTGGTGGAAAAGATCATCGACTACGCCCGGAAAAACCCCGGGCAAAACTTGAGTATCGCCGAAGCCGCCGAGATCGCCGGCAGAAGCGTTTCCACCGTCTCCCACATCTTTTCCAAGCTCCTGCAGAAGAGCTTCAAACAGGTGATGATCGAGCTCAAGATCGAACAGGCGGAGGAGTTTCTCAAGCAGAACCCGAATCTCACCATCAAAGAAGCCGCCTCTCGCATCGGCTACGACGATCCCTACTACTTTTCCCGCATCTATAAGAAAGTCCGGGGAGTGTCACCCAGCAAATTCAAGGAAGTTCAGGCCTCCTGATCACCTTGCATAAAAATCCAGCCGCCTTGCATGTTTGTCCGGTCCCTAATCGGGGCGCCGAAAGAGGATAGAGTTTCAAAGTACGATATTGCACGTCTGTCCATCCTTTTTGCCGTTCCATCCATTTCACCCCGGACTAATCCGTGTAATAATTTTTCGCTGTAAGGAGGTAATCGGTGAGCTACGAATACGCAGTGCGGATGGTCGATGTCGATATGTACTTCGGCAAAATCCGGGCACTACAGAATATCAACTTCGCGGTGAAGCGCAACGAAGTCGTGGGGCTGATCGGCGACAACGGCGCCGGAAAGTCGACCCTCATCAAGATCATGACCGGAGTCCACAAACCGACCCGGGGAGAGCTCTACATCAGGGACGAAAAGATTACCCTCGACCACTACAGCGTCAAAGAGGCCCATAACTGGCGGATCGAAACGGTCTATCAGGACAAGTCGCTGGCCGACAAGCAGGACCTGTGGCGGAACTTCTTTGTCGGAAGGCAGATTACCGGACCTTTAGGGTTTATCAAGGTCAGAGAGGAAAAGCGGATAGCCGGAGAGATGCTCCTCAATATGATCGGTTTCCGGGGCGCGGGCATCACCGTCGACTCGAAAGTCATGAAGCTCTCCGGCGGGGAACGTCAGGGAGTTTCCATAGGCAGGGCGATGCACTTCGACGCGGACTTGATCATCCTAGACGAGCCGACGGTGGCTTTGTCCTTAAAAGAAGTGCGAAAGGTCTTGAACTTCGTTCACAAGATCAAGGAAAACGGCAAGGCGAGCGTGTACATCTCCCACAACTTAAACGACATCTATGAGATTTCCGACCGTTTCGTTGTCCTGGACAGGGGAAGGGCGGTCGCCGACATCCAGAAAGAGGATATATCCCTCAAGGACCTCAATACCTTCCTGCTCGATTACGCCCACGGCCTGATGGAGAAAACCGATGAAGTATGAAGAAAAACCGAGAAAGCTCAGTCTGAATAAAATCGAAAGTTTACCTATCATCATCGTCTACGTCCTTCTCATCGCCGTCTTCCTGGTAACGGCCAACAAGGTCTTCTCGAGCTTCCGCATCTACATGTCCTTCCTGCAGACGATCCCGCCCCAGCTGGTCCTGGCTCTAGGACTTACCATGGTCATCACCGCCGGCGAAATCGACTTGAGCTTTCCCGCGGTGGTCGCCTTTTCGGGCTTCCTCTTTTCGTTCGTCTACCGGGCGGTCGGAAGCCCCCTGCTGGGGCTGATAATCGCCTTAGCCGGAGGCGCCCTGGTGGGATTCATCAACGGACTGATGATCGCTAAAATCGGGGTCCCTTCTATTATGGCCACACTGGCAGCACAGTTTTTCTGGAACGGCACCACAACACTCCTCTCTCAGGGGCTGTCGTGGAACATCATCTCCATACGGGGAGAACCGCTCCATATGCTGCTGGTAGGAAGGATCGGCGGAGTAGTCCCCGCCCAGGCGGTGTGGGGAATCGTTCTGGCGGTACTCTTCTGGTTTATCCTGAACCGGCACCGCTTCGGTGAGGCCGTCATGTTCATAGGCGATAACGAGCAGGTCGCCCGGGTGGTAGGCATCAACGTCGAGCGGACCAAGATCAAACTGTTTACGCTGCATGGGATTATATCGGCCTTCGGCGGTATCCTCTTGACCTTGGAGATGGCCAACTTCTGGTCCACCCAGGGGGCGGGATTTCTTCTCCCGGTTATGGCCGCGGTCTTTATCGGGGGAACATCCATCGCCGGAGGATACGGGACCGTCGTGGGTACCTTTTTCGGAGCATTCATCATCGGGTCCCTTGAAGCGGGGGTGGTGGCCACCGGCATCGGCGGCTATTGGGTCCGTCTTGTGAGCGGTCTGGTTATGGCGGGGTCTATCATTCTCAACATCGTAGTCGGAAAAGGCACGGGGCGGGAGAAACTCAAAAAGATCAAGGAAAAGCAGTCGTTCAAGAAGCAAACAACACCCTAAGGGGTGGAAAAAAAATACGTGTTTAATGGAGGTACGTATGCAAAAGAACGGAAAAATTTTAGGCATTCTGTTGGCGCTGACCGTTGTCGCGGCGGGGCTCGCGTTTGCCGGAGGTGGCCAGGAAGACAAGATCGAGGGCGGAGAAGAGATCCTCATCTACATGCAGATGGGCGGAACCCAGGGTGACGGCGCGACCTTAGCCAGGACCAACGGCGCCCGGGCCGCCGCACAGGCCCTCGGAAACGTCAAGCTCATCGAGCAGTATTCTCAGTGGCGGGCGGAAACCATGATCTCCCAGTTCAAGGAAGCCTTAGCCGCCGACCCGGACGGAATCGTTATCATGGGACACCCCGGTGAAGAGGCCTTCGCTCCTCTGGTCGAGCAGGCGGTCGACCGGGGCATCATCGTCACCAGCGGCAACGCTCCCCTTCCCGGCTTGCAGCAGCAGTACGGCGAGAAGGGTTTCGGCTACGCCGGAGTCGATCTGTACGCCGGCGGCTACATGACCGGTCAGAAGATGGTCGAACTCGGCAATCTGGAAAGCGGCGATACGGCGGTGGTCTACGGGCTGTTCTCACAGCCCGGACGGAAGGACAGCCCCCAGGGGATGTACGACGCTCTTACCGAGGCGGGCCTCCGGGTAGAAAAGCTCGAGATCTCCTCGGAAGTCGACGCCGACAGTTCGCTGGCTATTCCGGTCTTGACCGCCTATCTGGAACGGAACCCCGACGTCAAAGCAATCGGTACCCAGCACGGCGCGGTCACCTCGATCATGCCGAACGTCATGCAGGCCATCGGCAAGGACCCCGGTGAGATAATCGTCGGAGGTATCGATCTTGCTCCCGCGACCATCGAAGGCGTGGAGAAGGGGTACATTTCGGTAACCCTCGATCAGGTCCTCTACCTGCAGGGTTACATCCCGGTCTCTCAGGTTGTAATGATGCACCGGTACAAAATTCCCGGTCTCGTTA
Source organism: Spirochaetia bacterium (assembly GCA_046542935.1). Classification (GTDB taxonomy): domain Bacteria; phylum Spirochaetota; class Spirochaetia; order SPDA01; family CAZSGZ01; genus JBKHAJ01. Next base: position 7,213 of record JBKHAJ010000106.1, on the reverse strand, counting down.
TCAACACCGCCGCGGGCGTAGTTACACCTGAGAACATCGGCGGGCTCAAGGATCTCATCGAGCAGGGAATCAGGTAGTCAAGGTTCGCGCCGCCGCGGCGTGACCTTGGTCATTTTTGGACTCGGCCGCCCGGGGTTTCCTCAGGCGGCCGTTTTTAGAGTGTTGACATCCAATCCGTTTCCGGCCACCATAATCTTTATGAAAAGAAAAATCGCCATACTGCTCCTCGTCGTACTGTCCGCGGCGGCCGTCCCGGTCTTTTCCCGGGACCGGGAAATCAAGACAGTGGACCTGACCGATCTCAAATCGGGGGGGCGGTTCAAGCTCGGCCTCGCCTTAGGCTATCCGACGGGGGTAACCCTCGGCATCCGGATCAACAACTGGATGGAACCGAACTTCATCGTCGGAACTAAATTCAGAGCCTTCACCTTCGGGGGCAATTTTCTCTTCACGATCGTCAACTTCAGCATCGGTGAACACGGGTTCCTTCCCCTTTCGATAGGACCGGCTGTGCTGATGCACGCGGGGGGTCCCTTCGCCTTCGGGCTGGACCTATACGGAGTGGTCCGTTTGGAATATTCTTTTCAAGAGGTCCCGATCAACCTGTTTATAGAAGGCGGGCCGGGAGTCTCGCTGACGCCCATCGTGTGGTTCGAGTGGACCGGGGCCTTAGGAGTCAGATACATCTTTTAACCGGTGACGGTCCGTCTATTCCCGTATGTAGACCTTGTCCGATTCGGTGGGGAAGCCGCCTCCTTCGAAGAGGCGGGTGATCTCCGCCTCGTGTCTTTCCCCTTCACTTTCGAGAATGGAGACCCGGGCCAGTATCCGGGGCGGGCCGTCGTCGGTTTCCCGCCCGACGAGGACCTCCTGCCCCTCTCGAAAAGAGCTACCTCCGAGAGGCTCGATGTAGATTCTATCGAGAGTTACCATGGTTACCACCCCCCGGATCTTCAGAGGCTCGGCGAGACCCGCGGCGTATTCGGTTTCCCGGCGCACCTTGGAAGCGAGCTCTTCAAGGTCACGCTCGATGTCCTGTATGAACCGCCGGGTTATTGCATCGTCGGACCGGTAGTTTTCGAGGAGGTCACGCTCGAAGACCTCTTCGGTGGAGAGGGAATCCGTCCCGCCCACCGTATATATTTCGATCAAAATATCGAGAAGCCGCTCGACCGCCTGTGCCGTCTCGAAGCTCCCCTCCTCTCTACCCGCGGCAAATCCTTCGTCGTAGGCCAGGACGTCCCCTTCTTCGGTTGTCCCGGGAGAGGCGGAGTCCGGCCCGTCCGCGTCCCGGTCCGAGCGGGCCTGCTCCGTTCGAAAGGGGCGGCCGATATCCGCAAGGCTCCGTCGGATCGATTCGGCCTGTTCCTCCGTTTCGGCATCCCCCGTAAGCCTCTCTACTATTTCCTTTTCCCGATCCTCGAGCATCCATACAAGCTGTTCCCGCTCACGATAGGCATCGTCCAACTCGGCCTCGAGTTCGCGCTGAAGCCGAATTAGCTCCTCCAGGGTCCCGCCGCCGGTCCCGCCGTCCCCCTCGAGCTCGGACCTCTCCCGGGCGAGCGCCTCGAGGCGTTCCCGAATACTCCGAATTTCCGCGTCCTTCACATCGAGGCGGTTTTCAGCATCGGTTCGGTACTCCTTCAAGAGCTCCCATTCGGTTGTATAATAGGACTCCGTCTCGAGCTCGAGGATCGCCTGTTCGGTCGCCGACGCGCGGCTCACAAAGAGGGGCACGAGAATAATCGTGAGGAGCGAGACCGCGGCCACCCCGAAGGGAAGGAGCAGGCCCATCTTCTTAGGCGAGCTGGAAACTTCCGGAGGAGTGTTTATCTCGTCATTGAAGAAACTCTCTTCGATTTCTTCCCGAATCCGCTTTTCGTCTTCGATAAACTTGCGCCTCCCTCATCGGGGTGATATATAATAAGTATAGACCCATGCGATACAAAATGAAAGGAAGAAGCTTTGGGCGGTAACCCTGCCCGCGAAACCGAGCGGGAGATAAAGTTCAGCCTCACCCTCAAAGCGATGCTCATCTTTCTTCCCCTTATCGCCGCCAGCCTTCTGGTAAGCGGGTACCTCGCGTCGTTCACATCCCAGCGGGGGATGACCAAGCTCGCTACCCGGTTTCTTTCCTACAAAGCCGAAGAGCTCAAGAAGCACGGCGACAACCAGTGGGAGCTCCTCGTGGCCAACGAGCTCGACAATAATCCTCTCTTCTTAGAGGTTTCCAAGGATACTTTCCGGGTATTCGCCCGTACCATCATTCGCAGCAATACCGAGCTCATTTTTGCCGTTGACCGGGAAGGAGAGGTGACGATGTCCACGGGGGATTTTTCTCCCGGAGAAGAGGAGCTTCGTTTGATCCGGAATATCGCCGCAAGCGGACACGAGGGATGGATCGAGCTCGAAACCTCCGGAATCGAGAGGGTCGGCCACGCCTTCGCCTTCGACCCCTACGGGTGGCATGTGTTCCTGACCGAGCAGCGGAGCACCTTTTACGGAGAAATTCGGGACATGACCATCCAGCATGCGGTCATTATCATCGCCGCGGTTATCATATCCGCCCTCCTCGTCATCCTCTTCCTCCGGTATCTTCTGAGGCCCATCGGCAGGGTTGTCGAGGGGATGCGGAGTATCGTCCGGCGAAAAGATTTTACCCAGCGGGTGCCGGTAGAGCAGTCGGATGAGATCGGGCTCCTGTCCAAGGAGTTCAACATCATGACTTACAATCTCGACCGGGCCTATGAAAACCTCAAGAATACCGCTATACGGGAGGCCCGGGCCCGCCGGACCGTGTCCCTGCGGGAGCATGAAACACTCGATCTCCTAGGCACCGCCACCGATTACCGCGATCCCGAAACCGGGGCGCACATTACCCGGGTAGGTCTTTTCTGTGAGCTCCTCGCCGGACTCTTAGGCTTGAGTGATGTCCAGCGTGATTTGATCCGCCATGCCGCCCCTCTCCACGACATCGGCAAACTCGGAATTCCCGACTCTATCCTCCAGAAGCCGGGGCCCCTGACCACCGCGGAGTTCGATCTGATGAAGACCCACACCACTATTTCTCACGATATTCTCCGCAACTCTTCGAGCAAGTATCTACGTGCGGGAGCGGTTATCGCTCTGACTCACCACGAGCGCTACGACGGAAGCGGGTATCCCTCCCGGCTTGGGGGAAGGGACATCCCTCTCTTCGGCCGGATAACCTGCCTCTCCGACGTATACGATTCACTCTTGAGCCGTCGTCCCTACAAGGAGCCGTGGAGCGAAGAGGATACGGCACGGTACATCGTGAATGAGCGGGGCCGGCAGTTCGACCCCCGGATAGTGGATCTTTTTTTAAGCGAACGAGATCGATTCAAAGCTATTTTGAAGGCCTATCCGGACTAAACCGGCGGCGGAGTATTTCCAGCTGCCGTTTCTGTACTCCGCTCAGGTCCTCCCTGAGGAGAGCGTCGAGCACCTCGACGGCGGCCTCGGTATTTCCGGCTTCCCCTAAAACCAGGGCCAGGTTGTAGCGGTAAAAAGGAAGATTTTCGGATCCGGGATACTTTTCAATGAGGCCAGGATTCTTCAGCCTCCTCTAAGCCCCGTTTTCGTTCCGCCCCGGCGCCCGCGAGGCCCCTTTGAGTCAAGGCTTTACACCTGAACAGCCCTATGTCCTCTCTGCTGTAGACTTCGGAGACATAGAGAACGGAATCGAGCTGCTCGAGGCTTTTTTTATACTCCCTCCGGGCGAGGTAGATATCAGAGAGGAGTTTCCGGCACTGATCGTAGTATTCGGGAACCGGATACCGCTCTATAATCCGGGTAAGATAAATCTCGGCTTGGTCAGTTTTATCTTGAATAAGATGTATCCGGGCAATCCGGTAGAGGGCTTCGGGGGTATAAGCGGAATGGGGATACTTTACGCTCAATTCTTCAAATCGCCCCGCCGCCTCATCGAGCTCTCCCTCATCGAGGGCTTCGATCCCCGACGTGAAGAGCCCGCGGGCGTCCTCAGCGGAACCGGCCGCCGCCGCGTATGTGAAGTTTCGGTAGAACTTTCCCCTCTGGATGTACAGGCCGATAGAGGCACCGATAAGGGCCGCATCCACACCATAGGCCGACAGAACGAAAGGGGACAGGGGCAAACCGCCGATTCTCGGCTGGAGTGCTTCGACTACAGTCAGAGCGATTGTGAAGGCCGTCACGATGGGAATTGCGATGTTCAGTGCGTCGATTACCCTCTGCCCCGGATATTGGGGACGGACCGAAAGGGTTTTCCCTTCCTTATCGAAGCCGTACTTCCCCGGGGGGAGTGCGAAGAACCTCTCCCCGAACTCAGCGCCCTCGACGGCGACCCTCTCCTCTTCGGGAAAACCGGTAAAAACGTAGGACCGGGAAAGGTCGAACCGGAAAATACTGGGTCTTCCCGCCTCGACGGTTATCTCGAGGCTCACGGGATGATACCCGATCAGGTCTATCTCGAGAAGGTAATCTCCCGGCTCTACGTCGGTGAGCACCAGGGGGCTTTTGCCTATTTCGGCTCCGGCTAACTCGACCCGAGCTCCGAAGGGGTCGGTAACGATAAAGACGGCCTTTGCATTGGGACCGGTTTCGGCACCGAGAATCGTCGGGAGTCCCATGCAAAAAAACAGAGCCCGGACGATAAACAGGAAACACCCGAGACGCACGCGGGGAGTACCGTCCCGGTCCGCCGGTTTTGGTCTATTTCCGCGGGAATACATACCCTACCCTTATATACAAACCGAACAGATGCTCCCGCTGTACATCGAACACCAGGGTATAACGGAACCCGAGTGTAAACACCGTTCGAATATCGGTAATGATTCCCCCGCTGATGTAGGCTTGCGCAAAAGGCCGATAGGCCCAGTATTCATCCTCCAGAAAGAGATGATACCGAATGTAGTGACCGTAGCCGATACCCGCCGCCGCGAGGAGTCGAAATCCGCTCGGAAAGCCGAACATCTTTTCGTACCCCGCCTGGACCGCGGGCCACAGGACGAAGGATGGTCCGAAACCCTCCAGCAGAGAAGAAAACCCGTTCCACATAACCGAGATTCCGATAACCCAGGGAAGGCCAAAGAGTCCGTGATACCCGTAGGCGATCCCCGCTCCGGCGGGCAGAGTGTAGGGATCGGAAAAACCGGGGCTCCGGCTGTTCAGCGATACTTCCGCGGACAGACGGTGAAAAGCCGAGAAGTCCGGCCGTTCGATGATCAATGTATGGGGATCGCTACGGGCGGGCGGCAGGGCGGAAACGAGGAGCGTTAGGAAAACGACGCAAAAAACTCGGGTCCGTATCACTTTTTCAATAATCGGAATTAAGTTGCACTATAATTAGGACGATTTATTAAAATGAAAAATAGATGAAGGAAAAACCCCCTTCTCATCCTTTTCTTCTCGGCGCGGTGACGCTGCTTCTGCTCGCCTGTTCCCTGCCCCTCCTCGAGAGCTGCACGCCGGAAGGATCATGGGACATCATCGGGCACAACTTGTTTCTCCTCGAAAAGCCGGAATGGCATCGGCGGATCAAGCTCTCCGTCGACAACTCCTCCGGTACCGAAACACTTGCCGATTTTCCTGTCCTCGTCAGCCTCGATTCGAGCAGGATCGACTATGGTGAATGCCTTCCCGAAGGAGCGGACCTGCAATTCCGCGCTTTAGACGGAGAAACCGTTCTTCCCCACGAGATAGACACGTGGAATCCCTTAGGTACGAGCTCGATCTGGGTCCGCCTCGCGGAGATTCCCGCGGGTTCGACGGACACCTACTTCTACCTCTACTATAATTCGATTACCCCCCCGGAGGAACCCGCACCGGGAGCCGTATGGAACGACGATTACGTGGGGGTGTGGCACCTGAACGAACCGGGAGGAGCCGACGGATCGACATATTCCGACAGCACCTACAACCGGCTCGACGCCGAGGGGGGCGTGGGCAGCCGGACTTCTCCCGCCGGAACGGGCGGGAAAATAGGTCGCGGCCAGGATTTCAGCGGCATGGATACTCACCGGATCGACCTTCCCGGATCACCTCTCCTCGATGACTTAGGACCGGTCACTTTTTCATTTTGGGTGTATGATTACGGCGCGGCCGCCGTAGGATCGGAACGTATCATCCATAAAAACCGGCTCGACATCCGAAACGGAGAACAGGGGGGGAATCCTACCCTTGTATTCGAGCGCACTTTTAGCATGAATAATCTGTTCAAAGCATTTATGAATCCCTGGACATACGACACGTGGGACTATGTAACCCTAACCTGGATCGGCTCAGATGACGAAGATGATGTCCTCCTGTACTCAAATGTTCCCCCGCCTCTCGGAGATTTCAACCGAAACGACGGCATTGGGACAATCGAAACCGATTCCATATCGAATCTTACGTTGGGGAATACCTTTTGGGAAAGCAGCGATAACTTTAACGGCATCATCGACGAGCTCCGCATCTCATCCGTGGTCCGCAGCGCCGCGTGGGTGGACGCCCAGCACCGCTCCATGACCGATACGATGCTTACCTACTCAGCTCCGGAGGAAATCACGGCACGATAGCTCTTTTAGGCCCCCGCCCCGTCTCCCGCCCTTGACCTTCCCCCCCAAACCGGCAATTGTATCAAGAACACCCCCGGAGGAGGAGCATCATGAACACCGAGGATTTCAGGAAGCACGCCCACGAGGTGGTCGACTGGATAGCCGATTTCTACTCTAATATCGAGAGCCTGCCGGTCAAATCTCAGGCACAGCCCGGAGAAATCCTGGAGCAGGTCCCAGACGGTCCTCCCGAGGCGGCGGAGGACTTCGACGACCTCATGAAGGACTTCAACGAAATAATCCTGCCCGGGATGACTCATTGGCAGCACCCCTCTTTTTTCGCCTACTTTCCGGCGAACGGGAGCTATCCCTCCATCCTCGCGGAGATGCTCACCGCGGCCTTGGGCGCCCAGTGCATGATCTGGCAGACCTCGCCGGCGGCGGCGGAGCTCGAAGAGCGGATGATTGACTGGCTCAAAACCATGCTCGAGCTGCCCCGGGACTGGGACGGGGTCATCCAGGACACCGCCTCCACCTCCACTCTGTGCGCCCTTCTCTCGGCCCGGGAAAAGGCCACCGGCTATCACAGTAACGAGAAGGGGCTCAGCGGCGCAGGGACCCTTACCGTGTACGCCTCGGGGGAAACCCACAGCTCGATAGAAAAAGGGGTCAAG
>JBKHAJ010000105.1:0-11544 GCA_046542935.1 Spirochaetia bacterium | reverse complement strand
GACTACGCTGGAGAATGTTTTCGAAAGGGCCGATAAGGCCATGTACGTTTCCAAAAAAGGTGGTAAAAACCGGGCGACGGTCTGGAGACCGGAAATGGAAAAAAACACTTTCAGAGGATAGCAAGCTTATTCTAGTACATCCGTAACGCCGCCGCTGAATCCCGCGAGTTCATCCTGCAGCATCAGCTCTTTTTATCCGACCACTCCGGACATATCATCCCGCCCGGGTTCACTTCGAAAGGGAGCCCGCCGGTAAGCCGAGCCGCTGGAATGCCCTCCTGGTCCTACGGTTCCTGCGTCTCTACGGCTTCGGAGCAGAAAATGGAGTTGAAATACAATGACCACCACAATCGTTGTCGTGAATAAAGACAACCTGTCCGAGCATTTGTAGTCAATACTCCGGAAGCTCCTTGCTCCGGAGCAGGGAAACGGGGTATAAAACGGAAACGGAGACTACCATGGAATATAAACTCGATTCGACTCTTGTTATCCTTACCTGCATTATTATCGTTCTCGGACTGGGGACGGCCCTTGCCGGGCTGTTCTCCGACAGGCTCTATCAGGGGAACTCGGTTTCCCTGATTGCTCAGGGGAAGGGACAGGACTTAGTGACCGCGGTCATAGCGGTCCCGGCGACGATTATCATCCTTGTATTAGCCGCCCGAGGATCATACAAGGCCGGGCTCGCCCTTGCCGGACTGATAGGTTATTTCCTCTACACCTATGCCTCGTATCTATTTTTATGGAAATTCAACAATCTGTTTCTCGCATATACGGCAACCTTTTCGAGTTCCCTATTCGGATTTATTCTCCTGATGCTCAGGCTCTTCCGGACGGCGCCCGGCCTCGCATTGCCGAGGGGCCCGGCGGTTTTCTGTTCGGTGCTTCTCTTTCTCGTCGCGGCGGCACTCCTCTTTATGTGGCTCTCCCAAGTAGCATCCGCAATGCAGGGAGAATCGGTCCCTATTTTGACCGACACCGACGGTCATGCGGTCATTCAGGGGATGGATCTAGGCGTTATCGTCCCCGCGGCGGTCATAATCGGTGTCATGCTCCTTCAGGGAAGCACCGCGGGGCTTGTCTGGCTTCCGGTGCTCCTCGTCAAAGGACTTACCATGGGACTGGCGATTGTCACGATGACTATTTTCATGGCCCGGGCGGGTACCCCCGATTCGGCGGGGATGGTGATATTCTCGGTGCTTTCGGTGCTGTTTTTGGCGGGGCTGGTGTGGGTTTTTACCGCTTTAAAGGCGGGGGAAGCCGCGGCGGGATAGCCTGCGGGAACGGTGCTGAATACTTTCCTCGTATAGATCGTCGGGGCGGAAATTTTGTCCGTTGGATTCATAGGCTTACCTATTTTAAGTTATCGATTAAAAAAAATAGAGTTGTAGGCTTTCAAATTAAATTGAATAAATCCTCCCACGTACGGATAGGCAGTTTTTAAATGGAAATTAGACAAATATTTTCCTGCTGCTATAACCTCTTTCTTGCCCTCCTAGCTGCCGCGGCAAACGGGGATGCTAATCCGCCGGTACGACCAGGGCGGTCTAGGCGTAAGGTTGAACCGTAACCCTCATTCGGGTATTCTCTCGGCATGAAAACAATCATTGCAACCAATAAAGCCCCCGGCGCCGTGGGGCCCTATTCACAGGCCGTTCGCTCCGGATCGACGCTGTATGTGTCCGGAAGCCTTGGACTCGACCCGGCTACCGGTACCTTTACCGGTACCACGGTGGAAGAACAGGCTAGGCAGGTGATGGAAAATCTTAAAGCTGTCATCGAAGAGGCCGGATTCACCATGGATTCGGTGGTCAAGTGCAGCTGCTTCCTGGCCGACATGAACGACTTTGCCGCCTTTAACGGTATCTACGGCGAATATTTTGGGGCCGACCCGCCGGCCAGGGAGTGCGTTCAGGCGGCCCGGCTGCCCAAGGACGCCCTGGTAGAAGTCTCGGCCGTCTGCGCCATAGACTAAAGGGAGCCGGCTTGCCGTGAAGATAGACCGGCTCCTCTCCATTATTGTCTACCTTCTTAACCGCGATTTGGTCAGTGCCCGTAAGCTGGCCGACCGTTTCGGTGTATCCGTTCGTACAATTCAGCGGGATATGGAAACCATCGACCTGGCGGGTATCCCGATTGTAAGTATCCAGGGGCCGAACGGCGGTTACGGCATCATGGAAACCTTTAAAATGGACCGCCGTCTGGTAACCCTGGACGATCTCTATTTTATCATTACCGCCCTGGGAAGCATCTCTTCGTCACTGGAGGATGATCGGATAGACGATACCCTGGAGAAGATGAAGGGTCTTGTTCCCGCCATTCCGCAAGACCCCTTTCGGGACAGACGGGAAAAGCTCTACATCGATTTTAGTATGCTCGGCGGCGGTCCGGCCCAGCGAGAAGTATTCCGGGTTGTCCAGTCCGCCGTTGATACCGAGCGCCTTCTTAGATTTTCCTATACCAGCAACCGTCTCGAGACCCTCAGACGAATCGTGGAACCCATGACCGTCGTATTTACGTGGCGTTCCTGGTATCTCTTCGGATACTGTACCCTGCGAAAAGACTACCGGCTGTTCAGGATATCCCGAATTCGGGAGCCCGAAATTATGGCGGAACGGTTTCGTCGCAGGGATATGACCTTCGAGGATTTTTCAAGGCTGTATAACCCGGAAAAGACCGGAAAACTTTTGGAAATAACTATAAAATTCTCCCCGGAAATGGTTCCTCTGGTGGAAGAATTCTACAACCGGGAGGATCTAAAACGGTGTTCCGACGGCAGTATTATCGCCGTAACCAGGATGCCCGAGGACGGATGGCTCTACGGATATATTCTCAGCTTCGGCCAGTACGCGGAAGTACTGAAACCGGAGAGAATCAGGAAAATTATCGGTGAATCGGCGGTAAAAATTTCTGAAATCTATGAATAATATTTCAAAACTATGACATACAGGTGTCGTATATCCCGTGTCAGACTCATCTCATCATGATATGAGGAGGATTATATGGAAATCATCGAAACAAAGGACCGGCATACCGCGGCGGTTCGGCTACGGACCCCGGTAAGCGAATTGCCGCAGGTTATGGGGAAGGTGTACGGCGAAATCGCCGGATTCATGGGGAAAAAGGGTATAAGTTTCGCCGGTCCGCCCTTTGCCCTGTATTACAACATGGACATGAACGATCTGGATGTGGAAATCGGTTTTCCCACGGCTGAAAGGATCGAAGGAGAGGGACGTGTTCAACCGGGCACTCTTCCGGGCGGTCCGGCGGCAACGGCGAAGCATGTGGGGCCCTATGCAACCATTGAAGATACCTACAATGCCCTTACGGCCTTTGTAAAAGATAAGGGTCTTGCAGCCGAAGATGGGTGTATGTACGAGGAATACCTCAATTCTCCGGAAGACACGCCCCCGGAAAAGCTCGAGACCAACATCTATTTCTTCTTGAAGGGCTAAAACAACATTTTTCCCTTATCCGGCACCCGCCTCCGGATAAGGGATTTTTTTATCCGTAATTTGGGCTTCCTTATTTTTTCAGCAACCCCTACCTAGTGCGGAACATTGTACGGAATTAGTTTCAAATAAGCTTATTCTTATAGAACGATTTCCCTTCCGCCAGAAGCTCGTGATCGATCATCTTTCCGAGGGCCTTTTCGATTCGCCCCGCAAGTACCCGTGCGAGCCCACGCGGCAGCACCCTGGAACGGACGGGACGGTACCAGTCGGCTCCTTCATAGGCCCCGAGTTTGGTAAAGTAGGCGTGGTCTGCGGCAAAGATCTTCGGCATCATACGGGCGATCATGCTGAAAGCATTGAAGATCATGTAGCCGCCGAACCCGGGCTTGAGCGGAGCGTTCTGCCCGCGCAGAGTTGCCGCGAAGGTATTCGCGGCTCGTTTTAAGTGGAGCCGCTTCTTCTCGAGGTCCTGCTCCGCCTGGGGAAAAGGCATAGATCGGTGTAGGCCTTCCCCGCGACGGTGAAACCGGCGCCTGAAGCCCAGGTTTCCGGGGAATAAACACCCCCTTCTCCTGCCACTTCGTGCAAGCCGACAGGATAAAGGCCTGTTTTCCGAAATACTTCGGCCGGTGACAGTTGTAGGCGACGTGATCCAAGAAGTTTTTCATAACAGCGGTGACACTGAACATGTACCCCGGGCTCGCGAGAATGATCCCGTCCGACACGGCCATTTTGTCCTCTATCGGGCTGACAACATCCCTGTGGGGGCAGAACTCCTCCCCCCGCAGAATGCAGGAGTGGCACCCCGTGCACAGGGGGATCGTGTGATCGTAGAGATTGATAATATCCACTTCGGATTCTATCGTTTCTTCGAGAGCCCGGGAGAAATACTTTACGATTTCTTCGGTGTTCCCGTTTTTTCGGGCCCCCACAACTGCGGTTATTTTCATAGACCTATCATATCAGAAAGAGTCCCGTGCGTTAACATACGGATTAAGCATTGATTAGTTCAGTTAAAATATTATGAGTTTACCGTAAAGAACCCTCCGTTATGGTATAATGCGTGTATGATGGTAGCGTGTCTGAGAAGTCCGGCCGATACGAGCGTTCTTTCAGAAGATCTCCTTTTTAAAATGGAATCGGCGCTTAATACCGCCGGCGGTTTCATCGACATAATCGATGTCCATCCCGGAGACATCGCCTACTGCACGGGGTGCCTGTGGTGCTGGCATACCGGTAAAGGCCGGTGCCGGATACGTGACAGGATTCCTGAGTTGGAGGAGAGGATCCGGGACGCAGAGCTCCTCGTGTTCTTAAGCCCTATACATTTCGGAACGATGAGTTCCCCTATCAAATCCCTTGTCGACAAGGGACTCGGGTGCAAGCAATACGGTGACGGCTTTATCTCTCAATTCGTCATCGGATACGGTGAAGACGCGACCGCCGAAGAAAGGACCACCTTTCTCGATATTATCCTCCTTCATCGGGGCCCCGCGGACATCGTCCACCCCGAACTCGCTGGAATCGGCTTCGATGCGGGGACTACCTCTTCGAAGGATGAGAACTCCGTATTATCCGCGCGTGTTCTGGAGTTCGCATGCTCGGGAGTTCCCGAATGAAACGACTCCTTTTTTTAAACGGAAGCCCCCGGGGAAAAGCGGCGACGTCCTTCAGGTTCCTCGAGGGAATTGCGGGGAGACTCCCCACGGACACCTACCACATCGAAATGATCACCGCTCCGGCGCGGGCGGGGAAGACGGTGCCCCGGGAAATCCTCGAAACCTTGAACCGCTGCGATACCGCGGTCATCTCCTTCCCCCTCTATGCCTATTCGTTACCGGCGAATCTGACTCAATTTTTCGAAGAGTACTCCAAGGCCTATGGAAAGGCGGTGTCCGGAAACGTCGATGTTTCGGTACATGACAGAACGCCCCGGCTGTACACGGTCGTTAACTCGGGCTACTACGACCCCGAGGTCAACCGGGAAGCCCTTCGCGTGATGAGACATTTCGCCGGACGCAACGGCTTCAGCTATCGTTTCGGGGCCGCCTTCGGCGGCGGAATGGTCACCGCTATGCTCGAAAAAATTCCTTTGGTCAATCGCAGACTGCTCATGGTCTACAAGGCCCTCATCGAAGACCTCGCCGACGACGGGGTGTATCGGGGGGAGGATTTCTACATTCGGCCATTTATTCCGAAGCGGGTCATGCTCTTTATGAAGGACAGTGAGATTTCGAAGAAGATCATGGCGAAAAAGCTCGAGGGATGATTTTGCCTTATCCTGCTTTTTAAGTATACTAGTTTCCGGAGACGCTTATGTTTACACCGAGACTCAAACTCGCTGAAATCAGCGCAGATCTTCCCGGCCGTGTCTTCGTGTTCGGAGACATCCACGGCAGTTTGGAAGTCCTCGAAAACGGTCTGAACCGCGTCGCTGAGGATGATCTCGTTATTTTCCTAGGCGACTACGCCGACCGGGGCGACGAAGGCATCGAGGTCGTGGAAACCGTCGATAGACTTATCGACAGCAGGCCTGGAAGTGTTATCGCCCTCAAGGGCAATCACGAGGAATACCTTCCCGACGGGAGCCCCACCTTCATGCCCGCGGATCTGCCCCGGGAGGCTTCGGAAAAGCGGGGGAACTGGCAGACCTACTTTCAGCGGTTTAAGAACTTCACCGACAAGCTCTATCTCTCGGCCGTTCTTCCGGGATACGCCCTCTTTGTCCACGGGGGAATTACCGCGGGGATTGACGGTATGGAGGACCTTATGGATCCGGTCACCAATATCCGTGAGGCGCTTCTGTGGAGCGATCCCGCGGGGACCGACGGAGAACGCCCTAACAGCCGGGGAATCGGAACCGAATTCGGGCCCGATATTACCGAGTATACGTTGAAAAGGCTCGGGGTCGAACACATCATCCGCAGTCACGAGCCCCGCAAAGCCCTCCACGGCCCGGTATGCGAGCAGAACGGGATGATCGTTACCTTAAACTCCACCGACGTCTACGGCGGCGATCCCTTCGTCCTTATCATCGATCCCGAGGACCCGCCCCACACCCAGGAGGAGTTCGACACGGCCTCGGTTTTTCTGTAATCGTATCTCTTCAGGATAAAGGATATTTTCTTTAGGAATTCTTCGGTGATCGATTTCAGATCATCCGGCACCGCCGGCGAAGTAATCTCCGAAGATACCGAACTGCCCGATGTGGTAGGAATTGTGATCGGCAGCGGTCAGAAGTTCCCGAAAGATGGTGTATTCCTTCGCGTGGGGAATTGGGGCGAAGAGATCGGTATTCTTGTCCCGAGCAAACGACACCAACGCCTCGAGATCGGCCCTGAACTCGTCGAGGGTCTTGCGCCACAGCTCGGCGTCTGCTTGGATCTTTGGATCGGGCCATAACCCTTCCGGATAGGAAGGACTGACATGATCCGGGTTGCGGATAAACTCCACAATGTCCCACTGAGCGATCCGCATGTGCTCGAGGAGCGCATAGGGAGTGAGGGGAACGTCCGGAGGACGGACCGCTCCCTTCACAACCGAATTGATATACTCAACGGAAAACCGGGCTACCTTAGCTTCGAATCCCTCGTGAGCCCGGCTCGAACCGACTAAGGCCGCCACTTCTTTCCGGAGCAACTCTTCCGAATTCATGCTTTTCCTCCTCTAAGAAGACTTCGTTCCCGCGAGGCCGACGAAAGCGAGAATTCCCCCGAGTCCTATGGGTATAGCGGTTATAAGGGAAAATACACTGATTTCCAAAACTATCAGTATTCCCGCCGCGCTTATCACCATAAGGATACCGCCGAGGAGTCCCCATCTCGTCACTATACCGCCTCCCAATAGGGCGGCGATCGGTAAGACCAGGCTCAAAACCTGACGTACCATAGAACCCTCGATTCCTAGGGTTTGCCCTAGATCTCCTACAAAAAAAGATAGAACACCGATGATGAGGGCAATAAGCCCTCCGAGAATGCCAAGTATGGCGCTGCCGATTCTCATAATATCTCCTTGTCTCGCTTATTCTTCCGCCCGCTCAAATAGTATGTACTTAATCGTTGCATCGTCCCCTACGATTTCTACGTCTGCGCCAACATCGATCCATTCCGTCCACTCCATCTCGTTGAGTCCGGAATCGAACTCATACGTAACCGTGTGTTCTGTAGTTCCGTCCTTTTTGAAATCGATTTGGTTGTTCTGTGAATCGACTTCGAATGTGTATGTACCATCAGGATTCTGACTCGAAAGTTCTCCCCAATCCGGACCGATAGTGAACTCAGCTACATTCGTATCCGCCTTGAATTGAACCGCTAAATATTTGTCGAGATCATCCGCTATAATATCGCCCGCCTTTATCTCGTTCAGGGCCCAGGCATCATCTAAGACGAGCTCGGTAAGAGCACCGCACCCGAGGACCGTGAGTATCAGTACGGTGAGTATCAGTACGACAGAAAATAAATTTCCAAAAATATTTTTCGTTTTCATTTTTACCATCCTCTGAAAAATCCGAATATGACTGCCGCGACAAGCAAAACCAGAAAGACGAAGAATATAATCCTTGCCAAGTCCACCGCGACATCTGTTATACCGCCGAACCCGAAAATTGCGGCGACTATGGCGATGACCAAAAGGATAATTACCCATCTTAACATATATACCTCCTACCCTATGCCATGCAACTTCCATGCCAAACTTCGATATTAATTGCCCTCCGCTGATTCATAGGAAGATCATGTTTATTTGTGTGTACTTATTATACGGATTTTTCTTTTGCCTCCGGAAGTTAACTTTAGTATCGTTTGAAGAGAGGAATTTTCATGACTGAACCGATTATTGAAATATCTGAGCTCACCCGGAGGTTCGGTAAATTCACCGCCGTCGACACGGTAAGCTTCACAGTGAACCGGGGAGAGATCTTCGGATTTTTGGGCCCCAATGGGGCCGGAAAAACCACCACCATCCGAATGCTCTGCACCTTGATCCGCGTGACCGGCGGGCATGCGACGGTGGCGGGTTTCGACGTTGCCAAAGAGTCCCGCGAAGTCCGCCGGCATATCGGACTCGTCTTTCAGGAAACGAGCCTCGACGACCGCTTGACGGGACGGGAAAATCTGCATTTCCATGCCCGCCTCTACGATATCGACAAGAAGACTTTCCAAAAACGCTCAACGGAGCTCCTCGACATGGTCGATCTCACCGATAGAGCCGACTCAAGGGTCCGCACCTATTCCGGGGGGATGAAGCGCCGGTTGGAAATAGCCCGGGGACTGCTTCACCATCCGGATGTCTTTTTTCTCGACGAGCCCACCCTCGGGCTCGACCCCCAGACCCGCAGGCACATCTGGGATTATCTGAAGAACCTCCGGGACCGGGAGGGAACGACCCTCCTCATGACCACCCACTATATCGAGGAGGCGGAGAACTGCGACCGGATCGCCATTATCGATCACGGCAAGATCGTGGCCCTGGATACCCCGGAGAACCTGAAACGGGAAATAGGGGGCGATCTGATTACCATGGAAACCGAGGATGCCGAACGGACATCGAAGATACTCGGGGAGAGTTACGATGTCGAGCCGCATCGGGATGATGCCGGAAACGTGGTAATCGAGACAGGACAGGGCGGCAACTTCGTACCGAAGATCATCGACAACCTCGCCAAGGCTGCTCCCCCCATCGCCGTTACCAACGTTGCCGTCCGCAGGCCGACCCTGGAGGACGTCTTTATTCGGCGGACCGGCCGGGCCATGAGGGAGTCCGGGGGTAATCAGGTAAAAGAGGATATGCGGCAGAGTATGGCCTTACGGGGGAGAAACTGATGACTCTGACTGTCCGGCTCAGGAAGAATCTCAAAGGAATCTACACCGTCTGGTACCGGGACGTCCTCCGCTATGTCAGGGACAAGTCGCGGATCATCGGGTCCCTTGGACAGCCTCTTCTCTTCCTGTTTATCTTCGGGACCGGTCTCTCTCCGATCATGTCGGCCTTAGGCGGCGGCGATCTCGACTTCCGGGTCTTCGTTTTCCCGGGAATTCTCGCGATGTCGGTGATGTTCACCGCCCTCTTTTCGGCAATCTCCATCGTCTGGGACCGGGAGTTCGGCATCTTGAAGGAGGTTATGGTCGCCCCGGTGTCCCGTATCGCCGTGGTGCTGGGCAAAGTCGCGGGGGGAAGCACGGTAGCTCTGTTTCAAGGCGCTCTGGTGCTTCTTCTGTCCCCGCTTTTGGGAATAAGCCTCACCTTCGGACAGGTAGTGAGCCTCTTCGGGATCATGCTCCTCCTCGCGGCCATGGTTACCGCCTTGGGGATCCTCATCGCGTCGAGACAGAAGTCTATGGAAGGATTCCAGATGATCATGAACTTCATCATGCTCCCCCTCTTTTTTCTGTCCGGGGCCCTGTTTCCCCTGCGCAATACACCGACCTGGATGAGGATCATCTCCACCATCGACCCTATTACCTACGGTGTCGATCCCCTGCGGACGGTCACCCTGAAAAACACCGCCTCCGAGGCGGCGCTCGAGAATTTGACTCGTCACTCCGTCGGATTCAATGTTCTTATCATGACGGGAATATTTATCGTATTAATTATTCCGGCGGCATGGCTGTTCAGCAGGCGTGAATAGAAAGAGAGATGTTTAAGCATCAAAATATCTAGTCATCAGCCATTATATACTATGTAACGGCCAGTCATTACCGGACCGAGTTCCGGTAGGCCTTAGGGCTCATTTCGTGACGCTCCTTGAAGGTGTGATAGAAATGACTCAAGTTATTGAATCCCGATTCCATGGCGATATCGATAATAGGCTTCTCGGTAGTCGCTAGGAGATCCGCCGCCCGGTCGCAGCGTAGATCGGTCAGATAATCAATAAATGTCTGTCCGGTTTCCTGCTTGAACAGGGCGTGGAAATGGCTTCGGCTCAAGGGACATATCTCTAGGATATCCTCCACGGTCACCTGATTCATATACTCGGTATTCAGATAAAGGATCACATCCTGGATATAGGTATTCGACAGGGGCTTGAGCCCCCGCAAGGGGATACGGAACTCTTTGTCCCGGATAACGGTTATGAGCAGCTCGATTAGCTTGAGACGCAGCGCCCACGAGTAGCCCCTTCTCCGTTCCTGAAACTCCCAGAGCATGTTCTCCAGGGTAGATGTAACACGTTCGGTACCGATCTTGGAAAGCCCAATGCGGTTTATTTGTTTCGCGTACAGCTTGATAATACCTAAAACATACAGCGCCTCCCGGTCCATGGATTCCGCAGGCGAGAAGAGTTCTTCGGAAAAGATAATCTGGACGCCCCGCAGAGTTCCCCCGTCCGAAGTCAGCCTTCCTTCAGGATTAAAGATGAGGTCTCCAGGACGGAGTTGTAACTTTCCGCCGGAACTGTCGGGTTTGCCGAGAGATGTCAACACACCCTTACCCGAGCGGAGGAAAAAGAGCTGATGGACCTTAGGATTATCCGCTTCGGGAGGCGACAGATTTCTTGTTTCTACACCCATCTCTCGAATAAAAAAAAGAAGCTTCACAGCCTGAAAATATCTCTTTCATTGATCGATTTCAAGCGAAAACCAACCTAATCGGACAATACCACAATAAAATCGGACTTTTCTGAAAGATCACACGACGAATTGGTAGTAAATTACAGAAGTATTCAGTGATTTTTCATGAGGAGAAAAACGCAATGGAAAAACGCCGCGTAGTCATAACCGGAATGGGGACGGTCAATCCCCTTGCAAATAACGTCGCCGACACCTGGAAGACACTATTAGAGGGTAAATCGGGTATCACCGCGATTACCCGTTTCGACGCCTCCCGGCTGGCCACCCGAATAGCCGGAGAGGTAAAAAATTTCGACTATACTCAATTCTTCGAAGGAGAGATGCTCAAGAGCGCTAAACGGATAGACCGTTTCTGTCACCTCGCCGTCGCCGCGACCGCGGAAGCCGCAGAACAGGCCGGCCTCGCCGGCATCGAAAACCGGGACCGGATAGGTATCGCCGTGGGAAGCGGAATCGGAGGCCTCGACACTCAAAAGGAAAATTCCTTCGCCCTGTATGAAAAGGGTCCCCGCAAGATCAGTCCC
>JBKHAJ010000104.1:0-11585 GCA_046542935.1 Spirochaetia bacterium | reverse complement strand
TCTCCGCGAGCTCGAGGCCCACCGCCGTCTTGCCGGACCCGGAAACTCCCATGAGAATGAGCTGCGGGGATTGTTCTTCCATGTTCATCGAGTTAAGTGTAGACACCTCGCGGGAGCGAGTCAAAGGGCGTAAAAAATCGGCCTTCAGCTTTATTGAGGAGTTAATTGATCCTCGACATAAAAGCCTGACGGAAGTCGGTTTCCGGATCGGCTTGAAGCCTTTTGATCATGGGTTTTAAGACGTTGTAGGAGTAATGTATGTCCTCTTTGAGGGTGGATGCGAATTTTTTTTCGTCTCCGCTCAAGAGAGTGTCAAGCATCTTTTCATGGACCTCGAAAGAGGGCACCCGGGTTTCGACGATTTCGGTATTGATTGCCAGGTACGGGCCTATACGGGCCCATAGGCCGTTGACGATTTCCAGGAGGAGAGGGACTCAAGATAATCTTAAAACCGTAGAGAGTGCCCCCGATCGTGGGGATAAAAAATCTCCAACTGGCCGTTATAGCTTGAATTACTAAGCCTACACTTTTTTTTAAATTCACGTTCGGCTAAAACCCGGAGTAGATGTGGTTTAGACCAATTCCATCCCCACGATCGGGGGCACTCTCAAAACCATAAGCGGCTTATTTCTCCGGTTCTCCCGCTTCTAGGATCGCGTCTGTAGATGCGACACCCCCGGAGAGACTTCCTAAGCGGTTGCGGAGCTCGTACATGTCGCCCCGGTAGAGGATTTCGGCATACCACAAAGGCTGCATCTCCTCGAGGTAGCTGGTTTCGAGCATCAGGAAGCCGGCGCTTCTTTCCTCGCACCGGAGGAGATCGGCGTCATCGGAGGAGATGGTGATTGCTTTGATGATCTCCTCGGCGCCGATGACGTTGATCCGGTATTCACTCTTGAGTAGCGCGTAGAGGGATCCTTCGAGCTTTTCCCGTTCGAGGCCGGGGCAGAACCTTTCAATTAAAAAGCGCCGTTCCAGGATGACCGGGACCTCGTCGGCGTAGCGGAGGCGCTTGATGAAGTAGACCTTCTCCTGCGGTTTCACCTTCAGGATCTCCGCTACAACGTTATCGAAGGCTGATACAGGTCTCAGCTCCATCCCGTAAATTTCGGTGCGGGGCACTTTTCCTGCTCTCCGGGCCTTGGTATTGAAGCTGACGAGGGCCTGGAGATCGTACTCGAGGACCGGGTCCTTGACGAAGGTGCCCACCCCCTTCCTGAACTCCAGGACTCCCTGGGAGACCAGATTGGAGAGGGCCTTGTTGGAGGTAGCCCGGCTTACACTGAAACGCTCGCTTATCTCCCGTTCGGTGAGGAATTTATCGCCCTTGGAGAATTCATCGGAATTGATGAGCTCTTTGAGCGCGTTATGGAGCTGCTGATATATCGGTTCCCGGACTATCTTGATGTTATACCTCCTGGTGGCTATGCCACTACCATAATATGGGGAGGAGAGGGGGTTGTCAACCGGAAGTTTTTCCGATTTCGATTGACAGAGGCCGGGGCATCGCATAGTATGAGTACTACAGTGGCTTGGCCACTGAATATCAAGGAGGGAGTGATGAAGTTAGGATTTGTCAGTGCTATTCTCGCGGACAGGAATTTCGAGGAGGTCGTCGATTTCGCAAGTGATAACGGTTTCGGCTGCGTGGAGTTTCTGTGCTGGCCTAAGGGTAAGGCGGAGCGGCGATACGCCGGGGTCACCCACGTGGACGTGACCGATTTCGATAGTGCCGCCGCAAAGAAGGTAAACGATTACCTCGTGTCCAAAAAGGTAGCCGCATCGGGCCTCGGATACTATCCCAACCCCTTAGATGCCGACGAGGAACAGGCACAATACTTCATCGCCCACATCAAGAAGGTGATCGACGCGGCCGCTCTCTTGGGGCTTTCGAACATGAACACCTTCGTCGGCCGGGACCATACCCGGAACCTGGAGTATAACTTCGGAAAATTCAAGGAGGTGTGGCCGGAGATCGTGAAGCACGCCGAGGCGAAGAGGGTCCGCATCGGCATCGAGAACTGTCCTATGTTCTTCAGCGGCGATGAGTGGCCTGCGGGGAAGAACCTGGCTCATTCTCCGGCGATATGGCGGCGGATGTTCGAAGCGATTCCCTCGGATTACTTCGGGCTCAATTACGATCCCTCCCACCTGGTGTGGCAGTTTATCGATTACATCGCTCCTATTCGTGAGTTCAAAGACAAAATCTTCCACGTGCATCTGAAGGACGCTAAGGTGGACCTTCATCATCTCGATGAGGTGGGGATCCTCGCGACTCCTCTGGAGTTCCATTCACCGAAGCTCCCGGGTTTAGGTGATGTCGACTGGGGAATGTTCTTTTCGGCGTTGACCGACATCGGGTACGACGGGCCGGTGGTCGTCGAGGTCGAGGACCGGGCCTACGAGGACAGCCTCGCGTCGCGGAAGCGGGCATTGCTTCAGAGCAGGAACTATCTGAAGCAGTTCGTGTCTTTAGAAGAGATCGAGTAGAAGGTACGGATGATGAAATACAACGTACTTGAGCAGTTCGATTTAAAGGGAAAGACCGCCGCCATAACCGGCGGCGGGGGCGAACTCTGCGGGACCATGGCCGAGGCCTTAGCCGAGATGGGTGTCAAGACGGCTATCCTCGATATCAACCTGGAAAACGCGAAGAAGCGGGAGAAGGCGATAACCGACGCGGGGGGGACCGCGAAGGGCTTTGCCTGTGACGTTCTCGATGAGGCCGATCTTCGTGAGGTCTATAAAGAGATAAGCGATCTGTGGGGAGTCCCCGATTTTCTCATAAACGGGGCCGGGGGGAACAATCCTCAGGGGAGCACCGACAAGGAGTTTTTCGAGCTCGAAGATCTCGATAGCCCCGACTTGAAGGGGTTCTTCGACCTCACCTTCGAGGGGTTCGACAAAACCTTCGCCCTCAATTTTTTAGGCACCTTCCTGACCACCAAGGTCTTTATCCGGGGGATGGCTGAGAACAAGCGGGGCGCGGTGGTGAACGTAAGCTCCATGAGCGCCTTTACCCCCCTGACCAAAGTCGGCGCCTACTCGGCGGCGAAGGCGGCGGTGAGCAATTTTACCCGGTGGGCGGCGGTCCACTTTTCGCATGCCGGAGTAAGGGTCAACGCCATTGCTCCCGGGTTCTTCATGACCGAGCAGCTTCGTTTCCTCCACATAAACCGGGAAACCGGCGAGCTTACTCCGCGGGCGAAAAAGGTCGTGGCCCACACCCCCATGGGGCGCTACGGCGAGCCTGAGGAGCTTCTCGGCGCCGTGGTGTGGCTGTTGTCCGAGGCTTCCCGGTTCGTCACCGGAACGGTGGTCCCCATAGACGGGGGTTTTTCCTCCTACGCTATTTAACGGAAGATACAAGGAGTCGGAAATGGAAACACAGCCTCTCAAGGAACAGATAGCGATAGTAACCGGGGCGAGCTCCGGAATCGGCAAGGCCTGCGCCTACAGCTTAGCGAAGGCGGGGGCCACGGTCGTCGTCAACTACCACACCAACAAGAGTTCGGCCGAGGAGCTCGCCGACCGAATCATCCGGGAAGGGGGCGATGCGATAGCCGTGGGGGCGGACGTCGGCAGCGAGGAGCAGGTGCGAAAAATGTTCGATCGGACCATCGACAAGTTCGGCACCGTAGATATCATGCTTAATAATTCGGGAATCCAGATAGACGAACCCTTCGATACGATGAGCCTCGATCAGTGGAACGCCGTGGTGGGGACCCATCTGACGGGGCACTTTCTGTGCACCCGGGAGGCGGTGAGGGAGTTCCTGCGCCGGGGAATGCGCCCGGTCTCCAAGGCCTTAGGCAAGATCATCTGCATGAGTTCGGTCCACGACGTGATTCCCTGGGCCGAACGGGTCAGCTACGCCGCTTCGAAGGGGGGGATTATCCTCCTCATGAAGAGCGTGGCCCAGGAGTACGCCTCGAGGAAGATCCGGTGCAACGCCATTTCCCCGGGGGCGATCCGGACACCCTTGAACCGGCCCGCCTGGGAAACCCCCGAAGCGGAGGCTGATCTTTTAAAGCTTATCCCTAACAAGCGGATCGGCGAGCCGGAAGAGGTGGGGGAAGTCGCGGTATGGCTTTCCTCGGACGCCTCGGACTACATAACCGGCACCACCATCTACATCGACGGCGGTATGACCCTCTATCCCGGCTTCGAGTCGGGGGGCTGATGCGGGAGGGCGAGTTCAGCCCTCCGGGCCGTCCCGGTCCTCCAGATACTTCGCGTATCCCTTGGTTTCCAGGTCCCCGGCCTTCTCCTCGACTTCCCGCTTAGACGATTCCGTATACGCCTTGACCCAGGATCTTGTCTCACTCGAGGAAATGCCGAGAATTCGCGCCGCGAGGAGGCCCGCATTCTTGGCGTTGTTGATGGCCACGGCGGCAACGGGGATGCCCCTGGGCATCTGGACGATCGAAAGAAGCGAATCGAGACCGCTCAAGGAAGAAGTCTTGACCGGTACTCCTATAACCGGGAGGGTTGTTAGCGAGGCCACCATTCCGGGAAGGTGCGCGGCGCCCCCCGCTCCCGCGATGATGACCTGAAGACCCCGCTCTTCCGCCTCCCGGGCGTATCGGTACATCCTGTCGGGGGTCCGGTGGGCGGACACTACGGTGAGCTCATAGGGGATCTCCATCTCGTCTAAGACCTCGGCGGCCGCTTTCATGACCGTAAGGTCCGAGTCGCTCCCCATAATGATTCCGACTTTAGGTGATCTCATATCCTCTCCTTTCTCTCGAGTATAGCAGGATTCAGCCCTCTTCGGGACCGTAGATGCAGACCGTTTTTTCGATTCGCTCCGCTCTGCTCAGGGCCTCGGTCCGGGTGGGGGCGGTAACGGTGATGTGCCCCATCTTGCGACCGGGCCTGCACACCTTCTTTCCGTAGAAATGGAGAGACGCACCGGGAACGGCGAGGAGTTCGTCGAGTCCTTCAATGACCGGCGCCGTATCGACGGCTCTCTTCCGTGCGGCCGCGGAGGGGGCGGCGCCTAGAAGGTTGATCATGACCGCGGGACGGTAGAGCTCGGTGCTTCCTAAGGGGAGTCCCGATACCGCCCGGATGTGCTGTTCGAACTGGGACGTCGCGCAGGCTTCGATGGTGTAGTGCCCCGAATTGTGGGGACGGGGTGCCGCTTCGTTGACGAGGATACGGCCGCGGGTATCGAGGAAGAGCTCGATCCCGGCTACCCCGACGATATTCAATGCCCGGGCGGTTTCCACGGCGATCTCCTCGGCTTGCCGCCTAAGAGTATCCGAAATATCCGCCGGGGCCACGACCCGGGTGCAGATATTCATAGCGGGGTCGAAAACCATCTCCGTAACCGGGTAGACGGCGCTTGCCCCGTCGGCTCCCCGGGCGACCATCACCGCGAGCTCCATCCGGATGTCCACCTGTTCCTCCGCCATGGTCTCCCCGGGTATGAGGTCGGCTAAATCGGCCTCGCTCCGCACCACGAAGACTCCCCGCCCGTCGTATCCTCCCCTGCGGGCCTTCTGGATCCAGGGTGGGGCGAAGGGATAATCGGCCTTCTTCGGGGGAAGGGCATGGAACACGGGGACGGGGAGCCCGGCTCCCCGGAGGAGCCTTTTCTGTTCGAGCTTGTCCTGGATGGTCGCGAGGCATGCCGGTGAAGGATAAATGCGCCGTCCCTGTGCTTCGAGACGGGTAAGAACGGCGGTATCGATGTGCTCGATGTCATAGGTGAGCACATCGGATGACTCCGCAGCCCGCTCGAGGGCGTCGGGATCGTAGAGACCTCCCCGGATAAATGTATCCGCGAGAGCCCCCGCGGGGGCCTCGGGGTCGGAATCGAGGACGGTGAAAGAGATTCCGAGCTTGCGTGATTCGTAGATCATCATTCTCGCGAGCTGTCCGCCGCCGAGGATACCGACAGTGAGTAGTGGAAAGCTTCGGGTCTTCATGAAAACAGGCTTACAGCTCCTGGATCCGGATCGATCCCGAGGTAGTGGAGATATCTACCTCCGCACCTCCGCCGCCGATGGTTCCTTCGAGGCTGTTCCGCTTCGAAGAGAAGACCTCGACCGGAATGTCGGTAGTAACCGCACCGCTCACCGACCGGATGTCTACCTGGGCGCCGAAATCGGCGGGTACCGCGATTCTTACCGAGCCCGAGACCGAACGGATCTCGATCCGCCCTTCGGGACCCATTTCGCGCAGCGTACCTTCGATACGCCCCGAGGTGGTGCGTATGTCGACTTCATCCCCATGGGAAACGAATTCGATTCTCCCGCTGATGCTCTTCGCCCTGAAATTACCCCCGTTGTCCGTAAGAATTCGTCCGGAGGTCGTGGCGAGATCGAGATCGACGGTGTCGCTCATCCCCTCGAGTTCGATTTTACCGCTTACGCTCTGTATTCTCAGCTCCGCGGCCGTCGCGGGTATCCACATCTCGAAGCTGATCGTTCCCCGCATCGTGGGGCTCATCTTCCGGGACTCCCGGGATATTTCGAGGACCCCTCCGTTACTCTCGATGCCGACGTAGAGGTCGTCGAGGAACCTCCGGGTAGGGGCGCTCTTGACGTATTCCACCCGGACGTAATCCCGGTCCCATCCGTGAACCGTCACCGATCCGGCTATGTTCTGAAGCTCGATCGTTTCGAAGTTGCCTTCGATTGTCTCTTCCCCCGATTCTTCGACCCGGCCCCCCGGCCGGAAGCCCCGGAAGTCGCCGGTAAAGGGGGACCACCTGTCGGTGAATCCCCCCCCGGAAAAGAGAGTGATACCCGCGAAGAGGACGATCCCCAGGGCGATGAGCCCGAACAACACCCCGAGTATGTCTATTCCGGAGCGTCTCATTTTTCTCCGTCCATCTTGTCGAGTTCACTCTTCATGATCCGCTCCTCTAACCCCTTCCCATGAAAGAGATAGGCCGAGAAGAAGTTGAGGACCACTCCGATGCCCCAACCGAGGGCCGGCCACAGCCACCACTGATATCCGGAGGAGGTAACGTTGTTGATGACGGCAAGAAAGGCGATGACTACGATATAGATGATAAAATGCCGTATGAAACCCGCCTTCTCCCGGGCTATCTTCCGGGCCTCTGCAATCCGGTCCTGCTCCCCGTTCTGTTTCTGATCTTGGTTTTCAGCCATAATGTAAAATCTCCTTGTTCACTTTTTGTAAAGGTAAGATATACCACATTTTACCCAAAAATTATCGAGTCGTATAGGGAATACGTGTTAAATTATTCCTAGAACTCCCGTCCTCAGGAAAAAGCCGCCGATATGGCCCGTTTGACCGCTTTGAGGTCCGAGAGGTACCCCACTGTGTTGAGAAGAGGGTGACCGAAGGAGCAGAGGAGATGTCCCGCAAAGAGGCTTGCCCCCAGCCTGCGGCGGAGGAGCCGTTCGAGCTCTCTTCGGGGTGTATTCACCGCCGCTTCGCGTGGTCCGTGGAATACTCCGGCAAACACCTCTGCCGCGGTTCGGCCGCTCTCTAAGGCATAGGGAATGCCTTCGCCGGTGAAGAGGTTGACCAATCGGGCGGCCTCGCCGATACACAGGAGGCCGGGTCTCTCGGGTATCCGTACGAAGCGGCTTCCGGTAATGGGAAAGCTTCTGCGGCGGTCGGTTTCCGTTGCCCCGGCCAAACGATCGCCGAGGCTTTCACGCAGGATCTCGTCGAAAAGCTCCATGATCTTTCGGGCCTCGAGGTGGCGATAGAGTACCGCCGTTCCGACATTGATCCGGTTCGCGTTCTCCGGGAATATCCACAGGTAGTGGGGCGCCACCCTGGAATCGAAGATGAGCTCGAGATGATTGGGCTCGAAGGGAAAGTTTTCGAACCATGCCATTGCGGTTGCGAGATATCCGGCTCGTCCACGGTTCGGATTGAAAGCCGTATTTGCTCCGTTTGCGGCGAGTACGGTGCCGCGGTCGGTAATATTCTCGACCGCGCCGTTCTCCATAATTATCCCGCGGACCCGTTCCGCCTCGTGGTGAAGACCGACGACCCGGGTCGAGTCGCGAAACACCGCGCCCGCTGCCACCGCCTTTTTGACCAGAAAGGAATCGAAATCGGACCGAGGCATGACCGCCGCCGATTCACCTCCGCTTAAATGAAGCGTTTTCCCCTTGGCGGTAACCAGCCGGGCCCCTCGAATCGGGTAGGCGAGGGAAGCGATCTCGTCCCAGAGTCCCATCTCGGCAAGTATCTTTCGCGTCCGGGGGCCCAGTCCGCCGGCGCACACCTTCGTTCGGGGAAAAGTGCTTTTGTCCACGAGGAGCACCTTCGGAACTCCCGCCCGCTTCAGCTCCAAGGCCGCGGAAGACCCGGCGGGACCCGCTCCCACGATGATTACATCCCATTTTTCGCTCATTTTTTATCCCACGGCACAACTGTAGGGAATGGATTTCCCCGGGTCAAGCAAAAAAAACGATATGCCGATGGTATTAATGTACGGAATTGTTTCAGCGCTGAGCCTTGCGTACCGTCAGGGAGGCTAGGGCATGAAGAAACGGACACGGAACTACAGGATGAACCTGCCCGATGGAATCGAGCATCGCTTGATTATCCGGGATGAAGAGGACGACGTCTATACAGTAGAGTCGGTCCACAGCTTTTCGGGGCACACGGTCGTCACCGAAAGGTACTACAACAAATGCATCTTCGAGGAGCTCCTCGGACTGGGGATCATCACCCCGGTTCTCTAGCAACCTTTTGGACACTACCTTTGCCCCGGGAGTTTCTCTTAGTATACTACTCATACAATGAAAAATTCACCCGCCCTAGAAACCCCGAAGAGGGATGAGAAAAGCTATTCCTTCCGCGTTCAGGGAATGACCTGTGCCTCCTGTGTCAGAATAGTCGAAAAGAACCTCAAGAAGGTCCCCGGGGTGGAGTACGTCTCGGTAAATCTCGGCACCGAAAAGGCCTATGTCCTCGCCGATACCGAAACCGGAGAGGAACAGCTTCGGGAAGCGGTAGAGAAGTCGGGATACGGTTTCTCCACCGGAGAGGATAGGGAAAACCTTTTAGAAAAACAATACCGCCGGGCGAAGCGGAACATGATTGCCGCCGCGGCGGTTACGGTCCCCCTAATGGTGCTCATGATCTTTCACATGGCCGGGGTGATGATCCCGGGGTTCTATTGGATCGAGCTCGCCGCCGCGGGATTAGTTCTTGCCTACAGCGGCCGCGGAGTTTTTAGGAGTGCCTGGATTGCTGGGGTCCATCTCCACTCCAATATGGACACCCTGGTGGCTTTGGGGGCGGTATCCGCCTGGACCACCACGCTCCTCGCGGTAATAGGCGTCGATATTTTCTCTTTCGGCACCATCGCCGCGATGATTGTTGCATTCCATCTAACCGGCCGCTTCATCGAGGCCCGTCTCAAGGAGAGAGCCTCCCGGGAGATCCGGGACCTCATCGGACTCAAGCAGGAAACTGCGCGGATCGAAGAAGACGGGGCTGTCCGTGAGATCCCGGTGGTGAGCGTCAAACCGGGGGCACGGGTGGTGGCGAGAACCGGCGAGAGGATACCCCTGGACGGAGAGGTAGCGGAAGGTGAAGCCGCGGTCGATGAGTCGATGATAAGCGGCGAGCCCCTCCCGGAGAGGAAGGTCCCGGGCGACGAGGTCCTAGGCGGCACCTTGGTTACCTCCGGGGCAATCCGGTTTACGGTAACCCGGACCGGAGAGGACACCTTCCTATCCCAGATGATCAAGCTCATTGAAGAAGCCCAGAGTCAGAAGGTGCCCATCCAGGCAACGGCGGACACTATAACCAAGGTGTTTATTCCTATCGTCCTGTTATTGGCCGCCGCGGCGGGGCTCTTTTGGGGGCTCAATTTCGAAAATTTACGGGGATTCTTGAATACCCTCGCGGGAATCTTCCCTTGGATAGATCCCTCGGTGGACGCGGTCTCCATGGGGGTCTTCGTCTTCGTAGCTACCCTGGTTATCGCGTGTCCCTGCGCTCTGGGACTGGCCACTCCGATGGCCTTGATTACCGGGAGCGGAGTAGCGGCCCGAAAGGGGCTCATTATCCGCAGCGGTGATGCGATCCAGACTGCTAAGGACCTCGAAATCGTCGTTCTCGACAAAACCGGAACCATTACCCGGGGTGAACCCGTGGTGATCCGGGCCGATGTGGGGGATGAAAACTTGAGGATTGCCGGGGAGCTGGAGCTTCAGTCGGTGCACCCCCTCGCGAAGGCGGTCCTGGACTATACCGGTGGGGCTCTCGAAGGCTCCGGGGGAAGAGAGGTGCCCGGCGACAAGGAGGGCGCTTCGGAGATCTCCGCGGTGGAAGAAACCGCCGGCGAGGGTATCGAGGGGACGTACCGGGGGATGAGATACTTCGTAGGCCGTCCGCGGGACCCGGAAGTCTACCGGGAAGAGACCGAGCAAGGCCGGACGGTGGTCGAGATGCGCGGCGACGGCCGGATCTTAGGCGTCTTCGTGATAGAGGACCCCATCAAGGAGGGCGCCGCGGAGGCTGTCGCCGCCCTCGAGGATGCGGGGTTGACCCCCGTCATGTGTACCGGTGACGACGAGCGGACCGCCCGGGCGGTGGCCGCGGCCGCGGGCATAAAAGAAGTTCGCGCCCGGGTACGCCCCGCGGAGAAGGTGGCCGTCGTACGGGAGTTTCAGAAGCGGGGAAAGAAAGTGGCCATGATCGGAGACGGGAT
Organism: Spirochaetia bacterium; assembly: GCA_046542935.1. Lineage (GTDB taxonomy): Bacteria > Spirochaetota > Spirochaetia > SPDA01 > CAZSGZ01 > JBKHAJ01. The sequence goes on along the minus strand of JBKHAJ010000104.1, from coordinate 919 downwards.
CAACGATGCGGCCGCATTGAAATCGGCGGATGTGGGAATCGCCATAGGGACCGGCACCGATCTCGCCATCGACAACGCGGACATCGTCATCGTGGAGGGGGAACTCTTAAAGGCGCTCGATGCTATAGGTATTTCGAGGCTCACCTTCAAGAAGATCAAGCAGAACCTTTTTTGGGCCTTCTTTTACAACATGGTAGCCTTACCCTTAGCGATGAGCGGCATACTCTATCCCGCTATCGCGGAAGCGGCGATGATCTTTTCATCGATCAATGTCATACTCAATTCAGGACGAATAAGGAGTTACTCATGAACGAATACGTATTTCATATACCCGATATGTCCTGCGCTCATTGCAAGAGCAGGATAGAAGGGGCGTTGGAAAACAGGGACGATGTGGAGAGCTATACCGTGAATCTTGACGGAAAAAAGGTTACGGTATACTCTTCGGCATCCCGGGACGACCTCGTTGAGATGCTCGACGAAATCGGGTATCCGGTCGGGTCGTAACCCTCGGTATTTAAACAATTCGTTTAAATTCATTTAACCCCTGTTTATAGCAAAAAGGACTCCCCTCTACTATATTGGATACTGTAATAACCTTCCTCCTATAGGTTATGGCGATTTATTTGATGCTGCCCAATGGGCTGGTTCATGCGTCCTCGCGGCGCATGAACCATTATTTTTTTCCCTGACTATGATATACTGTATACGCGGCTTACATGGGCGGATTACACGGAAAGGGGAGTGAGGGGGCCCTGTGCAGGCAAAGGTTCTCATCATAGAGGATGAGCTTGAAATAGCGGAACTCATAAGCCTGTATCTAAAGAAGGACGGTATCGAGGCCGTTGTCTCCGATACCGGTGAAGAAGGACTCGAGCACTTCTACCGCGATAATTTCGACCTCGTGGTACTCGACTTA
>JBKHAJ010000103.1:0-11611 GCA_046542935.1 Spirochaetia bacterium | reverse complement strand
TATGGGATGGAACGGAATCGCCGTTGCCCTGATCGCTAAGAACAATCCCGTGGCTGTAATCCCCGCGGCTCTGTTCTTCGCCTATCTCGACGCCGGAGCGAAGGCGGCTATGCTCCATTCCGATGTGACCTTCGAAATAGCCGCGGTGGCTCAATCGATTATATTCTACTTAGTCACCGCCCAGGCCCTCTATACCCTGGTTCAATCGAGGAGGAAAGTAGCCGTATGAACAATTCATCCTTCGCAATACCCCTGCTCCACAACACTATCGGAATCATGACCCCCTTTCTCCTCGCGGCTATTGGCGGGCTTTTTACCGAGCTCGCCGGGATGCTCAACATAGCCTTGGAGGGACTCATGCTCATCGGGGCATTCTTCAGCGTTGTTTTTGTCGCCGCTACGGGAAGTCTTCTGTTGGGAATACTCTTAGGGATCCTCGCCGCGCTCATCATGGCCTATATCTTCGGGGCGGTGAGTCTCTACCTGAAGGCGAATATATTTATTACCGGTCTCGCCACCAATCTCTTCGCCGCAGGCATTACGGTGGTCCTTGCTTTTCAGTTTTTCGGAAACAAAGGAGTCGTACGTTTCGAGAATCTTCCCCGGCTCCCTGAGCTGACGGTCCCCGCGATCCAGAAGATACCGGTACTCGGTGATATCTTCTTCGGTCACAACGTCTTTGTGTACTTGAGCTGGCTCGTTGTGGTCCTCGCCGCGATCGTCATATACAGGACCCCTTTCGGATTGAGGATACGGGGGACGGGCTTGAGCCCGGAGACGGTTACATCCCTCGGGCTCAAGCCCCGGCGTTACCAGCTCTACGGCATACTGATATCCGGGTTTACCTGCGGTTTGGCCGGAGCGCTGCTTACCCTCAACATGGGCGCCTTCGTGCCGGAGATAACCTCGGGAAGGGGCTGGATAGCCCTCGTGGCAATCTACCTGGGGAACAAGAACCCCTACGGAATTCTTGTCGCCTCTCTCGTGTTCGGCTTTGCCGAGAGCATATCCAACTTCGCTCAGGGGGCTATCAATATCCCCGCAGATTTTATACTCGCTTTCCCCTACATAATTACGGTTATTGCGATGATCGGGTTCAGCATTTGGAAATACTACAAGAAGGAGCAGAGATCATGAAAGCGGCGGTCCTCAGGGAAGTCAAAAAAATCGAGGTGCGGGAGGTAGACACACCTGTCGTCGCCGACAACGAGGTATTGGTAAAGCTCAAGAATTGCGGCATCTGTACTCTGGAGCAGCGTCTCTACAGGGGCGACATGAAGATCTACTACCCGATTATCCCGGGTCATGAGGCTTCGGGTGAGGTCGTAGAGGTCGGGTCGGCGGTCATCGGCGCATACGCGCCGGGCACACGGGTCGCCGTCGATCTGGTGACCCGGTGCGGTGAGTGCTACTACTGCCGGACCGGGCAGTCGAACATGTGCGCGAACCGCTTCAAGAAGGGTCAGAAGGTCTTGGGAGGTTTCGGCGAATATATCACGGTCAGGGCGTCACAGATCTATCCCATTCCCGATTCGATGAGCTTCCAAACGGCCGCCTTCTCGGAACCGGTGGCGTGCTGCATCAGGAGTCTCAAAAAGGTGAACCTATCCCTGGCCGAGGACGTTTTGATAGTGGGCGCGGGACCGATGGGGATCATGCATCAGCTGACGGCCCTATGCATGGGGGCCCGGGTGTTTGTTTCCGATCCCGATACCGACAGGCTCGACCTAGCCGAAAAACTCGGGGCCTACCGAGCAATCGACCCGACCCGGGAAGACCCGGCGGCGGTACTCAAAGATGAGACCGACGGAAGAGGTGCCGACGTCTGTATCATCACCTCACCGGCACCTGCTGCCCTCGAGAAAAGTTTCGACGCCGTCGGAAAAGTCGGGAGGCTCAACATCTACACCTCCTACAACGAAAAGCTTCCCTTTCCCATCGATGCGAATACTCTTCACCGGAACGAGGTCTTAGTGACCGGGAGCGAAGGGAGGACCGAACACGATTTTCTTCAGGCCGTTCGGCTGATCGGTTTCGGGAAAATTAATGTGGAGCCCCTGATTTCCGAGAAGGTGGGTTTTTCGGAAATTGAAAAGGGTATAACCGATGCCATGAGCACGGATACCTACAGGGTACTCCTCGAGCATGAACTATGATTCTCGTAATCGACATCGGAACGACGGTATTAAAGACTTCCCTGTACGACCCTAAAGGAAATTGTATCTCCACGGCGAGCAGAGAAATAAAACTTGCCGTCTCAGATAATTCATCGTACCACGAGGTAGACGGTCGCCAATGGATAACGGCCTTGAGCCGTTGTGCCGCGGAGTTGAATACCCGAGAACTCGAGGCGGTCGCCGTCAGTGGAAACGGGCCTACTTTGGTACCCGTCGGGCCTGATGATATGCCCCTGGATAACGCCATGACCTGGCTCGACCGGAGGGGGGTCGATGAATCGAAGGAGATATCCGAACGTGCCGGAATCTATATAGATCCTATGTTCTATCTTCCTAAGGCATATTGGATTTTCCGTAATCGTCCCGGTATCTACGAAAAGACCGTATTCTTCTCCTCCTGTCCCGAGTATATAACCTATCTTTTGACCGGGAACCGATCGGTGGTCCTCCCGGTACCGGAGTATAGACCCTATATCTGGACCGAGGAGCAGACCTTAGGTCTGGGAATGGACCCGGACAAGTTTCCCGGCTTCATAAGACCCGGTACCCCGGCGGGAAAGACCACCCGCACGGCGGCGGAGCTCTTCGGACTGCCCGCGGATGTTCCGGTATTCGCCTGCGGACCCGATTTCGCCGCATCGCTGATAGGGACCGCTACCACCGTCCCCGGGAGGGGTTGCGACCGCGCGGGCACCTCCGAAGGGATAAACCTGTGCACCGAGACCCTCATCCGGGACGACCGGCTCCTGTGTATGAGCCACGTCGTGGAGGGGTTGTATAATATCTCCGGACCGGTGGCCACCTCCGGGAAGGCGCTCCAGTGGTTCAAGGAGATAACAGGGCGCAAAAATATCAGCTACGAGGACATATTCGCCGAAGTGGCCGATACGGCTCCCGCCGGGGACGGCCTGATATTTCTCCCGTATCTCGCCGGAGAACGTGCTCCCCTCTGGGATCCTGCGGCCCGGGGGTGTTTCATCGGACTTTCGTTGCAGCACGGCAGGAGAGAGATGACCCGGGCGGTAGTCGAATCGGTGGGATATGCCATACGGCATGTTCTCGAAGCAATGGAGGAGAACGGGCTCGAAGCTGAGGAGCTGAGGATCACCGGAAGTCAGGCAAAAAGCCGGGTGTGGAACCAGATAAAAGCGGACATCACGGGAAAGAGAATATTGGTCCCGGAAACCTCGGATTCGGAGCTCGTCGGAGACCTCTGCTTTGCCTTAGCGGGCCTCGGCAGATTCTCGTCGGTAGCGGAAGCGGCTGAGCAAACGGTGCGCTTCCGGGAAACCCTCGAACCGGATCGTGGTGCCTATTCCCTCTACAGCGAGTATTTCGAGCTCTACCGTGAAGCCTACGGCGGGCTCAAGAGCATATTTGAAAAGCTTTCACGGATAAAAAAAGTTTAGGAGAAAAGGAGAAACGATGAACCTAGGAAAAGAAATACGGTATAACTCTCTCTTCAGAAAGGACACCGGCAACTGCGTATGCGTGGCAATAGATCACGGAGGTATCGCCGGGCCCATGGAAGGGATAAACGACCCCGCGGGGCTGGTGCGGGACTGCGTCGCCGGAGGCGCTGACTGCATCCTGACCACCCGGGGATTCGCATCGGCGGCGGAAGGCGCCTGGGACAGGAGCACATCCTTGGTCCTCCGTCTGACCGGCGGATTTACCGTCTTAGGCGGCATGTTCGAAGAAGAGCTCATAACCTCGCCGGAAAAAGCTCTCGAATTCGGTGCCGCCGGAGCCGCTGTAACGGTCAAGTTTGGTCATTCCAGGGAAGGTGAGTTCATTCGAAACGGGAGTCTTGTCGCCGACGCCTGTTCCCGGTGGGGTCTTCCCCTTATGATCGAGGCGATGGCCAAGGGAAAGGATTTATCCTCCACCGATGTAAAGGGAGTCAAGATCGCCGCCCGGGCGGCAATGGAGATCGGCGCCGATCTGGTGAAGACCTACTATACGGGAAGTCCCGAGAGCTTTAGGGAAGTGGTGGAGGGGTGTCCGATACCTATCGTGATCCTCGGCGGCGAGAAGACCGACAGCATCGAGGACGTCTTTACCGATGTGTATTATTCGATGCAGGCCGGGGCGAAGGGAATCGCTATCGGCCGGAACATCTGGCAGCACCGGAATACACAGGCGGTAGTGGAAGCCATGTGCGGACTCGTTCATGAGGGATGGTCCGTGAAACAGGCCATGAGCCATAAAGGGAAGTAGAATTCGGGTGCCGTACATATCTTTCGCGTCCAATTTTCTGTGGGTCATGGTGATCGGCCTTCTCGGGCCGTCCGTTCCCGGGATCGTGGACGATCTGGGAATCACCTATCCTCAGGCGGGGCTGTTCTTTACCCTCCTGTCCCTGGGATCGTTGTTCGGTACGACCGTCGGCGGGATCGCCACCGATTACGCGAACCGAAAGCTTCTCTATGCCGGATTTTCAGGTTTCCTCGGGCTCGGACTCATTGCGATGGGTTTCGCGCCGACATACATCGTTATCTGTATTATCATCTTCGCTTTCAGCCTTTTCGGAAGCCCCATCGGAGCGGTAGGGCAGAGCATAATGCTCGACATGTTTCCCCATAACCGGGCGAAGTATCTTTCCATTCAGACCTTCTTTGCCGCTTTGGGCAGTTTTACCGCGCCCCTCCTGGTGGCCCTCAACTTTACCGTCGGACTCTCCTGGAGATGGCCTTTCGTTCAGACGGCGGTTATCTGTTTCCTCCTGATCCCGGCTATAGTCTTTGCCCGGATTCCCGATGCCTCCACAGAGCGGTCGGGGCACCGGCCGATAAAAGAAATATTAAAAAATCCGAATATCATCCTCGCGGCGGTGCTGATATTTCTTTCGGTCTCCCTGGACTTGGGGTTCTCCTACTGGCTTGCCGAATACTTCAAGAGCGAACTCGAGGTCAGCATGAGGCTCTCCAGCGCCATCGTTGGGATCTACCTCGCCGGGGTCTTGACGGGAAGGCTTTCGACGAGCTGGATAATACGGAGGATCAAAAGCAAGAACCTTCTCTTTATCGGGCTCTTGACCGGGTTCATCAGCTTGATCATCTTTATCGTGGTTCCGAGCATACCGGTCAAGGTTATCTTCTGCCTCATCTACGGTCTCGGCATTGCTCCGGTGTTCCCGCTGGTGATGGCCAAGGGGGCGGAGGAATACCCGAAACAGCCGGGTGCGGTAACCGGGGTTCTCTTCGCCTGCCTTTCGCTGGGAGGAATGCTCTTTCCGCTTCTTCTCGGGGTACTTGCGTCATCCTACGGAATCGAGCGGTCCTATTTATTCAATCTCTTCGTGATTGCCGCGGTGGCGGCGGGTCTTTTCATATGGATCCGGAGAAGAAACATTCCCTCCGATCAGAGCACGATGCGCTGATTATCGACTCTCCGGACAAACTTGTCCGCCTCCATCCGGTTGAGAAGGGGGATGATGTACTTCCGGGTGAGCCCCGACCGGTCCTTCGCCTCGGGTATAGTAAAGGAAGCCCCGGAACTGAGGCCGACCAATATTTTGTCCCGCAGGGCGGCATAGGCCTCGGGCCTATAGTAGAGCCCTCCCTCGAGCTGGACGAGGAGCCCTTCCCTGACTAGCGCGCGGATCTCCTGCTGGACTGCGGGTACGGAGAGGTCTTTCGGCTCGAGCGCCTCCGGCTCTTTATCGGCAGCCGCCTCGAGTATTTTCTTCCCCGTTTTACTCACTTCGCTCCGTTCTCTCCCCGGCTGAAAGAGGACCCCTGTGCGCTCGACAAGTGTTCCATTTGCCTTCATCTCGCCGACGATCGATTCTACGAGCGAAGTTTCGAGCCCAACGAGCTCGGGAACACCTCCGGATAATTCGGGAAGGGTCGTCCCCCCCGGCTTATCGGAAGCGCGGCGGACAGCCGTCTCGATCTTTTCGATGAGAGAATCCCGAAGGATCCATTCTCCTATTCTTCGTGCTTCAGGATAATCGCCTGTGTTATTCCGGGTATACCCGAAGACTTCGAGATGAAAGGCAGGGTAGCCGGGGAGCTCCAAAGTATCGCATGCGGCCGCAAAATCGGCGATCCGTGTTCTGAGATTGCTCGAAACTCTTTCTCCCCAAAGAACACGCCCCCATGCGCGGGGGGTGCTTCCCCCGTGTCCGGTGACTATAAGGGGCTGATTCCAGCGAAAGGATGCCGGCTCGCGAAGGACGAAACGCACACAAGCGTCATTCAAACGGTAGATCCGGGCTGGGGAGTTAAAGGTCCCGAGGGAAACCTCGACCTCCTTCTGCCCGCGCAGAGCGCTCGCTGCGGAAAGTGTCTCCCCGGAGGGATACTCCCGGATACGAACAAGAAGCTCTTTCGAGGTCCAGAAGCGGTCTCGATCATCGGTCAGGCACATGCCCCGGGACACTTCCTCCTTCTTGATTCCCTGTAGATTGACGGCGACCCGGGAAACCGGACGGGCCGTGTCGGTGTCCCTGTAGTACGTCTGGATCGAACGTACCCGGGCTCGTGCGCCGGTAGGCAGAAGAGTAACTTCTCCGCCCGCATTAATTTCCCCTGTTGTGAGACTTCCCGTCACCACCGTTCCCGTTCCCTGAAGTGAAAAAACACGGTCGACGTAGAGGGTGGCGAAGGGGGGGAAACTCCGCTTTTTCAACTCCGCGAGAAGCCGGACGACCGTCGTTTTGAGCTCGTCAATTCCGGTTCCGGATAGGGCGCTGGTTTCGACCGTTTCCGGGAGGGTTTCGAAGATACGGAAGAAATTTTCTTCCGCATCTTCCCGGACGAGGTCGATCTGGTTACGGTCGGCGAGGTCGCATTTCGTGAGGACCAACACAACCCGGCGGACCCCCATACCGTAAAGGACCCGCGCGTGGTCCTCGGTTTGATCCATCCATCCGTCGTCGACCGCGATAACAAGGAGACCGAGATCGAGACTCCAGGCTCCGGCGACCATATTCCGGATAAAACGCTCGTGCCCCGGGACGTCGATGACTCCGATTTCCTCACCTTCAGATCCTAAGAAGTGGGCGAATCCGAGGTCGATCGTCATTCCCCGCTTCTTTTCCTCCGGCAGACGGTCCGCGTTGATTCCGGTAAGGGCCTCGATAAGGGCGGTCTTCCCGTGGTCGACATGACCGGCGGTCCCGATAACGAACATTAGGATTCATCTCCCGTCAGATGCTCGAGGAAATCCCGTACCGGCGGGATGTCCTCGGGGAAGAGGGTTATCGGGAATATACGGACCCTATTGTCCTGAATAACACCTAGGATAGGGGGATTCCAGGCGCGCATCTTCTCCATTATCGACTCAGGCGGATCGCCGGAGATTATTTCGATTGCCGCGGTGGGGAAGTACTCGTCCGGAGAGCTCCCCCCGCCCAATGAGAAATCGGCGGATACTATTCGCGCGCGGGAGGAGGGTATACCCTTGAGTACTTTACGCGCTGTTCTCGTAGCGCGATCGTTATCTTCTCGAATCGAATCGGCGGGGAGCGATTGTTCACCGTTGACGGTTCGAATGAGATGCTCTTCGAGGAGAGAGTATATCGTCTTTCCCGGCCGGAAGACCCGCATCAGCGGATGGGAGGAGAGCCTTCTTATCATTTCGTCTTTTCCCACGATGAACCCCGCCTGGACCCCTCCGAAGAGCTTATCCGCGGAAAAGCAGACCAGATCGGCCCCCCTCTTCAGGTATTCCCCGACTCCGGTCTCTCCCGGGATGTCTTCTTTCATCGCTCCCGAACCTTGGTCCATGATAAGAGGGACATGGGCGGGGAGGGCGGTCTTGAGCTCCCGTATTCCCGGGGTGCGAGTGAATCCGCGGACGGTATAATTGGAGGTGTGAACCCTCAGACACAATCCCGTATTCGGAGTTAACGCGGTAAGGAAATCCTCGATGCAGGTTATATTCGTTGTTCCCACCTCTACGAGTCTCGATCCGGTCTGTTCGAGAATTTCCGGGATTCGAAAGCCGCCACCGATCTGGATCTGTTCACCCCGGCTCACAAGGACGTCTCTGTCCCGTCCGTACTCCGACAGTATCAGATAGACCGCGGCTGCATTGTTATTGACGACCAGGGCGTTCTCGCAACCGATGTAGGATGCAAGGAGCTCCGGGATCAGACCGGTGCGGCCGCCCCGTTTTCCCGAAGTCATATCGAGCTCCAGGCTCGAGTAGCCGCAGTTGACCGCTTCGGCGGCCTTCCACACGTCCCGGGACAGGGGAGACCTTCCGAGATTAGTATGGAGGACGACTCCTGTACCGTTTATGACCCGGCGGATCTTTTTCGCCTCTATTCTGAGGCATTCCTCCGCCGTCGCCTCCGCAACCTCGCCGAGGGCGGGGACTGCCGCCCCGTCGGCCTTTCCGCCGCGGAGCTTCGCACGGAACCGGTCTACCGCAGTTCGTGCGGCCCGCTTGACGAGGGGCCTTCCGATACGTTCCTCGAAATCGGCTATTTCGGATAGGGAGAGGATAGTTTCGATCTGCGGCAGCGAGGCAAGGGGGTTGTCGTGCATGTATCGGAAGAGGGAGGAATCGAACCTCCCGCTGCGTCATGCAGCCGACGGTTTTGAAGACCGCGGGGGCCACCAGACCCCATCTGCTTCCTCGAATATAGTGCCGTATCCGGGCGTCCTTGTCAAACCGTAAACGTCATCAAGCCTTGACGGCAACCGATTCGGACTGTTTGTCGATTACTCGGCCGATCGTCGAAAAGGGTATTCCCGATGCACCGAGCCTTTCGAGGCATGAGGCGAGAACCCCGGGGGACACCGCGGCGAGAAGCCCCCCGGAGGTCTCCGGGGTCGCTATGATCAGTTGTAAGGTCTCGTCGAGATTTTCGTCGAATCGGACCGAGGGTGTATAACAGTCCAGGTTGTTCTGCGATCCCCCCGGAAACAGGCACTCTTCGGCATAATCGAGTGCTCCGGGAAGAAAGGCGAGCATGTTCATGTCAATTTCGAGGGTCACTCCGCTCTTATCGGCAGCCTCGACGGCGTGTCCGAGGAGACCGAAACCGGTTACGTCGGTGCATCCCCGGATACCGAGTTCGACGAAGATCTTCGAGGCCTCCCGATTGAGAAGTTTCATCGTTTCGAGAGCTGCGGCCGTATGCACCGGCTCGGCCGAATCCCCCTTCGCGGCGGTGGTAATCATCCCCGTACCTAACGGTTTTGTCAGAATAAGGGTATCTCCGGGTCGAAAGGCCGCTTTCGTCATCACCGAGTCGGGATAAATAATACCCATGACGCACAGCCCGTACTTCGGTTCGTCGTCGTCGACGGTGTGGCCCCCCGCGATCACCGCACCGGCGGAGAGAACGGTCTCGGCCCCGCCGCGAAGGATTTCGGCAGGAATCTCCGACGGGAGAGAGGGGGGGAAGCAGCATACGTTGAGGGCGACCGCCGGATCGCCCCCCATGGCATAGACATCGCTCAGTGAGTTCGCCGCGGCCACGGCGCCGTACTCATAGGGATCGTCCACCACGGGGGTGATAAAATCCACCGTAAGAATTACCGCCTTTTCAGTATCGATTCGATACACCGCGGCGTCGTCGCTTACCTCGAGGCCGACTAGGAGATCGGGGAACTTGTCTTTTGGAAAGAGTCCGTCTATGTGCCGCAGGACCTGCGACAGGGCCCCTGGAGCCCTCTTAGCCGCTCATCCGGCCGAACCGGTAAGTGCGGTAAGACGGAAATCGTCACACGCCACGGGTACCTCCTTTTTTCCGTCTGCGCGCCTTTCGGCGTTTGACTTCGAGTTTTATTATATCGTTAAAAATCCTAAAGATTAATCACCCTTTCCGCTTCAAGCAGCGTTTCGGTAATAGTATACATGTTGGTAACACTCCCGACGGTGCGGCTGTCTTTGAGCCCGAAGTACTCGAGGCAGGTTCCGCAGGCGAGGAGAGTTACGCCGTACTTCTCGAGTTCGGTGAGGTCGTCGAGGACCGGGGAGCCCTCAGCAGCGAGCCGGGCCCCGGAGTTGTAGAAGACAATCGTACCCGGCTTGGTATCCGCTTCGACGAGGGCGTGAAAAAATCCGCGGAGGAGGAGCTCCCCGAGCTCGTCGTCCCCCCGGCCCATAACCGCCGAGCTCACGACAAGGACCGATGTGGGATCGTCGATCCGGTCGTGTCCCGGAAAGGGGACCCCCGCGGGTTCCGGTCCTCCGGTGGCGGCTCCGGAGGCCTGAACCTTTCCGGGGGAACCGGACGAGGGAGTACGGGAGAGGGTTATGTAATGACCGTCTTCCCGGGATTCCGATGTATACATTGCGCCCTGCTTTTCCGCGAGGAGGGTCACGTTTTTCAAAGCGGTGTCGTTATCCACGATGATGGTAATCACATCGAAGGCCGGTTCTTTTAGTGCTTTCTTGGTTAAAATAACGGGTTGAGGACAGGCTTGACCCCTGGCATCGATAATTTTTGCTGACATAAAATCTCCTTAAGCATCCTCAATGATTCGGTCATATACTGTACCGGTTTCCGAGAGGATCGATTCGGTCCGGGGGCGGTCCGCCGCCGCGATCCGTATACACACGCCGCAGTCGGAGCTGTACCGCCTAGGTACGGGAATAAGCTTTTGGGGTACACCCGTCCGCTCGAGTATTTTCTCGCAGGCGAGGGCGTGTGAGATACTCGGAACGAATATGAGGCTGTAAAGTGTCTTCATTCCGGTGCAAGTGTAGATTGGACTATGAGGTGTGTCAACGCTTCCCGTATGTACCGACTGTACAAACCCCCGCATTTTCCGTATACAAGATACATGAACCCTAGGACTTTCTATTCAATCATCGAATTCGGTTTCCTTTTTGTCGGGGCCGTAATCTTTGTCGCCCTTTTTTTCATCACCGCTCCGTATGGACGGTATTCCCGGGGAGGATGGGGCCCGGAGATAAACAACCGGGTTGGATGGACGGTTATGGAGGCGGTTTCCCCTATCGGATACGTGATCCTCTTTTTCTTAGGAAGCTGGAAATCGGGAGCGCCGCCCTATGTATTTCTGGGTTTATGGCTTTTCCACTATATCTATAGGAGCTTAATCTTTTCGAGCCTCATGCCGAGTCGGAACAATATGCCGCTGTCGGTCGTGCTCTTTGCCGTTCTTTTCAACGGATTCAACTCATATCTTCAGGGGGGATACCTTTACATTTTCTCTCCAGGGGCCGACAAATACTCTCCTGCATGGCTGACCACTCCCCAGTTTATAATCGGATGCGTATTATTTTTTACGGGATTCGTAATACACGTTCGGAGTGATTATATCCTCCGGAAACTCAGAAATCCGGGGGAGACGGAATATAAGGTCCCGAGAGGGTGGTTCTTCCGTTGGATATCCGCGCCGAACTACTTTGGAGAGATGGTCGAATGGATCGGATGGGCCGTTCTCACCTGGTCTCTGCCCGGCCTGGTTTTTGCTCTTTGGACTATTTTCAATCTCCTGCCCCGG
>JBKHAJ010000102.1:0-11617 GCA_046542935.1 Spirochaetia bacterium | reverse complement strand
GGTAGCCGCACCGGGTACAGGTCAGAAGGGACCGGGAGCGGTGTTCGAGATCACCCCCACAGAGGGGGCAGAACCGATATTCCGGGTAACCGGACATATTATTCTTCTTCGATCTTTACTAAGAGCTTTTCCGCGAGAACGGGAGGCCAGGGGGGAAGAGAGCCCGCATCCTCTTCCTGGTAGCGGGCGACGATGGCTTCGAACCCCTCTTTCGCTTCATCCGGATTCCCCAATTTGTAGTGGAGGAAGGCGATTTCGTAATCGGCGATGATCTTGCTTTCTTCGTCGTCGGGGAATAAAACGTCGATCTGTCTATAGTAGTGAAGGGCCGTTTCGTAGTCCCGCTTGTCGATAGCCGCTTCCTGGGCGAGTTGAAACACCTCGGAGGGTGTCACCTCCTCGTCCAGGGGAACCGGACCGGATTTACACGCGCCGACGAGCACGATTGCCGCGATGATTGCGGCACATATGGGTAGCACAAGGGTAACGGGTGATTTTTTCATATCAAGTCTGACCGTTGTAGATCTCATCCTTTATCGGGAGGGTTTTTTTCAGTTCTTTTAAGTAATCCTTTGCATCCCCCATGGGGGCATACGCGTCACAGGATTCCATGCTGCGCCGGGCCACGGTGAAGTACTTATAGATTTTCTCTTCCCCGAGCTTTTTTCGCCATTTACCGGCGGAACAGCGCACTCTCAACTGGTACTCGCCGTGCCCGCAGGGAGCGTGCACGAGTTTGCAGTTGATACAATTGGCGCAGTAAATCTTCTCCGAGGTCTCTTCGGAAAGACCCGCACCCGGAGTGTCCCGGCTTTCGGCCATTGGCTCCTCCTCTCTTCCGGATCGTATACTATCATGATCGACTTTTTCCCGTCAATAGTTTAGTGCCGCCTCTGGATCGAGCCGATTCCGGAGTATATACTGTGTTCTATGGGTCTGCTCCGAAGGTGTTTTCCCTATTATCTGCGATATCGCTTTTCATCGTCCCTCGGTAAGCGTCGGTCTTTAAGCGGTTTGATCCTGAGGTATTCGTGCCCGAGCTGCGAAAAACACTTTCGGGATCACGTCGCGGGATTGGATGCGAAATCCTTCGAAAAGGTTCCCCTGCTGCGCCGATGTGAGTACTGCGGTGGGCGGCTGACTCTGGAGAACGTATTCGAGGAGCGGCGGACCCGCTCTTAATCCCTTCGCAGAATACTTTTCCCGCCCGTGAGGATTCGGGTGATGAGCCGGAAAAGGGGTCCCCGAAAACCCCGCCGATCCGGCAGCCGCCGGGCGAAGAGGTAGGTAGAGACCACGGCATCGGCCGAATCCTCCTCGGGATACTCGGTAAAAAAATCGAGATAGAACTGAATTATCACCGCCGCGATCTCTTCGTTCGAGAGATCGGGATAGAGAGGGGGCGGCTTGATTTTTCCAACCGCCCCCACCAAGGGAAGGAAGGTGCGGCTTCGCCATATCCGGGCCGATTCGGGGGTTATCTTTCCCATCTTGGCGCGCATGTCGTCAAGGAGGGTCCTATACCCCTCGACGGAGCCGAGTCTGATATTGGTCAAGCCGGTCTCTTGTTCGAAATACCGCTGGGAGACCGCCCGGTTGAGCTGGGAGGGATCGTCATCGTCGATGTATTCATGGACGTAGGCGTCGAGATACTCGATACCGATTTCGACGGCCGAGGCTGTCCTTCGGTGCCCGTCGATTATGTAGTGCTTTCCCCGGTAGAGGTTTGTCTTGATCGGAGGGAGGTGGGACATACTGCTTGCCGCATCGGTCAACTCCCGGCGCCTGAATATCTCCTTGCGGTCCCGCCTACCGACGGCGTGGAATCGGGTGTTAACCCGGCCGCACTTGTCCACCGTACCGACTATGTCTTCGGTTCTGATGACTCGAATGCCTAAATCGAACACGGTATGCCCCGATTTATCGTCGAGGATGTCGGCGAAACAGGGGGCGTATTTCACCCCGAACCTCTAAGGAGGCCTGAAATCCATTCTTCGTGTTTCTGCTCCTGCCGCATCAGGTAGGTGAAGACCTCCCGGGCGGTACGCACCCGGCTTCTATCGGCGAGTCTTCTGTACCTTCGTACGGCCCTGCGCTCTTTTTCCAGGGCGGTCGTCAGTAGGTGTCTGAAACCGGCGGGGGCGGTGCCGAAATCAGCGATTTCCGGATCGGAGGGACCGCCGGAGGATGGAGCCCCCCGTACTTCACCCCCCTCCGCTTGCAGGGCCTCCGCGGCCGTATCGGGGTTTTCCTGGAGCTCATGAAGCTTGATTCGATGTTCCAGCTCGGCCGCCGCGAGGAGCTTGAGAACCCGGGCGGCCTCCGGGGGAGGCGATGAATTGAGCAGCCCCTCGTAGAGGCTGTAGGCATATTCCTCGGCGGCGATGGCGTGTTCGAGGAGTATCTTGATGATGAGAGATCTGAAGAATGCCATATCTCTAAGGTAGCATATTCGATATCCCGTCGTCACGTGTTATGATTTTGGTTTCCCAGAGCCGCTTCAGATAGAAATCCCTCCAGACAGGTTCGAGGAAAGGATCCCGGGCGAGGACTTCGAGATGGCGGACAATCATTCCCTGTTCGGGGTGCTTGTAATTGGCAATGGGGATCGGCTTCACCGAGGTTATCCTCGGACCGTCCGGAGAGGAGATTACCGTCACCCTGAAGAGGGCGCTCTCGCCGGTGGGGATTCGGACCGACTCGGTGTCGAGGGGATCGAGCCTCCACGTCTGCCCGGAAATGAAATTTCCCGTCGAGTAGAGGGAGAGCCGCGAACCGGTTTTTCCGTTTTCGAGGTACCAGGACTGAAGGACATGGGGATGATGGGCCCACACAATGTGGACCCCCCTGTCATGGATCTCCTCGAAGAAGGCGATCTTCTCATCTGCGGGGACCCGGGAATATTCCACACCTCCGTGAAAGCTTACGATGAATAGATCGTATTCCCCCGCAACGGAATCGAGCAGGTCGAGGAACTCACCTTTCGCCTCCTCGTCGTGATAGTTCAGGAGGAAAACCCCCTCCGCGCCGTAATAGGAGTTTAAGAACTCGGTGATCGCCACGAATCCTATCCGCCATGTACGATAGTCTATAGAGGTGACGGATATACCCGATCCGGGAGGATCACAGAGTCCGGAATAGGATATTCCGTAGATGCGCTCCATTTCCTCCAAAAATAGCTTCGTTTTCTCGACCCCCTCGCCTCCTAGATCTGTTATGTGGTTGTTTGCGGCTGAAAAGACGTCGAAACCCGCGTGAATTGCCGCCTCCACGTAGGGGGGGTGAACGTTAAATGAGGGATAATTGCTCATCGGCCGCCCGGAATGTACGGGAAATTCCAGATTACCGAAGGTCAGATCGTCGCTCCACAGGTAAGTCCGAATTCCCTCGTAGATATGAGAGTAGGGCGGGCGGTTATAGTTGACGTCGTGGGCCATGATGTCCCCGGCAAAGGTAAGGACCAGCGTGGGTTTTTTTTCTCGGGGAAAGACGGAGGGCTCCGTGGGGGGCAGGCGTACAATTTCTCTCCGGCTGAAGCAGCCGGACAGGGTAGAAATAAATATCCCGGCGATACAAGCGGTCAGGAGTAGTGTCCGGACTCCGCGTCCGGTGGTCCCGAATAGTGACTTCATTCCGTATTGGTATTATCGGGGTGGAACCTAAGGTTTGTCCAGCGTAAAAAATAATGCTACTATCATCCTATGCCCGATATACTCTGCATAGGGAACGGTTCGTATGATATATACTTCGTCGTCGAGGAATATCCCGTGGAAAACCTCAAATATGCCACCGATGTCTTTCTCGAATCCCCCGGGGGTCCCGCGGCGAATGCGTGTTATCTCCTCGGCTTTTGGGGAATCTCCTCGGGATTCGCGGGGCTCGTCGGGGATGATTCCTACGGATACAGTGTAGCCGAAGAATTCCGCTCGGTGGGATCGGATATCGATCTTATGGAGATACGCGCCGGGCATCACACCCCCCTTTCCTGTGTCATCGTGAATACCGCTAACGGATCGCGGACAATTATTAATCGAAGGAGTAGTGACGCGAGTATCCGGTTCTCCCGGGAGGAACTTTCCCGGGCCGCCCCGAAGTTCCTCCTCTTTGACGGACACGAGCACGAGATGTCCTTAACCGCTCTCGATCTCTTTCCCGATGCGGTAAGCGTCCTCGATTCCGGTTCAGTCCGCCCGGCGGCGGTAGATCTGGCGGGAAGGGTGGATTACTTCGTGGGATCGGAGAAGTTCGCCCTCGAGTATACAGGCCTCGATGCCCTGAATGATCCCGGATCCTGGATCAAGGCCTTGGACGCTCTTCTCGATTTAAACGGGAAGAGTGTGGGGATAACCCTCGGAGGCAGGGGGCTTATCTATGCCGAGAACGGGGAAAAGATGCACATGTCCGGATTTGCCGTTAATCCGGTGGATAGTACCGGAGCGGGAGACATCTTCCACGGCGCCTTTATCTACGCCCTGCACCGGGGAGACGGTTTTCGCGAGGCCTTGAGGTTCTCCTCCGCGGTTTCGGCTATATCGGTTACGCGGCGTGGAGGCCGGCGGTCCATTCCCGGGCCGGAGGAGGTAGCCGCCTTCCTTGCACAGCGGACCGATGAGGCCGAGACGAGACTTCTATAGCAGGACTTTAGGAGTCCTTTCGAGCCTTGGCCTGTTCGATGAGCTCGAGGAGGCTCGTCATCTTGGGTTTAGGCTCCGCTTCGGCGGCCTTCCGCTCTTCCTCGGTATAGTTGGTCTCGAGGAAGCGGTGGATGTCTATCCGGGCTTCCCAGCAGGATACGATGTTCCGGCAAAAGATGTCGCTTGCCGGTTTGCGGCAATAGCCGAAGGGCACGGCATGCCCCAGGCGGGGGCAGTACCGTGTTCGGCTGTCGTAATGATTCAGTTTTACCATCTTCCCGATTTCGCGGTTACCGCCTTGGGAAAACCCTCGATGGCGGCAAGGTTCTTTTCGAGCTCTTCCTTGGGAAACTCGTAGTCCTCGAGCTTGCCGCTCATGTATGCGTCGTATCCCATCATGTCCATGAGGCCGTGGCCGCTTAAGTTGAAAACGATCACCTTCTCCTTCCCCTCTTCCTTGGCTTTGTTCGCCTCCTGAATAGCCGCCGCGACGGCGTGGCTGGTTTCGGGAGCCACGATAATCCCCTCCGTCCTCGCGAAGGTCAGGGCCGATTCGTAGCATTCCAGCTGATGGATAGACCGGGGATTCAAGAGTCCCTCCACCACCGCCTGAGAAACCAGCGGAGACATGCCGTGATAGCGGAGACCGCCGGCGTGGATGGGGGGCGGAACGAAATTGTGGCCCAAGGTGTACATCGGCAAGAGCGGGGTCATCCCGGAGAAGTCTCCGAGATCATAGGCAAACGGTCCCTTGGTAAGGGTCGGGCACGATGCGGGTTCCGCCGGGACGATTTCGATGTCCGCTCCGTTTATCTTTTCGTGTACGAAGGGGAAGGCAAGTCCCGCGAAGTTACTTCCGCCTCCGGCGCACCCGATGACGATGTCGGGGAGCTTCTCCCCGGCCTTTTCGAGCTGCTTCTTCGTCTCTTGTCCGATAATAGTCTGGTGTAGCATGACGTGGTTCAAGACACTTCCGAGACCGTACTTGGTGGATCCCGTTTCATCGGTCACCGCGGCTTCCACCGCCTCACTGATGGCGATCCCTAAGCTCCCCGGTGTATCCGGGTTTGCCTCGAGGATCTCCCTCCCCGCGTTGGTCTCGGTGCTCGGGCTGGCGATACATTCGGCGCCCCAGGTCTGCATCATCAGCTTCCTAAAGGGTTTCTGGTCGAAGGATATCCGCACCATGAAGACCTTCAGCTCCAAGCCGATCAAAGCGCAGGCGAAGGCAAGGGCGCTCCCCCACTGGCCCGCCCCGGTCTCGGTGGTCATCCGTTTGACCCCTTCCTTCTTATTATAGTAAGCCTGAGCGACCGCGGTGTTGGGCTTGTGGCTTCCCGCGGGGCTTACGCTCTCGTTCTTATAGTAGATCCGTGCCGGGGTTCCTAAGGCTTCCTCCAGGGCCTTGGCCCGGTGGAGGGGAGACGGCCGCCATCTGGCGAGAATGCTCCTAATTTCCTCGGGGATGTCGACCCAGCGGTCCTGAGACACCTCCTGTTCGATCAAAGCCATGGGAAAAATGGGTGTAAGCATGTCCGGGGTCACCGGATTCCCGTCGGGGCCCAAGGGAGGCTGCATCGGGGTTGGGAGGTCGGCGGCGAGATTGTACCATTGTTTCGGCAGTTCATCGTCCTGAAGGACAATCTTTGTCATCTGTATCTCCTTTTCAGCGTTTCTATGTGTAGAAACATTATACGAGGATCAAGTATCTGTCAAGCGGGGAAACAAAAAAGAGACAATTTTTTTTGTTGTGAATAATATCACAAATAAAAAATATTGTTGTTATTATTGGTTTTAAATTTCGTTATATGAGAAATAGGTATCATAATACTGATAAATAAGTAATATTATAAGTTTTATTTGACAAATAAAGAATCTCGCTTTATAATAATGTAACAAGGTTGTGATAACAGCGTATGTCAGTCCTCGCAACGGATAAAAAAGGTGCCATACACCGTTAATCAAGCCAATATATAAGGAGTGTGTCATGCCAGCAACTACCGAACTCGTCATCCTCGATGACAAGGCAATCTCCGATGATGAATTATATTCTCGTTTAGACGACATCATCGCGGGCTTTGCGGATACCGAGGGGGCCCTTATACCGGTCCTCCAATCGGTGCAGAATCTCTTCGGATATCTGCCGGAGAAGGCCCTTAAACACTTCAGCCTCGAAATGAACATACCGTACAGCGAGGTGGCGGGTGTTGTAACCTTCTATTCCTATTTTTCCACGGTCCCCCGGGGAAAGAACATCATCCGGGTGTGCTTAGGGACAGCCTGCTATGTGCGCGGCGGAAAAGAGGTCCTCGAAGCCTTCAGAAAGCAGCTCGATATCGATGTGGGTGATACTACGGAAGACCGGATGTTCTCCCTCGAAGTAGGAAGATGCTTCGGGGCCTGCGGACTCGCGCCGGTCGTTCTCGTGAACGACGACGTTCACCAGCGGGTCAAGCCGTCGAAGATCAAAGAGCTGCTTGCGCCGTATTACATCGACGAAGAAATGGAGGCTCATGCATGAAAACGGCAGTAAAGATAGGATCCGTCAAGGATTTGAACGGTCTCAAAGAGAAGGGTTTAGAGGACAAAAGGAAGAAAGCCGCCAATAAAGAGATACTCCTCTGCGGGGGGGCCGGATGTATCGCCTCCGGGGCGCTGGAGCTCAAGGCGGCCCTCGAAGCTGCTTTAGAAAAGGCGGGCATGGAAGTGCCCATCACCGAAACCGGATGTCTCGGGCCTTGTGCCAAGGGACCGGTCATCATCGTCAAACCGGACAATGTCTTTTACGAGGACGTGAGTAAGGAAGACGCCCAGGACATCGTCGGTCTCCATCTCCTCGAGGGGACCGTGGTCGATAGGCTGGTCCACAAGAACTTAGAGGACGGAAAGGCGGCCCCTAAGCAGGAGGACATCGATTTCTTCTCCGGGCAGACCAAGATAGTACTCCGCAACTGCGGCCGGATCGATCCTCTGGATATCGAGGACTACATCGGCGAGGACGGTTATCAGGCCTTGGCCAAAGCACTGTCCATGGATGGGGACGCCCTCATCGATGAGATGAAGAAGTCCGGGCTCCGCGGCCGCGGGGGCGGAGGTTTTCCCACATGGCTCAAGTGGAACTTCGCCAAGAAGGCCGAAGGGGACATCAAGTACGTCCTGTGCAATGCCGACGAGGGAGACCCCGGGGCTTTCATGGACCGGAGCGTCTTAGAGGGTGATCCTCACAGCCTTATCGAAGGGATGGCCATCGGAGCACACACCATCGGGGCGAGCAAGGGCTTTATCTATGTCCGTGCCGAGTACCCCTTGGCGGTCTCCCGCATTATGAAGGCGTTGGAGCAGGCGAGGGAATACGGCCTTTTGGGTGAAAACATTCTAGGACTCGGCTTCGACTTCGACTTGGAGATTCGAATGGGATCGGGCGCCTTTGTCTGCGGTGAAGAGACCGCTCTTATCAATTCAATAGAAGGAAAGAGGGGCGAGCCGAGGCCGCGTCCTCCCTTTCCGGCGAACAAGGGACTGTGGGGAAGGCCGAGCCTGTTGAACAACGTGGAGACTTACGCCAACGTCCCGGCGATCATCCTAAAAGGGGCCGAGTGGTACGCCTCTTTCGGCTCCGAAGAGAGCAAGGGGACCAAGGTCTTTGCCCTTGCCGGGGCTATCAACAACTCCGGACTCGTAGAAGTCCCCATAGGTACCCCTTTAGGCGAGGTGATCTACGATATCGGCGGGGGAATCCCGGGAAACAAGAACTTCAAGGCCGCCCAGATCGGCGGACCCTCCGGGGGATGTATCCCCAAGGAATACCTCAATGTACCGCTGGATTACAACGAGCTCATCGACCTCGGGGCCATCATGGGCTCGGGAGGGCTCATCGTCATGGACGACGATACCTGTATGGTGGATGTTGCCCGGTTCTTTCTCGAGTTCGTTCAGGAGGAGTCCTGCGGTAAGTGCGTACCCTGCCGGGTCGGTACCAAGCGGATGCTTGAAATCCTTACCCGCATCTGTGAGGGACACGGCGAGGAAGGGGACATCGAGCGGCTCATCGAGCTCGGAGAACAGATCAAAGAGACCTCCCTCTGCGGGCTCGGCCAGACCGCGCCCAATCCGGTCCTCTCCACCATCCGGTTCTTCCGGGAGGAATACGAGCAGCATATCCGGGACAAACACTGCGAAGCCGGTGTCTGTCCGTCCCTAGTCCGGGCTCCCTGTCAGACCGCCTGCCCCGCCGGGGTGGACGTTCCGGGGTTCGTAAGCCTCATCGGCGAAAAGCGGTATGCCGAGGCGTTGAAGCTGCATAGAGAGCGTAATCCCTTTGCCGCGGTCTGCGCGCGGGTCTGCTTCCACACCTGTGAGGACAAGTGCCGCAGGTCTACCCTGGACGACGCCGTCGCCATCCGGGGCGTCAAGCGGTTTATGGTTGACCAGGAAGTTACCATCCAGGTCCCGGAGGTCCGGGATAACGCGGAAAATGCTCAAAAGAAAGTAGCCGTCATCGGAGCGGGCCCCGCGGGGTTGAGCTGCGCCTATTTCTTGGCCCGCTTAGGCTACAGGCCGACGGTCTTCGAGGCGGAGCAGCGCCCCGGCGGAATGCTCGTCCAGACCATCCCCGCCTACAGGCTCCCGAGGGAAACTTTGGCCAGGGAAATCCGGATGATCGAGCAGCTCGGGGTGGATATCATCACCGAAAAACGGCTGGGTGTCGACTTTACCCTCGACCAGCTCAAAGACGAGGGATACCAGGCGGTATTCCTGAGCCCGGGAGCTCCCGAGTGCATGGGCTTAGGGATAGTCGGCGAGGACGCCAAAGGGGTGGTCCTCGCGGGCCAGTTCCTCAAGCAGTACAATATCCGCGGCTCGGTCCCGGTGGGGAAGAAAGTCGTCGTCATCGGCGGCGGAAACGCGGCAATCGACGCGGCCAGGACCGCCCTCCGTTTAGGTTCCGAGGTAACCGTCGTCTACAGGCGGACCCAGGAACAGATGCCCGCCTACGCCGAAGAAATCGAAGAAGCACTCATCGAGGGAGTGGAACTCAAAACCCTGACCCAGCCGGTGGAAGTACTCAAGACCACCGACGACAAGGTGCGGGGACTCAAGTGCGTGCAGATGAAGCTCGGTGAGTTCGACCGGTCCGGACGCCGGCGGGCGACCGAATCAAAGGAGGACGTCTTCGTCCTCGAAGCCGATCAGATCATCGTTGCCATCGGACAGAGACTCGACGCCAAGAAGCTCTTAGACGGCCAGGACGTGAGTCTCGGCAAGGACGGATTCATCAAGGTCGATCCGGTCACCTGCCGGACCTCGGCGGATTGGATCTTCGCAGGCGGCGACGCCGCGTCGGGGCCCGCTTCGGTTGTAACCGCCGTGGGAATGGGCGAGAAGGCGGCGGTGGGTATAGACCTCTATCTGACCGGTGAAGAGCACGCCTTCTGGCGTGAGGACAAGGTAGTCGATACCGATTACGACCCCGACGCTGATCCGGTCCCCTATCCTCGGGAGAAACTCCAGACAATCGACGTGGAACGGCGGCGGAACAACTTCGACGAAGTAGAACAGCCTTGGGTGGAAAGCGTGGCCGTACGTCAGTGCAAGCGGTGTCTGCGCTGCGATTACGGAAAGACCCCCGTTAAGGCTGCCCAAAACAAGGAGGCCACACATGCCTAAACTGACTATAAACAACCAGGAAGTAACCGTAGATCCGGGAACGACCATACTGTCCGCTGCTGCTCAGCTCGGCATCGAAATACCTACCCTCTGTTTTCTCGAGGGGAAAGATCCCCTAGGGGCGTGCCGTGTGTGCATGGTGGAGGTCGAGGGGGCTAAGACCCTTATGGCTTCCTGCGCCACCCCGGTGAACGATGGAATGAAGGTGATGACCAACAGTAAGAAGGTCCGGGAGGCTCGGAAGGCGGTAGTCGAGCTTTTACTCAGCGAACATGAAGGAAACTGCCAGTACTGCGACCGTGCCGAGGACTGTGAGCTCAAGGCCTTAGCCTACCAGCTCGGTATCCGGGAGATCCATTACGAAGGAGAGAAACCGGAAGTCCGAATCGACGATACGACTCCGGCTTTGGTCCGGGATTCCGGCAAGTGCATCAAGTGCCGCCGGTGCATCACCGTGTGCAACGAGGTGCAGAAGGTCGGCGCTCTGTTCCCGCAGAACCGGGGATACGCCACCCTGATCGGTCCCGCCTTCGAGAGCAATCTCGACGCGGTGGCCTGCGTCCAGTGCGGCCAGTGCGCCGCGGTCTGTCCGGTAGGCGCCATCAGCGAGCGGAGCCATATCCAGCAGGTGTGGGACGCCTTAGAAGATCCTTCCAAGCACGTGGTTGTCCAGACCGCTCCGGCCATCAGGGCGGCCTTAGGTGAGTGCTTCGACTACGAGCCGGGGACCTTAGTCACCGGCAAGATGACTACCGCTCTCAAACGCCTCGGTTTCGACGGGGTCTTCGACACCAACTTCGCCGCGGACCTTACCATCATGGAAGAGGGAACCGAGCTGTTGACCCGCCTCAAGAAGGTTTTGGTCGACAAGGAAGACGCGGCCCTCCCCATGTTCACCAGCTGTTCCCCGGGATGGATCAAGTTCGCGGAATACTACTATCCCGACTTTCTTCCCAACCTGTCCTCCTGTAAGTCGCCTCAGCAGATGTTCGGGGCGGTAGCCAAGACCTACTACGCTCAGAAAGTAGGGGTCAAGCCGGAGGAGATGGTGGTCGTCTCGATAATGCCCTGTACGGCCAAGAAGTTCGAAGCCCAGCGGGCCGAGATGAACGACAGCGGTGTCCGCGATGTGGACTACGTCTTGACCACCCGGGAGCTCGGACAGATGATTCAGGGAGCCGGAATCGACTTCAGGAGCTTGGAAGACACAAAGATGGACTCACCCATAGGAATGGGAACCGGAGCGGCGGACATCTTCGCCAACACCGGAGGAGTCATGGAAGCGGCCCTGAGGACCGCCTACGAGATCGTCACCG
>JBKHAJ010000101.1:0-11728 GCA_046542935.1 Spirochaetia bacterium | reverse complement strand
GGCCTGTCTTCAGTTCGAAAAATTTACCGGCCGGTCCTATCCCCGGGAAGCCCTACCGAAATTCGATCGTATACTCCAAGGGCTCGTCTAAAAGGAGGACCTTGATCAAGGGTATCTTGAAGATGACGCTCTTTCCCTGGATCCGGCCGCCGGTCTGTCCGACTACGGTCCCTTCGATATCGACCTTGAGCTCTATAGACGACCGCCTAAGACCTCGGGCGCTTGCCTCACCGAAGGCGAGCTCTACCATCTCCACGTACTCTTCTTCGGTTATGTCCTCTCCCTCCTGGGGGCCGAACATCTCGAAGAGGGGATTGTCCACTACCGGAAACAAGGTCGAAATCTGCCCGTAGTTCCTCTTGTTCAGGCGGACCCGCATGATCGTATTCTCGCCGGAGGATGTCAAGGAGATGATTCCGGCTTCGGTGAGCTCTTCCTGGCTCGCGAAGACCTTGCTTATATCCTCGAAGGTGAAATATCCTTCGAGACGTCCGGTACCGGTGGATTCGACTTCCCGCAGGACGACCTCATCCTTTTCGGCGAAATCTTCGCGGATCTTCGGGATATTGAAGATGTCCCCTTCGGGCAGTCCGCCCTCGGAAGAGAGCTCGGCCATTTCCCGGGCCGTATCGATGAAGTAAGGCTCCACTTTGAAGTCGAAGCTCACCGCTCCCGAACCGTCGGGTCTCAGGAGAGCCTCTTGCCGTATAACACAGGATGTCGACGCCGTCAGGATAGACAATACGAAAAAAAGGAAAACATATTGTGATAATTTCATAGTAACTTCCTTGGATAATTGGACCCAACTATATACTCTATTCACGAAATTTGAAAGCCCTCGGGGGAGAATTGACAGGAATTGGAGAAATTTGTAGGATCGATCAAGTGATGCAGAAAGGTAAGGTTCCCCGGCGAAATGCTCTAATCACCCGGCTCCTCGGATTCTCCGTCAGACACTCATGGCTCGTCATCCTTTTAGTCGCGGCGGCAACCGGGTTTTTCGGCTATTTCGCTACGAAGGTCGATATCAACCCCGATGTCGAAGGGCTTGTCTCCGAAAAGGACGAGATAAGTATCCTCATCGATAAGTACGGCTCGGAGGATCTGGAGAACGATCACTTGGTCTTGGCGGTTACCGCGGACGAGCCCTTTACCTTGAAGCGGCTCCAGCTTCTCTACTCGATCGTTGAAAAAATCGAGGCGGTCCCCGGTTCGGATAAGAGCATCAATCCCTTCAATATGATAACCTTCCGGAAGGACGGAAAACGGCTCGAAGTCCTCACTATCGGTCCCGAGGCGAGGGCCCCCCGCAGCGAGGAAGAGCTCGAGCTCTTCAAGAAACGGCTCTTGAGCGATCCCTTCGCCCGGAATCTGGTGGTCGCCGAGGACGGCCGAACCTTGGCGGTTCTCGTTCCCATAACGCAGGCCGCCCGGCAGTCCGGATACGTCGACCGGATCAGGGAAATAGCCGCTCCCCTGGAGGAAGAGTTCGACACCGCTCTTACCGGAGGGGTGGTCCTCTCCGATGCGGTCAAAAAGTACCTGATCAGAGACCTGACGATCCTTCTGATCTTCGCGGTCCTGGTCATCATCGTCATCTACTACCTAGGTTACCGGGCCTTCCGCTCCGCCTTCCTGACTTTGATCGTTGTGTGTCTAGGCACCCTGTGGAGTCTCGGCTTCATGGCACTGCTCGGCTTTACCATCTCGGTGGTGAGTATCAGTACTCCCCCATTGGTCCTGACTCTCGGAAGCTCATACACCATACACATACTCAATCAATACTACCGGGAGGCACATGGGGAGAACGGAAAAAAGGAAAAGAGGCAGGCCGGGGGAAAGAAGCTGTGGATAGCGGGGGCGGTGAGCCACGCCAGCCGGACGGTGATCCTTGCTTCGGCGACCACTGTGATCGGGTTCTTGAGCCTCCTCGCCACCGCCCTCGAGCCGACCCGGGAATTCGGGATCGCCACGAGCTTCGGAGTCATAACCTGCGCCGTGCTCTCCTTTTTCTTCCTGCCGGCGATGCTCACGCATATGCGGCCGCCGACACGGAAGCAGAAATTGAACGTCCTAGAGGGACATATCGCCAACGTTATGGGAAAGATAAGCTGCTTCATACTCCGTCGCCGGTGGTGGATTCTCGGATTCTTCATCGCCATTATCGCGGGGTTCTTCATAAGCAGGAGCGGGCTTCAGTATCAAACCTTCGTCATCGACTACTTTCCCAAGCGGGAAGAGATAGTTCAAGATACGAACTCGATCTACCGGGAGCTCAAAGGATTCGATCAGTTCAATATCACGGTGACCGCACCGGAAGGTGAGAAGAACTATTTCCTCGACGGGGAGGTTCTCAGACAGATAGCCGCATTCGAGGACCGAATCATCGAGGACCCGGACATAACCAAGATCTACTCCTTTACAGCCTATCTCCGTCATCTGAACTACGTTATGACGGGGGAGAGGAAGATTCCCGAATCGAGGCCCCTTATCCTCCTCCTGTCCCGCTATATCAGGGCTCTAGGCGATGAGCCGGAGTTCAAGAACATGATCGGGAGTTTGGCCGACGAGGATTTTTCCCGGATGGATATAATCGTGTGGTGCTACAACCACGAAACCGAGACTTTGAGCGGGGATATATCCCTCAAGAGGATGATGAAGAATGTCCGGGCGGAAATGGACGCCGGCCTTCGGGCCGAGTGGGACCCGGCGATGTGGGGAGTGACCTTGAAGGTGGTTTCGGTGTCGGATCTGATAAAGCGGGACCAGCAGCTGACCATGGTCCTGTCGATGCTCTTCGTCTTTATCCTGACCACTATAGCCTTCCGCTCCCTCCGGTACGGAATCGTCTCGCTGGTACCCCTGGCCACGGGGATACTCTTGAACTTCATTCTCATGGTAATTTTAGGCATTCCCATGGACATGACTACGGTAATGTTCTCCATTGTAGTCATCGGGGTGGGAGTGGACAACTCGATCCACTTTCTCTTAAGGTTTCGGGAACAGGCCAAGGTCCATCCCGGGGATATCGGGCAGATCCTCTTCCATACCCTGCGTATCGCGGGAAGGCCGATCATCATCACGACCTCGTCGATCATCGGGGGGCTCTTGGTCCTCACCTTCGCGAGTTTCAAGCCGATAATCTACTTCGGCCTCCTTGTGGCGCTGGCTCTGTTCACCGCCGCCGTGGGAACCCTCTTCGTGCTTCCGTCTATACTGAGCCTCTCCTGGAATTGGAAGCTCAAGAGGCGGCGAACTGATCGATCTTCGTCCGAATAGCCTCGATTCCGGAGCGCCAGAACCCTTTTTCCTCGATGGAAAAGCCCGCGTATGCCGCTACTTTCGCCGCGGGTGCGCTCCCGGTCATCTTCAGCACCTCGGTGTACGTGCCGGCGAAGGAGCTTCCCTCGTCCCGGTAGCGTGCATAGAGTCCGAGACCGAACAGGAGCCCGAAGGCGTAGGGGAAGTTGTAAAAGGCGAGGTCCTGATTGTAATAATGCCCCTTGACCGCCCACATATAGGGATGAAGCTCGTCGTGGTTCAAAGCGTCCCCGTAAGCCTCTTTTTGGGCTTCCAGCATGAGCCCGCAGTACTCCTCGGCACAGAGGTCCCCCGATTTTCGCCGCTCGAAGATAGCCTTTTCGAAGGTGAACCGGGAGTAGATGTCCACGATCACCTGGGTTGCGTCCTGGAGGAAGGTTTCGAGCACCGCGTCCCTTTCCGCCTCCTCGAGGCGCTGGACGGTGGAGTCGATGATGAGGGTCTCCGCGAAGATGGAGGCCGTCTCGGCCAGGGTCATCGGATAGTGTCGTAAGAGCGCCGGGGTTTCGGTCAGGAGATGGTGATGATAGGCATGGCCGAGCTCGTGGGCTAGGGTGGTGACCGAATTGAAGCTTCCGCTGTAGTTCTGGAAGACCCTGCTGACCTTGGCCAGGGGAAAACTGATGCAGTATGCCCCGCCGACCTTCCCCTCCCGGGGTTCGGCGTCTATCCAGGAGTTCGCGAAGGCGTTGTCGGCGAACCGGGCCAAGTCGGGAGAGAACTCACGGAAGGCGGAAACGATGATCTTCCGGGCCTCTGAAAACGGCCGCCTCCCGCTATCTTTTCCTACCGGAGCGAAGATGTCGTAGAAGCTCAAACGCTCGAGGCCTAGGCGTGATGCCTTGCTCTTCAAGTACCCCCTAAACATAGGAAGCGATTCCTCCATCACTTCGAGAAGACAATCCAGACTTCCGCGGGTTATCCGGGACTGGAGAATCGATCGTTCCAGGGTGTCCTCGTAGGAGCGGCGGCCGTTCAGGATTGTCGAAAATCCTTTGACACCGTTCAAGGCGAAGCTCAGGGGGATCTCCATCCGCTTCCAGCATTCGAGCTCTTTTTCGTACGCCCTCTTCCGGACCTTCCGGTCGGGGTGATAGGCGAGTTCCCTGAGTTCGGTTACGGTTTTGGTCTCGCCGCCTTCCTCGTCCCACGCGGCGGTCAGACGGGAGCTCACGCTCTCCTGGAGCCGTCCCCACGCATCCCCCCCCGCCCGGGAAAGGTCGGCGGCTAGGGATTCCTCCTTAGGTGTCATCTGTTTACCCGCCAGGAAAAGCTCTTCTTCGAGAAAGAACCGGTAATCCTCGGGCAGACCCGGCACTTCGGCGAGGACCGAGCGGAAACGGACCCGGTCAGTGTGGAATCGGACCATCATCTCCTCGAGCTTGTTCAGTTCCTGCAATGCCCGGTGGTTATTGGTGTCGGTGGAGTAGACCGAATAGGCAAAATCCTCGAGCTCTTCGTGATAATCGTAGACGAGGTTGAAGACCCTGATGCACTCGGCGCGGTCCTTTTCGTTCTTGGTCTTTAACAGCCGGTCGACCGCCGTGCCGGCCTCTTCGAGGAACCGAGTGAGCTCGGCGATATCTTTTCGGTATTTTGGAGAGTCGAAGCCGGGATAGATGGGATTTAAATCCCACCGGGGCGGATCGTCAGAACCATTCGGCGTTGGGGTCTTCGTATTCATAGTGTTCGTCTTCGGTAAAAAAAAGATCTATCTCCCGCTTCGCGCTCTCGATACTGTCCGATGCATGGAGGATGTTCTTCCGGGGTTCCATACCGTAGTCCCCTCGTATTGTCCCCGGGAGGGCCTCATCGGGCGAGGTAGGACCTGCCATTTTTCTCATTGCCGCTACCGCGTTCTCCCGTTCCAGGATCATGGCTATGCAGGGAGAGGAGGTCATATATTCGATCAGCGGGAGGTAGAAATCCTTTCCCTTGTGTTCGGCGTAGTGCTCTTCGGCGAGTTCTTCGGGAATCCGCATCATCTTCATAGCGGTAATCTTGAATCCCTTCTTCTCGATTCTCGATACTACCTCTCCGACTATACGTCGCTGAAGGATGCCGGGTTTTATAAGCGCGAGAGTCTTTTCCATACTCATACCACCTCCTCGATCTTTTATACCTCGGATAGGTAGAGGACGCAAGGTTAAATTTGTGTGCCGACTTCTTCTTTTCCCTAATCGGCGCCGCGGCGGTAGAAAATGATTTTCTCGAGACCATCTTCGGCCCCATCGAGCTTCGAGCGGTAGTGATCGAGCTGCTTCTGAAAGGACCCCGTTATCTTGAGGGCCCGGTACCCCGCCTTCATCTGTTCCATCCAGGATTCGAGTACTTCCGGGTCCGGCTCCCGGTACTTTCCGGTAAAGGTTATGGTCTCGGTGGGAAGCTTCGGGGGCATTGCACCGGGCGTCCGCTTGGGATACCCGAGGACGAGGGTGGTCAGGGGAAAGACCCCGTCGGGAAGGGCGAGCTTACCTTTGATGAAGGAGGCGTCGTAGAATCCGGACCTTCCGGTGTCGGAGAGCATTACCGAGGCCACCCCTAAGGCTTCGGCGGCTATGTTCATGGCGTAGGCGGCGATGCCCGCGTTTGTTACCGCCAGGGTGTATTCGACCAAGGGCCTATGGGGAAATTCTTCGACGGCGAGACGCACCCGGTGAATGTCTCCTAAGATCATAATTGCCCGGGGGGCTCGAAAGGGGAGTCCCGTACCGAAGGTATCTTTCCAGGAGGCGCGGTCGAAGCAAACGAAGCTCCATGTCTGGAGGTTTACCCCGCTCGGAGCGAGCCGACCGGCCTCGAGGATCGCGTCGAATATGTCGTCGGGGACCGGGCGGTCTAAGAAGCTCCTCACCGAGCGCCTCTTCATGAGGAGCTCGATGACCGGATTGTCCTCGAGGACCGGGGGGATCTTAGGTTTCTGTTTCAGTATGTTCCGTAAGCCCCGGAAGAACTCGGTCGGCTTAAGGCGCTTCAGCGGGGGCCTCCCGTTTATCGCTTTCTTTCTTGTCGGTATGGACGATGGCGTTCATCAGCCGGCCGTACTTACGGTACTCGTCGAGGCGGCAGGAGTTGACGAGATTCCCCTCCCACACGCACATATCGGGACAGCTCTCGCACATGCTGGACATACCGTTGTCCATCATGTCGGGGGCTTGGACGATGCCGACGGTCTGGGTGTAGACGGGGCGGAACCACATGGCCGGGTTGAACAGCTTCGGAAACATCTTCCTCCTGACCGGACGCATCCGCTTGTCCCCGACCAGTCCGGTAAGCTGCATGGCGATCCGGGGGAGCCTGTTCTTACGCATATACGCGAAGTAGGTACCCTTTTTCCTGTGGTTCTGAGTCTGGAGAAACTCCATGGTCTTGGGGCCTACACAGCCGTAGACCCGGCCGTTTCGCTCCATCACTTGAACAGCAGCCCACCACTTGTAGTCCAGGATGTGTCCGGTCCCGCCTAAGTAGGCCGCCGGTTCGTAGGTCTCGCCGAAGTTGTCCTTCAGCAGATTGTAGATATCCACAGAGGTTATGTCGATCTGACTTACATCGGACTCGGTGTACTGAATGTTTTCTTTTATCTCCGTGCCCGGATTACTCTGCAATCCTTCCACGTCCCAGGATACTCCTTCCTTGATGGGGATTCCCCGGTAGCAGATAAAGACCAGGCCGTGGACTTTACGGACGTTGTTCCGGGCCCATTTAACGATATCCGGAAGATACTGGAAGTTTTCGTGGTAGACTGTGGAGTTCATCACCACATTCATGTTTCCCCGGGTTACGTCGTAGAGGAGGTCCGCCTTTTCTTGACGGAGTGCCATGATATCGAGTTCGGTGCTTCCTTCGGGAACGTCCGGACGGTCCTGGAGCATGTCGATGTGGCAGGTGATACCGTAGAGCCCCGCTCTGTAGAGGTCTGTGCAGTTCTCCCGGTTAAGGGCGTAGGTGTTGGAGATGATGACCGGTTTGATACCCCGGCTTGCTATATACTCCACGAGCTCCACGATGTGGGGATAGACCAGGGGTTCTCCGCCGGCGATGCTGATCCCGTCGGTATTCCTGACCCGCTTGAAGAAGTCGACCTCTTCCTTGAGGACATCCAGGTCACGGTGGCCGCTTAAGTTTTTCCGGTAGCACCCTTTGCAGTAGATGTTGCATATGTCGGTAATCTCCAGCCAGGAGATCGGATTGTCGTTGTTGGACCAGGGAAACCGGTAGTAGTTGGATTTCTCCGGCCAGTTTTCGGTGTTGTAGAATCCCATCTTATTTATTCCATTTATTCCATTTATTCCATGCGCTCCATTGCTTCCTGAACCTCCGGATCCATCATATGCTGCATGAGGACCGCCATAGCCTGTTCCATCTTGCTGCCGATATCGGAATACTCCACCATCACCTCGGCGAGTTCCTGGGGATAGTGGGTGTCGGTTATTTCGGGGTACTTCTCCTCAATAGCCTCTAACTGGGGCTCTATCTCGTCCATGTCTTCGGCATATTTATCGATTGCGGCGGCAACCTGGCCGGAGGTGTCGGCGGAATTGAGATCGTCCACGAAGGTGTCGACGATTTCTATCGCTTCAAGGAGGGTTTTCTTGAGGTCGTCGTATTTATCGACCGCGAAAACCGATCCTGCTGCAAGAACCAGAGCGATTAAAATAAGGGCAATTCGTTTCATTTCAAGCCTCCTTTAAATTCTATTCCGAAGTGTATCCCATAATTGGGGTTATGAAAATCGCTTCAGAGGCTTTTGCGGCGGGAAACGGAGGAGCCGGGAATAGACAAATCGGGCGGCCTGGGGATCTATATCTTCACTCTCCCGTTTGAACCGCTCGGCTTCGCCGGTGCTGTCGAAGGCGCCGTCGGTTACGAGCACCGGGGTCCGGCTCTCGATGGGAGAATCCTCCCCCGTGTCCACTCCGGTGTGCTGAAAGCCGCCCCTTCGGGTCCAGGTGAGGGCCCGTTCGTCGTGTCCCTTGTCGTAGGTGAGCTGGAAGGAGATTATCTGGTCCTGATCGTCGTACCAGACGAACAAGTCGTAGTACTCGTCGGTGAACCACCGCTTTTTCGGTTCCCCCGGCTGCTGCTTGACCTCTTTTATCTCATAGAGCATATAAACATGAGTATATTCCATTCCCCTTGACCTTTCCAAGACTTCTTCGTATAAAAAAAGGCCATGAAATCCAAGCTGTCCCGTAAATGGAGGATCCTGATTCCCCTCCTCGCCGCCGCCGCGGGGCTCCTCGTCTACGGACTGTTTCCCCTCTCCACCCGGAGATGGGATTTCGAGTTCGATCAGGAAAAGATCCTGTATAAGCAAAAATTCTTGAGCGGGCCCCCCGCCCGTCATCTCCGAACAGAAGAGCCGCCGGTCAATATCCTCCTTATTATCGCCGACGATCTCGGAAAGACCGATATATCCCTCTACGGCGGGACCGCCGTGGATACCCCCCATATGGATTCCATCGGGTACGATGGTGTTATATTCACCGAGGCCTACAGCACCTCTCCGATCTGTAGCCCCTCGCGGGCCGGAATGATCACCGGGAGGTACCAACAACGTTACGGTTACGAGGTGCAGCCCCAGAATCGGTACGCCCGGAACCGGTTCGAGATGT
Organism: Spirochaetia bacterium; assembly: GCA_046542935.1. Lineage (GTDB taxonomy): Bacteria > Spirochaetota > Spirochaetia > SPDA01 > CAZSGZ01 > JBKHAJ01. The sequence goes on along the minus strand of JBKHAJ010000101.1, from coordinate 2,792 downwards.
TCGTGGTAGAGCACTTTATCGATACCGGGGGATGGTTCCTGGTGAAAAACCAGGGCACTCCGCGGAAATCAGAGGTAGCCAAGCAGGGGCTCCCTCCCTCGGAGATTACTCTAGGCGAGCTCTTGGGCAATTACGGCTATTCCACCGGGATTACCGGGAAATGGCACCTCGGATTCGAAGAGGACTTCATTCCGAACAACCGGGGATTCGATTACCAATACGGCTTCTACGAGGCCTTTTCCCTCTTCTCCCCCGTCGATGATCCGGACATCGTCCACTACCGGCACGATTATTTCGCAAACAAGCACATCTGGAAACAGGAGCGCACGGGGAGCTGCGCGATCAGACGAAACGACCGAATTATCGAGGAACCGGAATATCTGACTTTTCGGATAGCCGAGGAAGCCAACGAATTCCTCCGCCGCCGCAGAGAAGAGCCCTTTTTTCTCTACGTGCCGTTTTCGGCCCCTCATACCCCTTTTCAGGCCCCCCGGGAGTACGTCGATCTCTACAGTCATGTGGAAGACCGGAACGAGCGGGTCTACTACGCCATGATCAAGGCGTTAGACGACGCGGTGGGAAGCATCCTCGAAACCCTCGACGAGCTCGGTCTCGCGGAAAATACTCTTCTCCTCTTCGCCAGCGATAACGGGGGGGCCACCTACACCGGGGCCACCGAGAACGCTCCCTTGAAGGGAGGAAAGTTCTCCAACTTCGAGGGAGGAATAAACGTCCCCGCTATGGCCCGCCGGCCGGGATCGCTTCCGGCGGGAGAGGTCTTTGATCATCCGGTAAGCCTTCTCGATTTCTTCATGACCGCCGCGGGGACGGCGGGGGTAGCCCTTCCGGAGGACAGGGTCTACGACGGGGTCGACCTCATCCCCTACCTTACCGGAAAAGAATCGGGACCTCCCCATGAGGCCCTCTACTGGCGGGCCGCCTACAACAAGGCGGTCCGGGCGGGACAGTGGAAGCTTATTATAGACGAAAAAGCGGACCGGACCCTCCTCTACGATATGGCGACCGACAAGATCGAGCGGCGCAACCTTGCCGCCGAGCGGACTGAAATCGTTGCGGAATTACGGGAAAAGCTCGCCGCCTGGGAGAAAGAGCTCATAGAACCGCTGTGGCCCCGGGTGATGGATTTCAGGTTCATCATCGACGGAGAGATCTACGACTTTGCCCTCTGACCGAGTTAAGGTGCCGGCGAAAAAGAAGAGACCGAAACAGAGAAACAGACCCTTTTCCCTCCTGATCAAACCCGCCTCGGCGGACTGCAACCTCCGGTGCGCCTACTGCTTCTACCTCGAAAAGGGGTCCCTCTATCCCGATACCCCTACCCACAGGATGAGCGGCGATGTTCTCGAACTCCTCGTTCGGGCCTATATGTCGACGATCCAACCGGTGTACAGCTTCGGATGGCAGGGGGGTGAGCCGACACTTATGGGGGCGGAGTTCTTTCGCAAAGTCACCGAATTGCAGAGGAGGTACGGGAGACCGGGGAATAAGGTCGCGAACGGCCTGCAGACCAACGGCACTCTCATCGACGACGAGCTTGCCGAGCACCTCGCTCGGTTCAAGTTCCTCGTGGGGGTAAGTATCGACGGGGATAAGGAGATACACGACCGCTACCGGACCGGCGGCGGGACGGGCGGAGGGAGCTACGACCGGGTCCTTGACGGAATCGAGTGCCTCGAGCGGCATGGGGTACAGTTCAACGGCCTCGTTCTGGTCTCCCGGGCGAACATAGACGCTCCCGAGAGGGTGTATGATCATCTGAACGAGCTCGGTATCCGGCATCATCAGTATATCCCCTGCGTCGAGTCCGCTCCGGACGGTTCGCCCCTCCCGTGGAGCATTACCGGAGTGGAGTGGGGGGATTTTTTGGTCCGCCTTTTCGACCGGTGGTACTCCCGGGACGTGTCCCGCGTCTCCATACGCAATTTCGACGCGGTGGTCAACCGGTTGGGGGGTCATCCGGCCGCCCTTTGCAGCATAGGCCGGAGCTGCAGCGATTACTTCGTCATCGAGCACAACGGCGACGTGTACCCCTGCGATTTCTTCGTCCGTTCCGAGCTCAAACTCGGGAACATTCTCTTCGACTCTCTCACCGACCTGCGGTCCTCGTCGACGTATCGCAGCTTCGCCCGCCGGAAGTCGGAGTGGCCATCCGAATGCGGAAAGTGCGAGTATCTCTTTCTCTGTGCCGGAGACTGTCTCAAGCACCGCCCGGATATAGGGATTCCCAAAGCGTCTCCCGCCGTCGAGGCGGCCGAAACGGGCGGCCCGGTCAGCGTGCTCTGCGAGGGGTGGAAGCGGTTTTACCTTATGTGTCTGCCGCGGTTCGAGCACCTATCGGAGGGTTTCCGGGGCTAGCAATCTTCGGTACTCTCCGCGGACCCGGAAAAGCGCTTGAAATTCAGCCCGCCTTTCACCATGATTGGGAGTACAGGAAGGTACGCATGACACGCAGAGTGTGGTTCTTTTTCCTTTTCCCCTTGGCGGGGTGCGCAGTAGGAGCGGCCCTGTGGTTTTCGCCCTTTTCGGGATGGCTTCGGCAGTTTTTCGACCCCCGGCTGACCGAACTGATAAGCGGCCTCGGAAGCTCCTTGGGTCTCGAAGTCACAGGGGAGGAAGGATCGGTCCTTTTTCGGTTCTTCGAACGGACCGAGAACGCGGTTTTGCTGCAGCAGACCCTGATCGGACTGATAGGGGGCTATATGATCACGGTCCTTATTGCTTTCACCCGTCCCGCCATAGGTTGGCCTGTAGGCTTTATCGGGACCGGGATC
>JBKHAJ010000100.1:0-11767 GCA_046542935.1 Spirochaetia bacterium | reverse complement strand
TTCTTCCGTGATGTCTTCGTCCTCGGCGACTCTTACCTCATTTTCCGCCCTCACCACTTCGGGCGGTTCCTCCCTCTCCCCCCGGGTCAGGATAGAGTCGAAACCGGTCTTCCGTATAACGGTGACAATCGTCTTTCTGTTGAATAAAAAGATGACCGCAACCAACAGGATAAGCGCGAGCCAGAAGAGGCACCCGATAGACGATCTTTTCTTCTTCATACACTCCAGTTATCGGCATGTTACTCCCGTATTTTGACCAAAGGGAATATATCTGGTACTATTGACCCATGGAAGCCAAACGGGGTATAGCCGCGTCGCCGGGAATCGTTACAGCGAAGGTCTTTCTATATCTGGAAGACACCATCAAGATCCCCGAGTACGAGATACAGCACAAGGATATCGAAGAGGAGTACAACCGCTTTCTCGAAGCCCGGGAGAAAGCGAGCAGCGAGCTTCAGCATCTCCGCAACCGGGTCGTGGAGGACCTCAACAAGGGCGAGGGGAAGTTCCTGGATTCCCACATCCTCATGATCAACGATCCGGAGTTCACCGGGAAGGTGGAGAGCGATCTTCGGAAATACCGGAAGAACGTGGAGTGGATCCTCCAGCAGGCCATGGAGGGATATATCAAGCAGCTGGGTTCTTCACAGGATGCATATCTCAAGGAACGGAGTATCGACATCCACGACGTAGCCAAGCGGGTCCTCAATCATCTCATGTACCGGGAGCGGATTTCCTTAGGCGACATATCGGAGGAGGTCGTCCTCGTAACTCACAACCTCCTTCCCTCGGAAGCGCTCCAGATGAATAAGCGGATGATCAAGGGAATAGCCATGGACGCCGGCGGCAAGACCTCCCACACCGCTATTCTGGCCCGGTCCTTCGAGATCCCCGCGGTGTTAGGTCTCAAGGACATCTGCTCCTTCGTGAGCTCCGGTGACGAGATCATCATCGACGGCAACAACGGTGTCGTGATCGTCGAGCCGGATGAAGAAACTCGGAACAGATACGCCCAGGCCCGGGAAGAGTGGGAGCGCAGGGAAACCGAGCTCCTTACATTGAACGAGCTGCCGGCGGAAACCAAGGACGGCAAGCTCATATCACTGAAGGCCAACGTGGAGATGATCGACGAGGTGGACAGCGTCCTTTCCCACGGGGCGGACGGCATCGGCCTGTTTCGATCGGAGTTTCTTTTCCTCCAGTCGGGGGGACTTGCCGACGAAGAGCTCCAGTACGAGTACTACAGCGAGGTCTTGGAACGGATGAAAGACTCCAGCGTGACCTTGAGAACCCTCGATGTGGGCGGAGACAAGCTCATCCCCGATGTAGAAGGCTTAGGCGAGCGGAACCCCATTCTCGGCTGGCGGGCCGTGAGGTTTTGTCTGGCCCGGCCGAAAATTTTTAAAACCCAGCTGAGGGCACTCTACAGGGCGGGGGTGAAGGGAAACTTGCGGATCATGTTTCCCATGATCTCGGGAATAGAAGAGCTTAACCAGGTCTTCGATGTCGTGGACCAAGTCAAGCACGAGCTCGAGACCGAGGGGCGGGAGTACAATCCCCACGTTCCTCTCGGCATTATGATCGAGGTCCCCTCGGCGGCGTTGACCGCGGATATCCTGGCCAAACGGGTAAGTTTCTTCTCTATCGGGACCAACGACCTGATACAATATACCATTGCGGTGGACCGGGGGAACGAGCGGATTGCCTACCTCTATGAGCCTTTCCACCCCGGAGTCTTGAGATTACTCAAGACCATCGTGGAGAGCGCCCACGATCAGGGGATCCCGGTAGGGATGTGCGGCGAGATGGCGGGGGACCCCTACGCCTCGGTCATCCTCCTCGGGTTAGGACTCGACGAGTACAGTATGAGCCCCTTCGGGATACCCGAGATAAAGAAGATTATTCGAAGCACGAGCCTGACCGATGCGGAAGAGCTGGTGGGCATGATCATGGACATGAAATCGTACGAGGAAATCGACGATTTTGTCGGCAGGTGGATGGATGAACGATTCGATATCATCTCTTCCTGAAGTTTCACTGCCTACGATGGTCATCGCCGGAAGGCCGAATGTAGGAAAATCGACCCTCTTTAACAGACTCCTTGGAAGGCGCAGGGCGATAACCCACGAAACTCCCGGTGTTACCCGAGATCCCATACGGATACGGACCCGAATCGACGGAAACCCGTGTTTTCTCGTGGACACCGGAGGATTTACTCTTTCCCGGGAGGATTTGGACACCTCCGTGCGGGAGAAGGGGCTCGCCTATCTCGATGCGGCCGATATTATCCTCCTCTTAGTGGATATTCGAAACGTAATTCCCGAGGACGAGGCATTTATCGAACGCTTGAGGCCCTATGCGAATAAGGTGTTTTTGATCGCCAACAAGGCGGATACCCCGGAAACCGAGCTTATGCTCGGAGATCTCTACCGCTACGGCTTTTCCACTGTTATTCCCCTCTCCGCCGTCCACGGCAGAAACATCGATGAGCTCGAGAAGTTCCTTGCGAGGCGCCTCGAGGAAACGGCCGGAGAGGTATCACCGTCCCCCCGCGTCGAAGACGAGGAAGGCGGCCCCATCAACGTGGCAATTCTCGGAAAACCCAATACCGGAAAATCGACCTTAGTCAATGCCTTGTCGGGGAGGGAGCTCTCTATCGTGTCGGAAATCCCCGGAACCACCCGGGACGTCATCGAGGGGGGCTTCGGCTACAAGGGAAAGCATTACCGGATCCTCGACACCGCGGGAATCCGGCGGAAGAACCGGATCAGGGAGGACATCGAGTACTACAGCGTAAACCGGGCGATCAAAACAATCGAGGAGGCGGATGTGGTCTTCCTTCTCATCGATGCGACCGAAAGCGTCACCGAGCAGGACAAGAAGATAAGTTCCCTGATCGTGCGGAAGGGAAAGGGGGTCATCCTGGTGGTCAATAAGTGGGACCTTATGGAGGACCTCCCCAACCAGAGGAATGCGTACGAGGATAGGATTCGCTTTATGTTCCCGATCCTCGATTTTGCCCCGGTTGTCTTCATTTCGGCACTCGAGGGAAGGGGTATCCCGGCGCTCTTGAACAGGGCCTACAAGATCGAATCTCAGCTCGAGACCGAAGTCAGGACTCCCCTCCTCAACAAATACCTCGAGGAATGGGTGACCCGGGTGCCTCCCCCGAGATCCGGCCGGGGACAGTACAAGGTCCGCTATATGGTCCAGAAGAGCTCCAAACCGGTACGGTTTATCCTCTTCGTGAACAGAGTAAAGGGATTCCCCAAGAATTACGTGATGTATATCAAGAACAACGTAAGAAAAACCTTTCACCTAGCCGATATTCCTCTAGAGATAGATGTCCGGGAGAAAACGAAACCAACACCCTAATCACCCTCCTGCCCTGCGATCCAAGATAGTCTTCCTTGGAGTGATCATCCTCTGCACGGTTATCCCCCGGGCTTTTTCAGGTCCCGAGGATATGCTCCGTGCCGAAGCGTTATCCCGGGGGTACGACATCAAAGAGAATTCCGAAATCCGAGACCTCCTCGAATCGGTTATCGACGCCGACCCTCTTATTCTGTCCCGGCTCACCTCCAAGGTCTATGAGCAGGAATCCGAGGACCACCGGGTACTCGTGAGGACCGCCGAGCAGCGCGGGGCGGTGTACTTACTCTTCCTGAACGAGCACATGTATCAGTTTCCGGTCTACGGAAAAGGAAGCTATATCATCAAGAAGGATGCGGCAACCGGAGAGTTCGTCCAGATCAAAATCTTTGTCCGGAGCGACGAGGGATGCTTTTTAAGGGTACGTCCCCATCATAGCGGGTCCCGTCTCGACCTCTATCTCTACGGGAAGCCGCTGTACATGGACATCCCGGTTCCCCTGAGTTTCGAAGAACTCCTGACCGAACCCTTTGCGACCCTCGTCGGCAGGAGCAGAACGAAGATTCAGTGGGGCCTGGTCTTTGCGGAGGGGAATCCCGAAGTGGACCGATTGGCCTCGAAGGTCGTTGAAACCATCCGGGATAAACTCCCCCTCCTCGGGGATGTCGAGGACGGAGCAATGGACGAGAAGGGGGAGTTTGTCTACATCGAGACCCTCCGGCCCCAAGAGCCGGTATCCGGGGGATTCAACTGCTCCGGGTTCGCTAAGTGGGTGGTCGACGGATTCTATACACCTCTGATCGGACGGATGAGCTCGATTGAAGAGGTGAAGCGGAGGATGAGCGGCCGGGGAAATCGGTGGAGCGACCGGTACGAGTACGAGAGAGACCCCTATTTCGGTCTCGATTGGACCCGTAATCTTGCCCTCCTCTTGGGGAACGCCTCGAGGATCACCGGAAATCTTGACAATGAGAATGTCGATGTCCGGGAGGTCCCTTTCTTCCGCTATGTCCCCGATTCAGGGTACGAAATAGCGGATCTCGAGCTCCTCCTGTACCTCCTATCCCGGCTCGAGCCGGGACACTTCTACTTAGGAAGCGTCAACGACGTCATGGACGAGGATCCCTATCTGAGACAGCACTTCCATGTCGCCGTATTCTTTCCCTATTATGATTCCCTCGGGCGCTTCCATGTCACCGTCTTCGAGAGAAACGTGGAATCTCCTCTCGAAGAGTTCATCCGGGGAAACTCCGGGCGAAGTATCCATTTGGTCCGTCTTCCTCTCCTTTCCGGATTTCATCCGCCTTCAGTTGAATAATGGCATTTCCTGCAGTATCTTATTAACGTATGCGAAAAATGACTCTCCTTGCAGCCGCGGCTTGCCTGTTATTCGCCGCCGGCGCCCGGCTTACGGCTCAAACCACCGCGGAGGATCTGTTTCAGGAGGCCGAGCGGAGGTTGGCCGCCGAAGATTACCCCTTAGCCCTCAATCTCTACAGGAGGATCGAAGATCAGCACCCCACCGGCCGGTTCGCCTTAGAGGCACGGTACAAGAGGGGAATCGTCCTGTATAAGATGGGAAGATACACCGAGGCGCTCGAGGTATTCGCTCCTTTGAGCCGCCGAAGGACAGGCGGACAGTTTGCGGAGCCTTCGGTTTTCTGGGCGGGAATGTGCTCCTATCAGCTGGGTGATTACGCGGAGGCGGCTTCCCGTTTCGCGGGATATTTGGCCGGAAGCCGTCAAAGGTACCGGGAAAAGGGACTCCTGTACCGGGGACTCGCTCTCGGTAGAAGCGGCGAGGTCGAAGGGGCCCTCGATATCCTCGATCGGGTCTATGCTGAACCGCACAGGGCGGGAGACGAGACGGAGGGTTTTCTCTTCTACTGTTCGCTCCTCCTTCAAGAGGAGATGCACCGGGAACTCTTGGATGTTGTCCGCACGGGAGAGCCCGCTATCGAGAACGAGAGTGCCCGGCGGCAGCTTACCCTGTTCGAAGCGGAGGCCTTGTGGGGGTTCGGCCGACGGGACCGGGCGGAGGAGCTGTATCGGGGACTTCTCGATGCGGATACGGCCATCGCGGCCGCCGCGGTACAGCGCCTCTTCGTCTACTATCTCGAGGCGGAAATGAACGAGAGGCTCGAAGATCTTGTCGTAACCGCGGAAACCCGACTTTCCGACGAGCCGGAGGTTCTCGCAAAGCTGTGGACCCGTTTGGGAATCCGGTATTTTGACGAGGGCCAGTACGATCTCGCTTCCTCCTACTTCCTCCGGGCCTGGCTTACGAGAGAGGAAAGTGAGACACCCGAGGCGGTCCCCGTATATCTCGCCGAGATATTCCTCGAGCAGAACAAGGCGTCCCGGGCCGAGGAAGTCTTGACTACCTTTATCAGGGATAATCCCGGGCGGTCGGAGCAAAGCCTTATCAAGCTCGGGCAGGTCTATATCGCCGAAGAGCGTTGGCAGGACGCGGAATCCCGTTTTCTCGAGGTTCTGGAAAAGGATCTCACCGAGGGCGTGGAAGGGGAAATGAGATATCAGCTCGCGTATATCAGGTGGAAGCTTGGAGATTTCGATGACGCCCTGGCTGCTCTCGAGAAAATTCTGGGCACTACCGTCTCCGAACAGCTCGCCGCTAAGGCGTTGAGACTGCGCTCGATGGTTCTCTACGGCCGGGAGATGTACACCGAAGCGGAGGACACCCTCGAGGATTACCTCGATTTTCGTCCCGGCGATGTCGAGGCGACCCTCGATTTGATGAAGATCTACTTTATCAAGGGAGATTACAGAAAGGTCATCGACGGGGTCCAGACCCTCTACGAGCGCTTCCCGGATCTTGAAGAGACAAATCCGAAACAGGAGCTTCTGGCGCGGTACCTACTCGGTATCGCCGGCATCCCCGGCAGGGAATATACCCGGGCGATAGATATCCTGGAGGGTATCGACGAAAATGCGGCGAAGGAGATTCCCGAGATATTTCCTTCGGTTCTTTTCTACCGGGGATGGGCTTACTACAGGCTCGGACGCTATGATGAGGCCCTCGGCTACTTCGACAGACTCATAACCGAATATTCCGATCATGAGCTCGCCGGTCGAAGCGTATACTTCGCCGGTTGGTGCGATTACACGCTGCAAAGATACGATTCCGCCGCCGAACGATTCAGATGGTTTTTTCGTGATACCGCATCCCGGGACCTGAGGGAAAAGGGAATATTTATGCTCGGCAAGAGCCTGTACAACGATCTCGATTTCGAGGAAGCCGCCCTGATTTTCCAGAAGCTCTTCATCGATTTTCCCGATTCCCCGCTCGCCGACGACTCCCTCTTCGAGTATGCGGACAGCCTGTTTAGGCTCGGGGACGTCGAGGAGAGTCTCGACTCCTATGAGCGGCTCTATAGCTCCTACCCTAATTCGACCCTCGCCGAGGAAGCCATGTACCGAAGGGGAGAAATCCTCTACAGCGAAGGGCGGTACATTCCCGCCCGGGACGCCTTCTATGAATACAGGACAAGCTTCCCCCGCGGCGATCTTGCCGATGCCGCCCTCTACTGGGGCGGAATGGCTTATTCTCGAACTGATGAACCGTACGGTGCTCTCCTGTTGTGGGAGCGGCTTATCAATTCCTTTCCCGACAGCACCTTCAGGCCCGACGCCATCGCTGAGAGCGCCGCCCTCTACGAGCGTACCGGTGATTACCGGAAGGCGATGGATCTGTATAATCTCCTCCTGGCTGCCTATCCCGTCGAGGCGGAATCGGTAGGGGCGAGGCGGGAGCTGAACGAGCTCGAGCATCTTTTAAGCGGTAAGACCGAACGGGAGGCGGAGCTCGCCGCGATCGTCGGATCCGAAGGGGGTGCGGAAACCGGAAGAGGCAGAGAGGCCATGCTGGAGCTGAGCCGCATCTACATCTACAAGGACAGGTCCCGCGCCGAAGTGAGGCGGGCCGTGGATATGCTCGAGAGGGTCCTCGGCAAGAGGGCGGAGGATCCCCGGGCGGCGGCGGAGGCCCGGTTCCTCATGGGAGAGTACTATTTCAGACAGGGCGATCTGGCGGCGGCGGGAAAATCCTTCCTCCAGGCCGCAACCATCTATCCGAGGGACCGGGATCTCCTGGCCGAATCGATCTATCGGGCGGCCGAGATGACCCTCCTCGCGGGTAACTTAGGCGAAGCCCGCACCCTCGTAGAGAGGCTCGAAACCAATTTCCCCGAAAGTCAATGGGCCGTGGAGGGGCGAATGCTCCTTGACGAGGGGGTGCGCCGATGAAACGCAAGACGATTATTTTCTTCGGTCTTTTAGTCTTTATCTCCCTGCCCGGTTGGGGGCAGGAGGAGCTAGCCCCGGACGAGGCGGACATCGTCCTTCCTCCCATGGTCTTAGAGCTCGAGGACCTCCACACCGAGCAAATCATAGCCGATATTCCCGAGTTGACCGCGCGGCTCGAACCGGAAATCTCGGTCCCTCTCCCGGAGCCCCCGGGGTTGAACGTTCCGGTTCAGATGATTACCCCCGGAATCGATGGGGAAGCCGCCGCGGATCCGGGGGAATTCGCCCGAAGCGGCTCGTTTTTCTCTAAGGGGACCATCGGTATCGGATCGATGAACCAGATGTTCGGAGAGATTACTCTCTACAAGCTGGGGCTCGAGCCCCATTTCAGCCTCCACTTCCTCCACAACCGGTTAGACGGCTTCGGGTTCCGAACACCCGGAACCGAGTACTACCGGCAGATCGACCGGGTCGACGGGGATTTTTCCTGGGTGGAAAAACGGATGGAAGTCGACGCCGCGGCCGAGTTTGCCGATCAGGCCGAGGGGCTTCAAGAATTCGGGCCCTATTCCGAAGTCAGGCGGAGATTCTTGAACGCCGAAGCCTCGTATGCCTATACCGGTTTCGAGCTTTTCGATCTTCGCGCTTCTTTAGGCATGGGGTGGTTCCACGAAACCCTCGCCGGAACCTCGCCGCTGAACACCGATGAGCTCTATATCAATCCGGAGCTCGGGGCGGGGGTGCATCTCGGGCCGGTTCTCCTCTCCCTGGATGTGGGGTACGAGTACAGACGCAACTATACGGTACCCTCTCCCCTCCATGGGATCAGGGCCGATTGGCGGGTAAGCGCTGAAATCGGGGGTATAGCCGAGATCATCGGTACCGTGGGGATCGATTGGAACACCGCGCCGGGCACTCTTATCGGTATTCCCTTTTCCCTCGAGGTCAAAGTCGAGCCCACCGAGAGCCTCTCAATCCGGGGCTTCGGCGGATATGCCGTGGAGGACCTGCGATACTACGATATCGGAGGTGAGGAGCGATACGTACAGATGAACGGATCGATTCCCTACCCCCGGAGCCTAAGGTGGTACGGCGGCGGGGGGCTCGCCTGGAACATAACTTCTAAAAGCACCCTGACGGGTGAGGCAAAGTTTACCCGGTACCTCAGCACATACGAGCCCTCTGCAGCCCCGGTAGGGGCCACGGGACTCTACTCCGTGAGCGCGGAAGAGTACTCGGCCCTGGATGTCAGGGCGGGACTTAGACTGATGCCCGCGGAAATACTTACCCTCGATTTCGGCTGGGACGGTTCGCTCTTAGGTGTTTCCCGGTACGAACCGGCCCACGAGTTTAACTTCGGTCTTCTTCTCGACAGTACCGACGGGAGATGGGGGGGGGACGTAAGCGCAGTCTTTCCTCTAACAACCGTCTTCGAGGTGCCACTATTAGGCGCTTCGGGGTACTTTTCCCCCTCCACCGGTGTGGAGTTCTCCCTGGAGTTCCTGGATGTGTTGTCCCCCCTCGTCGGCGGGGGCAGAATCGAGACGGGCCGTTTCGAGGCCCCGGGATTCCATGTAATCTTCAAGACGAGTATTTCTCTGTAAAGGAGCTAAGCTATGCTGGAAATGATACAGAAGGGCGGAGTCATCATGATATTGATCATCTTCCTCGCCCTGGTAGCCGCGATCATAATTATCGAACGGCTGCTCTTTTTTAGAAAGATCAGGACCGACGAGGAAACCCTCATCAACCGCCTCAAATCGACCCTCGAGAAGGGGCACTACGACGAGGCGTTGAATATCTGCGAAAACAATCCCACCCCTATCTCCAAACTAATGAAGGTGGGGATCGAGCATCGACGTAGCGACGAGGGGACCATCAAGGAGATGATCATGGATGCGGCCAACCTGGAGGTGCCGAAGCTGGAACGGTTCCTCAGCCCTCTCGGTACCATCGCCCATATCGCCCCCCTCCTGGGACTTTTAGGGACTGTAACCGGAAATATCCAGGCTTTCGGGGTTTTGGGTGAGTTCGGAAGCGTCGGCGATCCGGGAGTGCTTGCCAAGGGGATCTCCGAGGCCCTTCTCACCACCGCCGCGGGAATCATCGTGTCGATTCCCGCGATCATCTTCTACAACTCCCTGGTGAGCAAAGTCAACCATATCATAATTCGGCTCGAGAACCGGGCCAACGAGCTGGTGGTCCTCCTCTCGGGAGGGGGCGGGAAATGAAGTTCAAACAGCGGCTTACGCCGATCTCCCGGGTCGACCTCATCCCCTTGATCGACGTAGTCTTCCAGCTGGTGGTCTTCTTTATGGTCACCAGTACCTTCCTGCTGACCCCGGGGATCGGGCTTGTTCTTCCGGAATCGGAAACCGCGGACCCGGTGGTAATGGGAAAACTCGTGGTTACCGTCTCCTCCCGTGACGAGATCTACGTCAACCAGGATAGGTATACCCTTCAGAGCTTCGGCGAGGCATTGCAGGAGATGCCTGAGGGGGAACGGGAAGATATCAGCACAGTTATCCTGGAAGGAGATACCGGAGTCCCCTATGGGCTCCTCGTCGCGGTTCTCGACGAGCTGAGGACGGCCGGTTTCCGCGGCATCAACCTGCGTACCCGGGAAGAGGAATAGAGTGGGGAATTTCGACCGAAAGGACAGGGAACGATTCATCCTGAGCACCGCCTTAGCTCTCGCCTTCATGGCCGCCGTCTTCGCAATCTTCGGCGTTTTAGATCTTTTTTATATCGAAATACCCGACTACTCCGGGCCGCTCTACGTATCCCTCGGGGAGGCCGAAGAGGAGAGGGTCCAAGAACCCGCCGCCGAAGAAGCGCCGGCGGAACAGGTCCGACCCGAGTCCCGGACGGAGCCCGCCCCCGAGCGGGCCGCCGAAAGGGTTGCGGAGCCTTCGCCGGAAGCCGCCGCCCCCTCTCCCGAGGCGGACGCACCGGTACCCGCGGCCCCCCGTACGGACACCGCGCCTTCCGAGGAGCCGCCGGAAACGGCCGAAGAAGCCCCCGGTCCGGAGGGACGCCAAGACAGGGTCGAGGAGCGCATCCCCGAGGTGCAGCCCGAGCAGGTCACCCCCCGGACCGGGGGGGACGAAGGGACCGCCCCCGGATCCGAAGAGGCGGACGAGCCCGAGGCGGGCATCTTCGAAGATGATGACCTGAGTTCCCTCGATGAAGCCTTCGCTCAGGCGGATACCGGCGACACCGACGGCGCGACCGACGGACAAGAGAACGGTGAGGAAAACGGCGAGGCCGAGAGGAGTATCGGGACCCCGGAGAATCCGGTCACCCTGGATGAATTAAAAGCTCGAAGGAGGCCTATCAATCTCCAAGAGCCGCAAATCCCTCCCGAGCTCGCCCAAGGTCTTCCCCGCATATTGAGCATTGAGATATCCTTTACCCTCGAGCCCTCGGGAAGTGTAACGGACTTGCAAATGATGGGGAGTTCGGGTAATACTGATATCGATTCGATAGTCCGCGAAGCCATCCGGAAGTGGCGGTTCGAGCGCGTTCAGGATAGCGCGGGCAGCGTTCGAGTACGGGTACTCTATACGATAACAGTGAGGTAGCATGAAGCTTGGTGCGGTAGTTTTCGATGTGGACGGCACCCTATACCCGAACAGGATGATGTACACCCGTTCGATCCCCTTTTTCCTCAGATATCCCCGGCTTGTCCTGAGCTTCGGGAGGGTCAGGAAGAAACTGCGGGGGATCCGTCCGGTGGAGGACTTCTACGGACTCCAGGCGGAGCTTCTGGCCGAGGAAATGAAAATTTCTACGGAAAAAGCCGGAAATCTCGTGGATAAGACCATCTATCGGATATGGGAAAACGTGCTCAAAAATGTGAAAATCTTTCCCGGTTTGAGGGAGCTTCTTCACGATCTCGAAACCAGGGGTATAAAGCGGGCTCTCTTGTCCGATTTTCCCATCGGCAAGAAGATGGCCATTCTCAATCTCGACGTTGATTGGGACATGGCCGCCTCGGCGGAGGATGTGGGATATCTCAAGCCCAATCCGGAACCGTTCCTCTACGTCGCCGATAAGCTCGGTCTTCCGGAACAGCGCATATTATATGATGGAAATCACAACGAATATGATATACTAGGTGCCGGCA
>JBKHAJ010000099.1:0-11786 GCA_046542935.1 Spirochaetia bacterium | reverse complement strand
TTGCAGGCATAAAAAACCTCCTTGATAACAGGTGTCTTTATAACTGTATACAAGGTAAAGTGTTCTCCTGATTCAATCCCCACGATCGGGGGCACTCTCTTAAGTTTTTAGGCTGCCGCGGGCGCCGAGGATCGACGATGTTCCGGAAATCCCACCGACGGACCGGATCGCCGGTATGTCTTCCGATTTCGACTGCTCCGTCGTCGAAAGAACCGGGAGCGGAGGAGAGGGCTAGAAAATTGCCGTCCGGGAGTTCGAGGGCGTCGTGGTGCAGCCCTCCCAGAACCTGCCATGTATTGCCCGTCGGCCGGCCGAGCATATCGATTTCCACGAGGCTGTCCTCTTTCTGGATTACAAGATTACCGTTTGCCAGCCGCTTGAGTACATGACCGATTTTTCCGGGATAGAACCACCGGACCTTTCCGTAATTATCGAGAGCGCAGGTCAGAGGGCTGTAATTTCCCTCCTCGTCGTAGGTGCCTAAGTGCGTAAAGATCATCCCCGGGGCCGGTTCGGCTCCGGGCTCTCTATTTACGATAGGCTCGGGAAAATCGTCCGGCAGCGGCCCGGTCCGGACGGTACGGCGGACGCTGACGTTCCTTCCCCGCCTCGAAGTCAACCGGAAGGTCATAGGGTTGTCATAGTCGGGGTACAGCCCCAATACGGGTATGCTGTGCCTGCGCCGTCGGGCGGTGAACGCGTGCTCCTCATCGTTTCCGTCCTGACCCGCTACCGTGAGGGTAACCCGGCTCGGAAAGCGGCTGTGTATGTGCGCTTCCGCGCCGAGGGGCATTTCGCCGGAAAGGGTTACCGATACCCGCACCGGCGGGAGGAGGATAAAAAGCGGTATTATTACCGCGGCCCCCGCGGCGGCGGCAGTGAGAAGAGTTATAACCAGTTTCTTTTTCATGGCACGGTCCGTGGCTCTATAAATTACCAGAAGACGGTAAATTTATACAAGATCAATGAATATGTACTTCGGAAAACAGTACAGAATCGATAGAAAAGATTGACTCTCTTCACAAAGTCCTATATATTTAGTTAGTCAAACTAATTAAAAACACGCGGGGGGTGCAATGTCTTCTGAAAATACTGATTTATATACCGATTTTGCCGAGCTCTTGAAGCGGCTGAAACTGCTTATGGCGGCGGACGCTCCGGCGCTGCAGGCGGGTCTGTCCGGTTCGCTCGCGGCGGCCCTCGACGAGATCGAAAGCAGTCCCGGGATCGGAGTGGCCGCACTTTCCGAGGCCCTCGGCATTACCGCGGCGAGCGCGAGCGCCCTGGTGCGTAAGCTTGCAGCGAAAAAGCTTGTTGTGAAACAGGAATCATCAGCGGACGGCAGGGCGGTCGAGCTTTTTGTTACTCCGGCGGGAAAAGTTCTTACGAAAAAAATAAGAAATTACCGGAAGAATTTCGCAAGGCGGATGCTTACTCCCCTCCGCACGGAGGAGCAGGCGGACCTGATGAGGATTTTCAGAAAATCGATCGAATCTCTGTCTGAAGTGAAAGGATAACAAGGAAGGAAAGCAGGATGAACATAACGTTAATTGCCGTCAACGGAATTGCGGCGGCGGCGGTCGCCGCGGCGCTCGTAAAGGACCGGAAGAAAGCCGTGCGGGGAATTAAGGGGGGGCTTCTCTCCTTATTATTTCTTGCGCCCCTGATGCTCTTAATTGTCATCGTTATATCGATGATCCTTACTTTTCTGTCGCCTGAGACAATCGCGAAGATTATCGGGGACGAAGCGGGGATCCGGGGTATCCTGACCTCGACGGCCGTAGGCGGAGTTATTCATATTCCCGCGGTTATAGGCTTTCCCATTGCGGCGTCCCTCATGACGGCGGGGGCTTCCGTGGCCGCCGCGGCCGCGTTTATTACCTCTCTTACCATGATCGGGTTCGTGACCCTTCCTCTGGAGATTCGGGAACTCGGCGTGCGCTTTGCCCTTCTCCGCAATCTTTCGGCCGTCGTATTATCGGTCTGCATCGCCTTGCTGATGGGAGTAATCTTATGAACGACATGACGAAAATGAACGACATGAAAAAGAAGAAACGGAAGGGGTTGCTCCGGGACCTGCTGTTTCTCGCCGCCGGGGCCGCTGCCGCCGCCGTACTGCTGACCGCGGTGCCGGGAAACAGCGAGCGGTTCTTTGCCGAAGGGAAACGGGTCATTCTCGAACTTGCCGGGATCCTTCCCGCGGTAATGGTACTTATGGGGCTGTTCAATGTCTTTGTTTCGAAGGAGCGGGTGGTCCAATTCCTCGGCTCCGCCGCCGGATTCAAGAGCCTTCTTTTAGGCCTCGCACTCGGAACTTTACCGACGGGACCTCTCTACATAGCTTTTCCTATCGCCGCGTCACTCCGGAAAAAAGGCGCCCGCACCGCGTCGGTACTGCTGTTTCTCTTTTCGTGGTCCTGCATCAAACTGCCCCAGGAGCTTGCCGAGCTCCGGTTTCTCGGCTACGAGTTCATGATCGTTCGTCTCGGTCTGACGATAGCCCTTACAATTCCCATGGCGGTTCTCCTCGAGCGGATCATCGAAAGAGGGAATCAAAGAGGGAAGAACTCTCGGTAGCATTCCTCCGGGAAAAGTATATACTGTAAAACATAGAGGACGCCGGAGGAGGAGAGATGGCCCGTTTCATATCGTTTCAGCGAATAAAATTTATTCTGAAACAGTTCCGGGAGATTCTCTGGTTACGGCCGCTTGTGCTCTCCCTAGCGATGGTTGGTTTAGCGTTTGTGGTAAAACTTACGGACGGCACCGGTTTGGACCGGATTGTACCGGAAATAAACCGCGAATCGATCGAGACTCTTTTGACAATTATGGCATCGAGCATGCTGGTCATTGCCACTTTGGCCGTAGGGGCTATGGTGTCGGCCTATGCCTCGGCGAGCAGTACGGCTACTCCGCGGACATTCAGACTGGTTATTGCCGACGATCTGACGCAGAACGCCCTTTCGACCTTTCTCGGGGCATTCATCTTCAGTATCGTAGGGCTGACCTCGGTAAAGAACGATTTCTACGGGAAAACCGGTGTTTTTGTGGTGTTTGCCCTAACGGTTCTTGTCTTCGGCACAGTCATTTTGACGTTTGTACGCTGGGTGGACCGTATCGCCCGTCTCGGCCGTCTCGGGATGACAATTGATATGGTAGAAAAAGCTGCGGCCCGTTCCTTACAACGTCGGGGTGAAGCCTTGTATCTTCACGGGGTCCCGGTAAAAACTACCCGCTTAACAGGGAAGCCTGTGTTCGCCTGTTCAGCCGGTTACATACAGCAGGTTGATGTAGCATCCCTTCAGAACTGGGCGGAAAAGGCGGGAGGCCGGGTGGTGGTAAAAGCTTTGTCGGGAGATTTCGTTGCTCCCGGGGATGTGCTGGCATACGCCCGGGCGGAAGCGGACGGGGAGTCGGAGGTCGATTACGGACCGGTCGCTCAATCTTTCGTCGTCAGGAATGAACGGCAGTTCGACGATGATCCGCGCTTCGGGCTTGTAGTCCTGTCTGAAATTGCCGGGCGCGCGCTCTCGCCCGCAGTCAACGATCCAGGGACTGCCGTCGATATCTTAGGAGCTTTGGTGAGGCTGTTTATTCTGTGGAACGAATGCGGTCCTGCCGCGGCGAAGGCCGGGCCGAAATACGATTTAGTGGAGGTCCCGGCAATTTCCGAGCGTGACATGTTCGACGATGCCTTTACGGCGATAGCCCGGGACGGCGCGGGCACGGTGGAAGTGGCGGTACGGCTGCAGGAGGCCCTGCGAATTCTTGCGCAAATAGGCAACGTTCCTATGCGCAAAGCCGCCCTGCTGCATGCCGGAACTGCGTTCAAGCGTTCAGAGAAAGCCATGACTCTGGAAGAGGATTTGGCCGCGGTGCGTGAAGCCGCCGGGCCCGCTGAAAATCCGGAAGAAGATATACAGGGAGGAGAGGTGCAATGAAGATATTCAAACTGGCTTCCGTTCTGATACTGGCCGTACTTTTGGTGCTGCTTATTTTCCAGAACATGACCGAAGTTCCGATCCATTTTCTCTGGCTTTCGGGAGAACTTCCCGCGGCACTTCTGCTGTTTCTTACCTTAGCGGGAGGATTCATAATCGGAATTACCGCCGCCTTGATTCTCCGGCGCGGGAAGAAAACCGGGAAAAAACGAGAGGAAAACTGAACCGGACAGGAGAATCAGCTCTTTAACGGCACTCCGAATCCCAGCGCCTGAGCGCATCGGTTCATTCCGGTGTCGAAAGAGAACATGAGGAGCTCTTCTTCGGGACGGGCTTCCGAAAAGACCAAGGCGGAAGCGAGATGTACGGCGTCGAGGGTTTTAACGCTTACGGGAAACGATCCCATAGCAAGTTTTTTTACTTTCGGTGAGAAGGCGAGAAGGGAAACCGCCGAAAGTATGCCTTCGAGACGTTCGACGGCGGTAATAAAGCCTTCGTCGCCGAGGTAGCCTTCGATACGGTACCGATGAATAATTCTTCTGCATTCAATTTCGAGAAACTCGCTCGAGACGACCCTGCTCATAGCTTGTATATGGTGTATTGCCGTATCCCCGACAAGGATATGCCGGAGGAGTACCGATGAATCGAGATATCCTACCATCTCTCCGCCCGCTCTTTCTCCAGCTCGCTCAAGGGATCGACGTTCGACAGGGGTGATAATTCCCGGTACTCGAACGGCCTTTGTGCCTCTCGTATGAGCCAAGGCTCTTCTTCGATCGGAGAGATGACCGCCACCGGGCGCTTGTGTTCGAGCACGGTTATCCGGGCACCCTTTTTCACCTTTTTCAGTTCGGCGCTCAAGTGAGCTTTCAAAGACGATACTGAAATAGTCTCCATGTGACTATTATGTGACTAAATTATAGAGATGTCAAGAGCAGTTCGAAGGATTGAAGCCGCGGGCTTTGGCGGGGTAGAGTGGGGGAAGACCCCTGTGGCGCCGTTAACGGCACGCGTCCTGATCATAAAAAAGTGAGAGGAAATCCATGAATGTAAATTCTACACCTCTAGACACAGTCTTCAAAAACGGACGAGTGCTCACCGTGAATGAGCGGGACGAGGTTGCCGAAGCCCTCGGCGTCCGGGATGACCGGACCGCTCCGAGAACCCGATGCACTGTATGCACGGCGGCGGATGAGCCGCTTACGGTCTCCCATTACCTAAAAGAAGGAGTCCGACATGCCTGTAATTACGACGAACGACGGTGTTAAAACCCATTATGAAGACAAAGGGCGGGGGCGGCCCCTCATTATGATTCCCGGCTGGACCTGTTCGGCAATGAACATCTCGCGGGACATATCAGCGTGGATCAGTCCCCCCGGCAGTACTATAACGAAACATGGCGCTGGGGCCAGCCGGGTTGTTACGATGCCGAGGCGCTTGCCGTATTGACGGTGCGGCTTCAATACGACCCCGCGGGGTCCGCTAGAAACCTGGTGCGCGGCTGTTTCGGTGACACCGTAGTTCCCGAACCGGGCCGTCGCGGAATTCGTGACCGGGCTTACCCCGAACAGGGACCGAGGTCCCGCCTAACGGGCCGGCCGGCGCGGGGAGGCAAAACCGTCCGGTGCCCCGTACCTATAGCTTGACGGTCTTCTGTTCCTTCGCCGATTTCGTAGCGGCTAAAGCGAGCTCTAGGGCGTTCCGCCCGTCTTCGAAGGTCCCGTTCTCGATCGGCTGGTTCTTATCGATGCAGTCGACGAAGTATTTACACTCGAGGAAGTAGGGGTCCTCTTCTTCGACCTCCGGTTCTTCGATGGTACCGTCCGGCTTGTAGATTATCAGATTCATTTTCGAGGCCCTTTCTTCGATGTTCTTTCCCGCCCGGAGGATCCACTCGACGGTCCCCTTTTCGCACAGCACCCGGAGGGTCATGGTGAAGGGAAAAGAGCCCTTGAACGTCCATCCGCCTTCGGCAAAGGCGGTTACCCCGTTCTGGAAAACGATATTGGATCCGATGTGGGATACCCCGCCGAGCTCGGGTTTGTATACCCCCGTCGCGGATACCTGTTTCGGCTGGCCGAACAGCCAGATGAGGTAATCCAAATCATGGATGTGGAGATCCACGGAGGCGCCGCCGCCCTTGGATTCGTCGAAGCCCCAGCTGTTCTTGTGCCAGTCCGGGGTAACGGCGAGTCGTTCGCACAGGGCGTAGAGCGGTTTTCCCAGTTCACCGCTGTCGATAATCTGTTTGGCCTTAATGTATTCGGGCCAGAACCGAAGGGTGTGACCCGCCATCGCTTTGACCTTGTTCGTCTGGACGGCTTTTATCATCCTGTCCGCGTCTTTCAGTGTCAGGGCCAGCGGCTTTTCACAGAGGATGTGCTTTCCCGCCTCCGCCGATTTGACGACCATGTCGGGGTGCGTAAAGGTCGGGGTGCACAAATCGACACAGTCCACATCCCCTTCTTTGAGGAGCTCCTTTAGGGTACTAAAATGCCGGGCTCCGTATTTGTCGGCGAACTCCTTGCCTTCCTTTTCCCTCCCGCTGACGACCGCGGTTATATCTGCGTTGTCCAGCTTGCTTAAGCCCCCTGCATGGACCTCTCCTATGAAACCGGCACCGACGACTGCTACCTTGACCATATTCCGTACCTCCCTGTTCCGCCGGCCGGATTATTCGACATACCCGTGCTCTTTTAGAAACAGGTACGATGTTCTTACGGCTTTGTTTATTTCGTCCAAGCTCTTGTCCGATCCGTCGAATTCGATCTCGACGCTGATAGGGCCTGTATACTCCTCGAGCTTCTTGAAAATAAAATCGAAATCGTTGTTTCCTTCTCCGAGGGCCGGGAAGTTCCATTCTTTCAGGCCGCCGCCGTTCTCTTTGATGTGGAGGAAGGCCATGTAGGGCAAGGCGTTCTCGATGTCTTTCTCCGGACGCACACCGCCGTAAAGGCTGACGTTTCCGGTGTCGTAATTGAGCCGCACATTCGGATGATCCACTGTACGGATGATTTCCGCTCCGGTCTTCCCGTTATTACACCAGCTGCCGTGCATCTCGAGGCAGATCGTGACGTCTTTCGATTTCGCGTATTCGGCAAGCTCCGATATATCGGAGTAGAACCGCTTTTTGTCGTTTTCATCCTTAACCTCGCCGGTATCTGTGGTGACGAAGGACACCCCCGCCATCCGGGCGTAATCGAGAACACTCTTGAAGGCCTCTTTTCCTCCCTCGGTCAGGAGGCGGGTATGCCCGGCTATGCAGTACAGTTCCAGGCCGTACCGAGCGCATTGATCGAGGACCTTTTGGACCCCCTTCTCGTCGGCCTCTTCAGGCCGCGGAAGGATGTGCTCGAAGTAGCTCGGCGCCGAGGCAAGCTCGACATACTTGAACCCCGCCTTGCTGATCCCGTCCAAGGCCTCGTCGGCGGTGTTTTTCGGATAGGTCGAAGTAACTACGCCTACTTTATTTTTCATGCTATTCCCCCTTGTGTTATGCGCGGAATCATCCGCTTTTTTTCTTTCCGATATTGCTGACTACCGTGGCAATGACGATAATCGCCCCAAGAAACATTGTCTGCATATAGGAAGAAACTCCTATGATGTTCATCGCGTTGTACATAATCCCTAATAGCAGGACTCCGAAGAATGCGCCCACCAGGCTTCCCCGGCCCCCTTCGAAAGTAATACCGCCGATAATGACGGCGGCGAGGGCCTGCAGCTCGTAACCTAGTCCGCTGTCCGCCCGGACCATCCCGAGGCGCGAGGCCAAAACGAGGCCGCCGAGGCCGACGATCAGACCGCTCAAGGCGTAAATCGAGATGACGTGCCGGTCCACGTTGATCCCCGAGAGGAATGCGGCCTGTCGGTTTCCTCCGATTGCGTTGAGCCGTCTTCCGTAGGTCGTGTAACGCCTGAGAAAGAAAGCCAGGCCGAATATGATGAGATAGACGATAATGGTAAAAGGAATGGGGCCTATCTTCGCGCGGCCTAAGAACTGAAAACGGCCCCCGAGGGAGTGGGGCCTTCCCTCCGATATGAGCAGTGCGATTCCCTGATAGACGTACATCATCCCGAGGGTGATGATAAGCGGAGTGGTTTTGCTCTTGGCGACTATAACCCCGTTTATAAGACCCAAAATTGTAGCCATGGCGAGAACGACGACTACCGAAAGGAACTGACTGTATCCGGTTAGGACCATCCTGGTAAAAACCATTCCCACGAGACCCGCCATGTTTCCGATAGAAATATCTAGATGTCCGGAGATCATGACCAAGGCCATGCACATGGAGAGAATCCCGAGCACCGAAATCTGCTGCATGACATTAAAGAAATTTCTGGCCGTAAGAAAACGGGGATTCAACACCGTCGCGACTATCGAGACTACAATAACGACGAAGATGAGGTAGACCGTCTGATTTTTGAGCCTGCTCCTCATATTTCTTGCTTCGGGTGACTTTTCTTTTCCTTCCACGTTAGCTGCTCCCTAAGTATCCGGCGAGAATATTTTCTTCGGTTATTTCCACACCGGTTAGTTCCTTCGTTATCTCTAAGTCCTTGATTACCAGGACCCGGTCGCTGATGGAAATGACTTCCGGCATTTCGGAGGATATCATGATGATAGATTTTCCCGATGAAGTCAGCTCGGTGAACAGCTCGTACACCTCCACCTTCGCGTTGACATCAATGCCGTGGGTCGGTTCGTCGACGATCAGCACATCGACCCCTTGAAACAGCCACTTGGCGATAACCACTTTCTGCTGGTTTCCGCCGCTCAAATACCGCACCTCCTGCTCGGGAGAAGCCGCCTTGATGTTGAGCCGATGTATGAGCTTCTTCGCCTGCTGTTTCTCTCTGCGCCGTTTGATGAGAAGTTTTCCAATTGATCCCAGTCCGACTATGGTTATGTTCTGATACACCGGCATTCCCATGAAAAGGCCGTCGACTTTTTTGTCTTCCGTAAGCAGGGCGACCCCGTTCTTGACCGCGTCGATAGGACTCTTCGGAGTAATCTCCCTGCCGTTCAAGAGTATCGTGCCGCTGTGTTTCTCCATGGCGCCGAAGATCGCCCGGGCGATGGCGGAGCGGCCTGACCCTTTGAGTCCGGCAACCCCTAAGACCTCGCCCCGGCGCAGGGTGAAATCGATCGGTTTCAATTCGGGCCCGAGCTTCAGGTCCCGGACCTCGAAGACGACGTCACCAATGGGGTGTCTTTTCTTTTTGTAGAACAATTCAACCGGCCGGCCTACCATCTCTTTTGCCAAAGAATCCGCATCGAGAATTTCCATCGCCTTGTCGTAAGTCCGTATCTTGACACCGTCCCTGAGCACGGTTACCCGGTCGGCGACTTCGATTATCTCGTCGAGATCGTGAGCAATGTAGATGACGCTCACTCCCTTTTGGGTAATGGTTTTGACGATCCTGATAACGAGCTCGGTGTCCCGAATGTTGAACACCTGGTTCGGTTCGTCGAGGATAAGCACCTTCGGGTACTGAGTCAGGGTCTTTAATATCTTGGTAAACTGCTGGTCCGACGGGTTGAGGTCTTCGTAAGGACTGCTTACGTCGAGGTCGATCCCGTATTCCCGGGCGAGATCCTCCGCGCGGCTCTTCATGTCCCGATGGTCGACCCTAAACGATTTCCGGTGCCGGGCTGACCCGAGGAAGATGTTCTCCGCCGCGGATATCTGCGGCACGAGAATATCTTCCTGGTACACGGTCTGAATACCTAAGTCCCTGACGAGCCGCGTGGACAAGGAAGGGTAGAATGTTCCCTCTATGTATATTTCGCCGCTCGTCGGGGTATAGGCCCCGGAAAGTATCTTGATAAAGGTCGATTTACCGGCGCCGTTTTCACCGATCAGGCAGTGTACTTCGCATTTCCGCAGATCGAAATCGAAGTTGCTCAACGCCTGCACTCCGGGAAAGGATTTGCTTATACCGCGTACTTCCAGAATTTTTCGGTCGATGGTCTGTCTATCCGTCATCGCTTTCTGCTGTCTTTTATACCGGCATGATCAAACCGGCCCCGCTTTAGCGGGGCCGGTATCTCCGGCATGATCAAGCAAATTCTACCACTCGTCGAGGCCGCCGATCATTTCGATCAGCTCGTCGGAGGGTTCCCAGGGAATATTGTCATCGAGGTTGTCCACGGTAATGGCCTTTACCCCCGGTGCAATATATTTCTCCGGCGGTTCGATTCCCTCAGTTTCGTAGAGATACATGGCTTTGAACAGGTAGAGTCCCTGCAGGGAAACCGGCCCGGCGATGGTTGCCTGTATAATGCCGTCTTTCAGCATCTGAACTCCCGTCGGTCCCCCGCCGGTGGAGACGATCGGTATTTCGCCGGCGAGTCCCGCGTCTTCCAGGGCGTTGTAGCAGCCTACGGCCATCGATTCGTTATTAGCGAAGATGACATCGAACTCCTCACCCGCGGCAATCACGTCCTGCGTCGCGTTCAAGGCCGTCTCGGTGTCCCAGTTGGTGTCCCGCATTACGGTCATCTCGACGGTACCGAATTCTTCGAGGGCGTCGTTAATGCCTCGCATGTATTCCTCGACGATTCCCATCCCCGGAAGTCCTCTGACGTAGAAGAGTTTCGCTCCGGGCCAGGTCTCGCTTATGTACTTGGCCGCCTCGTAGCCGAACTCGTAGTATTCGAAGGCGACATTGACGACATAGTCACCGGTGACATTACCGACGAGCTTCGTATTCTCGAAGGAAATCGGGATACCGGCTTCGTTCGCCCGGTCGATGAAATCCTGGGCCTGTTCCGGCGTGTAGACGAAGACGCTGATGTGGTCCACGCCCTGAATAATCAAGTCTTCAAGATTGTTTAGCGCCTTTTCACCGTCCCATTCCGAGTCGAGAACGATGACATCGATCCCTTTCTTGGCCGCGGCGTATTTGAAGTTCTCCACGCTGTAGCCGTTCCATTCGTCCGACATCGCCACCGGGATGTTGCCGAATACGACCGTGGCCATATCCTTTTCCTTTTCACCCCCCGCCCATAAGACTGCCGCGGGCAGCAGCATCGCCAGCATAAGTACCAAGACTACCTTTTTCATTTCTTCCTCTCCTTTGAATTAAGGTTTATGAAAAAACTCTTTAAGAGCGTTTTCCAGCGGTGTGTAATCGGGACTGCAAAACCCTAAAGGGTTATGCCTTCTAAAACCCTCGGCGTACCGGAAACTCCCGGACAGAGAGCCCATTTCGGCGGTCATGTCCTGCATGGACTCGAGGTAGGCGTCCATCCCCTGGCTCACGTCAAGCCAAGTCTTCTGGCTCGCGTGGAGGGCCAGCATCTCCCGTTTTTTATCCATGACTCCTTCGACATTGATGAAAAAATCGGGAGTAACCGGCCGATCCATCATGTCCCGTAGTCCGTAGGGCATTACGTGATAGACCGCGATCTCCTTGCCGACCGCGTCCCGGGGCGGATCGGTGATGTAATTCGTCATGCCGCGGCAGAAAGCGGCCGTATATCCGAGGCGGGCGGCGTTCATGTGGTCCTCCATGTAGTCCTCGAGGGACAGGAGGAGCAAAATGTCGGGTTGGATTTCCCTTATCCGGGCCGTGACCCGGGCAAGAAGCTCCGGGGTATACCGGATTTCCATGTCCCCGGCAATGCTTTCATGAAAGACGGCGCCTAAGTATTCCGCCGCCTCCATCGATTCCCGGCGCCGCTTATCTATTATCTCTTCTTTAGAATATTCGGCGGTTCCCAGGCAGCCGTTCGCCGGGTTCATGTAGTGTATCTCGGCGCCGGCCTCACGCAGGAGGAACAAGGTCCCGCTCATGAGGAACTCGATATCGTCAGGATGACAGCCGAAGGCGAATACCGGC
>JBKHAJ010000098.1:0-11838 GCA_046542935.1 Spirochaetia bacterium | reverse complement strand
GTAAGCGGATTATTATCGGCGGAGGGGAGGGGCGTCTCGATCACACTATGGGAATCCTTGCCCTCTTCGAACGTGAGCCTCATCCCGATTTATGGATGACCGGAAGGGAGTCGATAATGAGTATACAGAAGGAGGCTGTTTTCGATACATATCCGAATCAGCGAATATCGTTATTTCCTCTGGGAAAGGAAGAGTGTACCATGAGCTCCGAGGGACTCAAATGGGAGCTCGACGATCTGAGATGGTCACGCGGAGATTTCGGTTTGAGTAATCGAGCGCTGTCGATACAGGTAAGGATACGGATGAAAACGGGACGATTGCTTCTGGTTAAAGAGTTGACGGGGGAGAAGTGATGCAGGAACGTTCGGTCCTCCCCGATCTCGCGCGGAGTCTTACCGACGGGGAAAGGCGCCGGCTCCTCGATAAGGTACGGCGAAGCGTAACATTGATCGAAAGTACCGCTGAAAACATCTATCAGAAAGAGATGGACGAGGAAGAGCGGGAAACGATCGTCCGAAACGATCTGAATAGAGCCTCTTTGATTCTCCGCTTCAGGCTCTGGCTCCGCCGATTGTTCACCGGAAAGGAAGAGACCGAGATTTATCTGAATCTCAAACTAAAATCTTTAAAACGTGCGATTCAGCAGCGCAACTCAGAACTCGCCGGATTGGATACGAAGAGCATCTATCCCGGCTTTGCAGAAGAAGTATTCGCGGTCTATACAAGACTATTCCCTCTTATTCCCCTGTTTCGGCATCTATGGAAGAGTAAGGACCGTTTCGAGGCTCTGATCCTCGATCTGGTGGGGAACCGGGTGGAGGAACCGAAGCGGGAGCTTACCGATTTTTTGACCATCGAAGAGATGCAGAATATCTACGAAAGAACGGGAACCAAGAAATCGATCCATGAGCAGCTCGTTCGGGAGCTCGAGCGTTATTGCGAGAGTATTCCCGACGATCATTTCGGGAATCTCGAGAAGGGAATCAAGCCCGTCTACTACCTCAAAGACTTCGTTCTCTTTCCTTACCAGAACTTTTTCAAGCTATTTCAGTTTACTCCCGACGAAGATACTGAGGAGCCCAACTTCAGGTCCGCTTCGGTCAGGCTTGCGCTTCCCTACCTGGAACAACTCTATTACGCCGTGTATGCCGCGTCTAAGATTGAAGACCCGGTAAGCCTAGACCAAGACTTCGCCGAGATGCTCTGTGATTCGGGTGAGGATTTTACCGGAGAAGCCCCTTGCGGGAAGATCGAAAGCGGGGACGTCGACGGAACAGTACGTGGTGTGGTGCGGGAAATACGGAATTTTCAGGGGAAGGTACCCTTGGTAGAGATGATACGCTACTTCCACGAGGATCCCTATTATCAACTCGTTTTCTACGTCCCGAAGCTTTATCTCAGGGACTTTTTCGTGTCAAAGCTCAAACTCATGCTGCTGCCTAAACTCGATGAGATTTTCGACGATGTCAGAAGGCAGGTAATAGACAAGCAGATAAAGGAGCTCTTCCCCAACACCAGTCAAGAGCCGCTTCTCTACTACCGGGACTATATGAGTCTTGATTATAACAAGCTCGGAATTCCTACATTCTCCTACACGAAATCGATCAACCTCCTGTACAACTTCATCCGCATCGTATACCGGCGGCAAATACAGGAGATAATCCAAATCTTGAGTCAAGGCGTTCTCAGGCAGAACCGAATAACTTTGAACCGACTCCTCGTCCACATTGCCACTCTCGAAGATCTAGAAACAAAGATACGCATCTTAGACGAGAGTCTCAGTCCCGACGAAGAGGACGGAAAGCTCTTTACCCGGATACGGTATACCCTCGCGACCGACGCTACACACCAGAGGCTTTATAGGAGCCTGATAAATCAGAAGGACAGCGAGGTCAAGGGCCTGATAGAGGGGGGCAAGGAGGCCCTGCTTGGCCTCAAAAAAATGTTCGACGAGTTTATCACGAGTCCGATGGAAAGCTTCAAGCAGAAGCTCCGGTCATATCACTATATCGACGGCCGGTCACAGAAGCTTATAGATGTGCTCCAAGACCGAGCCGATAAGATCGAGAAGTTTCAGAATCTTCTCTACGAGATATCCAGGATCGAAAGGGGTGTCTAGCCGTCGTTACCCCCGGCGGGAGCAATTTCTGAAGGGTTGTCGACTCCGTAGTCTTCTAAGGCTTCGATTTCAGCGCCGGTAAGTTCCTCGAGATCTCCTTCCATGGCGAGATATCGGAGGAGAATGGGATACTCGGTAAAGAGCTCCCCGTACTCCCTGAGGATATCGATCTTGCTGGTTTCAGTGACTTCACGGCCGGCGGTCCGGGTTATCTCCCGAGCCTTGGTATCCGTCCGGACTTCCATGAGTTCCATATACTGTTCTTTGGCCCTGAGGTAGAGATCGATATCGGGTACCCGGTAGGAAGGAATAGTAATTTCGGAGAAGTCCATGGCGGGGTAGCGGTCGGAGAGTCTCGTCCGGAGGCGATCGGTGAGCTCGCCGCTGATCTGGGGGAGGAAGGCGCCTTCCCCCGTACGGGTACGCATGTAGTCTATGACCTGGGGATGAAGGACGTCGGCAATTGAGCTTTCCACATCTGTATAGAGGGAATCGATGTTTTCGGGGTCGAACCGATCCTCTTTTACCAGAGTAGGAAGCAACTCGGGTTTGAGGGAGTAGCCGACACGAACGCTGATTTCCCAGCCGAAATCGGGGCTGCCGGTAAGCTGTTCCGCGTAGAACCTGCCGGAAGGAAGTTCTCCTTCGATGCTCAAGGTGGTTGCCCGCGGTTCGATCTGAAAAGTATAGAGCTTGGTATTCTTCGGAATGAGCCTCTCCCACTTCCACACGAAATTGCCCGGCACTATGACCTCGTCCGAGTACCCGCCGGTCTTGGAGAAGAAGACGGCGTAGTTTTCAGGGGGAATCTGGATTTGCACCCATCCGAAATAAAAAACCGCGCCGGCGGCGAGAATAAGAATGAAAAATATCACTAAAAACTTCTTCATAGCTCCTTCCTTTCCTACTATTCTATAAGAGAACCGTAAGCTGTTCCAGACCCGTAACGGTACGATCCGGGCGAATATCGGCGCACCGGGGATCGTCTAAGCGCATCCTCAAGGACAGGGTGTCTCCAGCGAAGAGGACCGTCCGCATCCCCGCCGTATGAGCCGGGTAAATGTCGTTGAGCATGTCGTTTCCGACATAGACGGCTTCTCCGGGCCCGATCCCGTAAACACTTCGAAGGGTCCCTAGGAGCGCGCCGAAGATGCGGAGGGACGGTTTGGCCGTCCTCAAGCGGTAGGACCACACCCGTAAGTCTTCGGCGAAACCGAGGGCCGTCAAATCCTTTTCCGTCAAAGCGGGAAAGAGGAGGGGAGTATAGAACTGAGCGTTGGATACTATTCCGAGAAGATAGCCCCGGGAGTTCGCGTATTCGAGAGTTCGGATGATCCCGGGCATAGGCCACACCGGGTTGAGACGGCATTCCGCCTCGATAGCGAGGGCCTCGATCCGCTCGGATGTCGGTTCCGCCGGGCCGATAATCTTCGAGCGGGTAAGTCCTTCTATCGTTTCCCTCCACACCTCGCGGATGTCGACCTCCGGAAACTCTATGCCCTCCCGTATGAGCCGTTCGTGATGTTTACGTATGGTCGCGAAGTAGAGATCACGGGCGGCATCCCCGATTTCGGTAACATTCCGCGGATGTACCGGCGGAATGAAACCGGCCCCCGCTAAAGCCTCCGCGAAGGGAGAGGATGATGCGGAACCGCGGCTCGTACCGATATCCCCCGAAGCGGAGACGAAAAGGGTACCGTATACGTCGAAAATAACCGCGCGAATCTCTTTCAACAGTCCTAAACGGGCGGGAGTTTCTGAAGGTACGGGGGAGGCGGGTCTGCTTAAAAACCGTATACGTTCGATCCCGGTAGAATTCGAATGCTTCATAGTGTAAGATTATACCCATATGAAACGGGAGAAACAATTCTGGATAACTAGGGTGCTGCCCCGGGTAGCCCTCTATCTCTTTTTCTTTCAGAATATGGTCCTCATTCTCTTTGTAATCGGAAACTTTCAGGCGTTCCTCGATTCGAATCTGATCTTGCTGCTCAAAATCATGAGGACGGGAAGCCTTCTCTTTGTGTTCGTCTTGGTCTACGATTTTTTGACCCAGCTATTCGCGCGGATACTGAAATACAAACGCCGTTTCACCACATGGCCGGTCATAGCGGGAGGATTAGCGTGGGGAGGAGCGGTTCAATTCATATCCCAGCTGTTCTTGAGCTGGATTCGGCCGGTTACTTACTAGCGGGAAGGGTACGAGACAGCATGATAAAAGCGGTACGCGGAGCGGTCAAGATAGATGTGGATACACCCGAGGCCATACGATCGGGAGTCGCGTGTCTGATGCATACTCTCCTCGAGGAAAACAGAATTCGGGAGAGGAACATCGTCTCGATCTTGTTTTCGCAGACGGGGGACCTCCGCTCCGAAAACCCGGCGGCGGCCTTGAGAGCCCGGGGTTTCGAATCGGTGCCCCTTTTCTGCTGCAGGGAGCCGGATATTGACGGGATGATGCCCCGGGTTATCCGGGTCCTGGTGACAATCAGGGTATCCCGGTTTCGAAGCTTAAAGCCCGTGTACGTGAACGGAGCGGAACACTTGAGACCCGATCTCGCGGGCTTCTCATGAAGCCCGGGGCACGGCTCAAGACGGCCGTAGAGGTGTCTCGTATAAGAATTGCGGGTCGAATCATCGGCCGTATCTTCAAAGAACTCTCCGGTATTATTGCCGTGGGGATGACCACCCGGGATATTGAAGTATTCTGCAAAAATCTGATCGGGGAGAACGGTGCGGAGTCGGCCCTCAAGGGTTTCGACGGTTATCCCGGGCACGTCTGCGTCTCGGTCAATCAGGTGATGGCCCACGGAATACCGAACGACTATACTGTCGGGGAAGGAGACCTCGTCAAGGTCGACATCGCCGTAAAAAAAGGGGGATGGTTTGCCGACGGGGCGTGGACTTTCCTAGTCGGGCGGGGAACCGAGGAGGGGCACCGTCTCAGGAATTCCTCCTGGGCGGCTTCGATGGCGGGTATCGAGGCCGCCTGCGGAGGGGCGCGAGTCGGAGATATCGGCGAGGCGGTGGAGAAGGCAGTGACGGAACGGGGGTGTTATATAATTCCGCACTTCGCGGGACACGGAATCGGTTTCCAGCTGCACGAGGAGCCTCCGATTTATCCGGTGGGGAAGAGCGGGTACGGCCACCCGGTGGTTCCGGGAATGGTTTTTACCGTGGAGCCCCTAGTGACCCTCCGTCCGGAGGAGGTCAAGTTTCTCCATGACGGCTGGACGGCGGTGGCGGCAAACGGCTCGCCCAGCGCTCAGTTCGAGCATACCGTTTCAGTCAACTCGAGGGGAACCGAAATCCTTACGGCATGCCCCGAAGATCTTCCCTACGGAAGGGAAATTCCCCCCTTTTAATCCCTTGACTTAATCAATCAAAATAGATATTGTATCAGCTGCATTATGAGCGGGCAGGCCATCTTAGCTCAGCTGGCCAGAGCACGTGACTTGTAATCTCGGGGTCGTCGGTTCGAATCCGACAGATGGCTTGACGGAGCGGCTTGTTGCTGGTAATGTGTCGCTTCATCAGGGGGAGTTTCCCGAGCGGTCAAAGGGGGCAGACTGTAAATCTGTTGGCTCAGCCTTCGAAGGTTCGAATCCTTCTCTCCCCACAAGAGGCTTTCACGGCATCGTCGTGGAAGCCTTTTTTTTGAATTATATAGGTAGTATCTTATTATTTAATGCAGGAAGAACCTTTTTACAGCGGAGGCCTCAAATTCGAGTGCCAGAGATGTTCGAAGTGCTGCCGGCACGAGCCGGGGTACGTATTTCTCTCGAAGCGGGACCTGTCCGCACTCCGCGGGACCATCCGCATGGACGAAGAAGATTTCCTAGAGCGTTACTGCCGGGTGGTACATATAGCGGGTACGAGCAGACTCAGCCTGAAAGAGAAGAGTAATTACGACTGCATTTTTTGGGAGAACGGAGAGTGTCTCGTGTACGGAGCGCGGCCCCTTCAATGCAGGAGCTATCCCTTCTGGGCACCCTTTCTCATAAACAGGAAGACCTGGGATAATCTGGAAAACGATTGTCCCGGAGTCAACCGGGGACGGCTGCACCGGCGGCGGGAGATAGATGGTTGGCTTGAGCGGAGATGGGAAGACCCCTTTATAACGACATATTGAATTGTTTGCGCAATGAGATACAATTACTTAGGGAGTAACCCATGAAAGTGAAGTTTTGGGGTGTCCGCGGGTCGGTGCCGACGCCGCTTACACCGCCGCAGATCCAGAGTAAGATTGCCGCGGTCGTGGAGAGGATCAACCCGGAGGATCTCCTCTCGGAGGAATCCAGGGAGACCTTTTTGGCTCGACTTCCCGATTACATCCTGAGCACGGTAGGCGGAAATACCACCTGTATCGAGGTGCGCCTCTCCGACGATACCCTTATCATTATCGATTGCGGCACGGGAATACGGGAACTCGCGAGCTCGCTGACCCGGCGGAACGAACATATCAGACACTATCATATTTTCTTTACCCACTTTCACTGGGACCACCTCCAGGGCTTGCCCTTCTTTGCCCCCCAGGCCTACCATCCCGAATGCTCCATAACCTTTTACAGCCCCAAGTCGGATTTCGAGACATGGGTCAAGGCGCAGATGCGTTATCCCTACTTTCCGGTTACCATGGATATTATGAACGCGAAAATCCGTTTCGTGGTCTTAGGTGACGATCCGGTGGATTTAGGACGGGGAAGAATCCAATGGAGAAGGGTCAAGCACCCGGGGGAATGTTACTCCTACCGGATATCGGAGAATGGAAAATCGATGATTTTCTCCACCGATACCGAGCTCACGGAAGAGGATTTTGCGCGGGACCCGGGAAACCGGGAGTTCTACCAGAATACCAACGCTCTTATTCTTGACAGCCAATACACCCTGGACGAGGCGATCGAGAAGTACGACTGGGGACATACCTCGTACAGTTTGGCGGTTGATTTTGCCGCCGAATGGGGAATAGAACAGCTTTTTCTCTTTCACCACGAGCCCCTGTACGATGATAAGAAGATTTACAGCATATTAAAATCGGCGGGATGGTACTTGAGACACCTGGAACGGAAGGGACTCAAGATCCAGCTGGCGAAGGAAAACATGGAGTTCTACCTGTAATGATCGAACTGAACGAACGGGAAGCCGCCGGAATATACCTTCAGCTCAAGAAGTGTGACGACGAGCTCGATATAACTCTGTGCCGGCTCCTTACGCGCATCGAAAAAGAACTCTACGCTCATTTGAGTATTCAGCAGCTCGAAAATCTCGAGGAGCTCTACCTACGGGGGGACAAACTTACCCGATCAAAAAACGGAGGGAAAAGAGATGAATAAGAAGATCCTTGCTATCATAATTGCATTTGTATGTGGTGCCTCCCTCGGGTACGGCCAGTATCTTCCTCCTAACGGGGGGAATACCCTGAATGACCTCGCTTCACCGAGTTTTTTGGGGGGCGGAGCATCGGTTACCTCCATGGAATCCCCTCAGGCCGACGCCGTCAATCCTGCCGCCGCCGGACTCAAGCAGCGGACTATTCTCGATATCGGATATATCGGGCTTATCGGTTTCGGCGGAGTAGAAGATTCGGGGTACCGCGGGCATTCCGCCAATCTCGGAGCAAGTTTCCCCTCCCGGGTAGGGGTTTTTACCGTTTCGGGGCACTTCGTTCACTCCCCCTTCGCGGGCATGGACCTCGGCACTCTGGCGACGGCCCGATTTTCCTTTGCCAAGGACCTCTATCCGGATCTTCTTTTCGGAATAGGGATAAGCTTTACCTACGGATCGAACGTTACAGCCGACTGGTCCCTCGTCGGGAACTTAGGCATTATGCACCTCCCCGGCGACATAGGTTTTATGAAAAATTTTCGGTGGGGAGCGGCACTTCAGGGTTTTGGCAAGCCCTTTGACCCCGTTCCCGGGAGATCTCCCTATCCGGCCCCTTTTACCCCCGTCGGAGGGATCGCCTTTGATCTCGTACAGGCGGAGGCGGTACGTTTCGGGCTCTTCGCCGACATCGGGTTTCCCTTCGTTCAGGACATCGAGTTTACCCTGGGGGGAAACTTGATGATCAAGGAGACTTTCGGCATCCAGTTTGCCACCCGTTTCGATCTGCAGGAGATCGTCAACCCTTCTCTTGCCATGCGGAGTCCCATACCGAGTTTCGGAATATCTTTTACCTTCCGGACCGACATCAAAGAAGAAGCCGAGTTCATCAGTGAGCGGGGCTGGAACCGGAGCGAGGTCAAGACCCAAGTGGCCGCCTCCCCCTTTCAGAACAATATCTGGGGAATCGGAGCCGGGGTCAACATACCTTTGGGAGTTATAGATTCCGAAGGGCCCGAGATCACGGTCGAGTACGAGGACACCGAGTATATATCCCCGAACAACGACGGTGAATCCGACACCCTGGTTTTGCCGATCCGGATAGAGGACCGGCGCTACGTCAACGGATACGTCTTGACGTTTTATAACGACGAAGGGGAAACGGTCCGGGAGATACGAAACAAAGAACTGCGTTCAGAAAACAGGGGGTTCCGCAATATCTGGGACCGCCTCACCTATGTCAAGCAGGGGGTCGAGATACCCGAACACTTGAGATGGGACGGAAACTCCGACGGAGGTTCCCTGGTCCCCGACGGAACCTATACCTTTACCCTAAGATCCTGGGACGACAACGGCAACACCACGACTACGGATCCCATGTCTGTTGTGGTGGACGTAACCGATCCCGAGGTCACCCTCGAGGTGGAGGCCGAAAACTCGATCTTCTCGCCCAATGACGACGGAAACAAGGACACCTTGACCATCAAACAGTCCGGGAGCGAGGAAGATCTGTGGAAGGGCGAGATATATGAGGTAGGCGGCGACACGGTTCGCACCTTTACCTGGGAAGACGGAGCTCCGGAAAGCTTCGTATGGGACGGGACAAACGACGACGGAATACTCGTTCCCGACGGGGTCTACGGCTACCGGGTTACCAGTACCGACCGTGCCGGCAACGATACAACCGAGGTGCTCGACAACATCGTAATAAACACCGAGGCAACGCCTATTACAGTAAGCATTGACAGCGGCTACTTCGCCCCGGGTGATCCGAACAATGACGGCGCGGTGGAAGAGATAACCTTTTTTCCCAATATTCCCGTGGAGCGGGGTATTGTAGATTGGACTCTGGAGGTCCTGCCCGCGGACGGCGGAGCTCCGGCGAGAATCTTTACCGGGACCGAAACGGTACCCGAACGGATAGTTTTCGACGGAAGAACCGACGAGGGCGAATACATCCGAGAGGGCGGTTATCGGGGAAGCCTCTCGGTCCTCTATTCTAACGGAAACAATCCGACATCCGTGAGCCCACGGTTTACCGCGGATATCACCGAGCCTTCCGCCTCGGTCAGGCCGCAGTACGAGATATTTTCCCCCAACGGGGACGGAAGAAAGGACCACATGATATTCGTCCAGGAATCGAGCCGTGAGGATATCTGGTTCGGAACCATCGAGGATTCTGAGGGCAACGAGGTGCGCCGCTACACATGGCTGTCTCAGGTCGATAACCAGGTCACCTGGGACGGGTATACCGGGAGGGGTACTCTCGCAGACGACGGCGAATATACCTACAGGATCTATTCAACCGACCGGGCTGGAAACACCGGCGGATCGGAGGTACACGGCTTTGTGCTCGACACCGAGGATACCCCGGTAATTCTCTCCGTCGACAAAGACTACTTCTCCCCGAATCAGGACGGAATCAAGGAAAGCGTGATCCTGACCCCAAAACTCGAGCGGCGGGCGGGAATCGTGAGTTACAGCATGGCCGTACGCTCCGAAGACGGAGAGACCGTCAAGACCTACGAAGGGCGAAGGACGATACAGGACTCCTTCGAGTGGAACGGCATCGACGACGAGGGAGATATCGTTCCGGACGGAAACTATTCCGCCGTGATCGAAGTACTCTACGAGAACGGGAACCGTCCGAGTGCCGCGACGAGGAGTTTCACCGTGGACACAAAGTATCCCGACGTGAGGGTAAGCGCAGAGCCCAAGCTCTTCTCACCGGACGGCGACGGGAATAAGGATACGGTTGTCTTCGACCATGAAGCCAGCACCGAGACAAGATGGACAGGCACGATTTCCGGAGAAGACGGAACGGTCGTGCTCGAGCACCGTTGGAGCGGCCGGCCCGGAGAATTTGTCTGGGACGGCACCGACGCCGCGGGGAATACCGTTCCCGACGGGGGATACGTATACACGGTCGCTTCCGAGGACGCGGCGGGGAACAGAACCGAAGAAAGAGTGGAGGGTATCCGAGTGGACACCCGTCCTACGAAGATATTCCTGACGGTGGACGCAAACGGTCTCTCGCCGAACGGCGACGGATTCATGGACACCCTCGGTTTTAATACCATCGTCAACTTAGAGGAAGGGATTACCGAGTGGACTCTGGAAATCGTTCACTCTTCGGGTGAGGTGGAAAAGAGATTCACCGGAGGGGCCGAAACGGTCCGGACGGTGGAATGGAACGGGGTAACCGAGCGCGGTCAGATCAGGGAAGGGGTCTACACGGCCCGATTTACAGTAGTATACGCAAAGGGAAACCGCCCGACGGTGGAGAGTAAATCTTTCTTCGTGGATATAACCGGCCCCGAATTCGATATAACGATGGAGCCGAAACCCTTCTCCCCCGACAACGACGGTGTCGACGACGAGCTCAATATATCCATGGAAGTCAGCGAGCTGAGCGAAGTTGACAGCTGGTCTCTTACCATACTCGATCCAACGAGAAAGCCTTTCTATACCTTCGCCGGGAAGGGGAGGCCTGCGGAAAATCTCAATTGGGAGGGCTTGAGTAAAGAAGGCGAGCTCGTCCAGGCCGCCGAGGATTATCCGTGGACCCTCGAGGCACGGGACATATTCGGAAACGTCTCCGAGAAGAAGGGTACTATACCGGTGGATGTCCTGGTCATACGGGAAGGAGACAGACTGAAGATACGGATCTCCAGCATTACCTTCGAGCCGAACAGTCCGAGACTCGTCATAGACGACAGTGAGACGGGACAGAAAAACCAAAGGGTTCTCGAGCGTCTCGCCGAAATTCTCAACAAGTTCAAGAATTATTCCATCCGGATCGAGGGGCACGCGGTGAGCGTCTACTGGTCCGATACCGCCCGGGCGGAGGAGGAAGAGGAAGAGGACCTCAAACCTCTTTCACTGGCTCGGGCCGATGCCGTCAAGGAGTCCTTGGTCGAGCGCGGGGTGGACGCGAAGAGGATCACCTCCGCGGGCTTAGGAGGACGGGACCCCATCGTCCCCCACGGCGATCTCGAGAACCGGTGGAAAAACCGTAGAGTCGAGTTTATACTGATCAGATAGACGATGTAGGGAGGGACATTGAAACGTTTTTTAGCTTTACTTCTAGGGCTTCTCATAGCCGGCGGAGTCCTGTTCGCCGGCGCCCTGGGAGCCTTTTACATACTCAATACGGGCGGGATATCCGAGGAGGGAGCTCCTGTTATCTTTACAATCGAAAAGGGAGAGTCTTTCGCCTCCCTGGCGAAACGACTGGAAGACGAGGGAATCATAAGGTCCGAGCCTTTTTTCCGCCTTTTAGGAAGACGCAACGGCGATGCGAGCCGGGTCAAAGCGGGAACCTACGAGATACATCCCGAAATGGACGCAACGGACATACTTGCGCTCTTCGTCCGGGGACAACAAAAACTTATTCG
>JBKHAJ010000097.1:0-11840 GCA_046542935.1 Spirochaetia bacterium | reverse complement strand
TATGCCTGTCCCTCTCCTCCGAGATTGAAGACCGCCGACTTGAAGGCCACGGCTATACCGAGTCCCGTGAAGATGAGTGGTGTAGCGACATTCAGCATATTTCCGAAATAGTAAGGATTAGTGAAGGGACCGACGAAAAAGTAGTAAATCGTCCTGCCCGGAGACTTGCTCAAAAAGAAGATAAGGAGGATGACGAAGACGAAAGAGATTAGGAGAGTCAGCGTCAGCCCGATAGAGTTGCTAAAGATGTTGGTGAGTTTCCGTTTTCTCATGTTTTCTCGTCCTCATATTCGGTTTCGCCGTAGTCGTCCCGGATACCGAGCATGTATTCTCCGATGAGCTCCTTGGACATATCGGAATCATTGGCCCGCCTGCATACCACTCGTCCCCGATACATGACGACGATGGTGTCCGCAATGCCGAGGATCTCATCGAGATTCGAAGATATCAAAAGGACTCCGCACCCCCGTTCTCTCAGCTCGAGAATCTTTTCGTACACAAACTGACTGCTCGCAACGTCCAGTCCCCAGGTCGGTTCCGAAAAAACGATGAAATCGGTCCGTGTTGCCAGCTCCCGGGCGAGGATTACCTTCTGGATGTTTCCTCCCGATAAGGTCCCGATGGGGGCCGTAGAGGTCCCGTCGATGGAAAACTGCTCGATGAGGGAATCGGTGAAATCCTGAACGTCCTTACCCCGAATAATTCCTCCCCGAATAAAATCGTGGTGCCGGGAAATCATGATGTTCTCCCTGACCGAGGCGACGGAGCTCGAACCCCTGTGCAGCCGGTCGGCGGGGACATAGGCAAGTCCCCGTTCTCTGAGATCGAGGGTGGTCAATCCCGTTACGTCTTCCCCCCCGAATGTGTACCTGCCTGAGTCGGCCCTTCTCAGTCCCGTGACAACGTCTTCGAGTTCACCTAAGCCGTTACCGCCGACTCCCGCGACCCCGACGACCTCGCAGGAGCGGACGGTGAGGTTGACTCCGTAGAGCAAGGGTCTGCCGTGCCCGAATTGACGGAGGGTGATATCCTCGAGCTCGACGATGGGGGTACCGCAGGCCTTCTTCTCTTTCCTGATCTTAAACAGGACCTCCCTGCCGACCATAAGGTTGGAGAGCTCCTTTTCCGAGACCTCCGAGGTTTTTTTGAGGGCGACTACCCTTCCCTTCCGCATGACGGTGACTCTGTCGGAGATACGTTTTACCTCGCCAAGCTTGTGGGTGATGATAATTATTGTCTTCCCCTGGGACCGCAGCCGCCGGAGGGTATCGAATAACGCCTCGATTTCCTGCTCGGTGAGGACCGAGGTCGGTTCGTCTAAGATGAGGAGATCCACCTTCCTGTAGAGCATCTTTACGATCTCCACCTGCTGCATCTGCCCGACCGTCAGGCTTTCAACCCGTTTTCGCGCCTCTATGCTGAAACCGTGGCTCTCGATGACCTCCCCGACCCGCTTCCGGGACTCCTGCCTGTTGATAAAAAGCCCCCGTTTGACCGGCTCGATACCGAGGACGACATTCTCCGCAACGCTGAATTCCGGTATCAGCTTGAAATGCTGATGAACCATTCCTATACCCAGGTTATTCGCATCCAAGGGGCTTCGAATTTCCCGTTCCTCACCGTCGAGGTAAATTTTTCCCCCGTCGGGATGCTCGAGTCCGTAGAGAACCTTCATGAGGGTTGATTTTCCCGCCCCGTTCTCTCCGACTATGGCATGAATCTCCCGAGGGTTAACCTCCAGAGTAACCGAGTCGTTCGCCTTGAGCTCTTTCTGCCGGTAAATTTTCGTTATGTCTTCCATCCGCAGATACGGTCTCATAGATTTCTCCAAATACCTTCGGGGGACGAACCCCCGAAGGTTTGTATAGAGTTTCCTTAGAACTCAGGGGCCGGAAAGCTCAGTTCTCCGCTTCTCATCTTCTCAACGACCACCGACATCTTTTCCCGAACCGACTCGGGAACGGTTTCCCTGTAGATAGCGTTGTCGTCGGCAAAGTCGACGTACCCGTCCCTTGTGTGAAGCACATCGGCGCTCCCCCATGGGATGTCTCCTTCGATCGCCCTTTTGACGGTCTCGTAGGTCGCCTTGTCCTGATAGAGGACGCCGCAGCCGACGATGGTGCCCGGGGCGATATCGTATTCCTCCGCGTCGAAGTAGAGGACATACTTACCCCTCTCCTGTGCAGCCTTGATGGTTCCCTGATTTGCTCCCCCGGCGATGGTCAGTATAACGTCCACCCCCGCGTCGAACATACTGTTTGCGAGGTCCGCGGCCTTGTTCGCATCGTACCAGTTGCCGATGACCCGGTAATCCACGGTAATTTCAGGGTCGACCGCCTCGTAGCCCAGCTTGTATCCGGGGCGCATCATCTTAAGCAGCGCGGGATACTCCTGGGCTACGATCATTCCGACCTTGAGGTCCTCATTGGCGCCCTCCATGTCGCTTGTGGTGACCAGACCGCCCATGTACCCCATAAAATAGGCCTGCTCCACTTGGTTGTACATGACCGTGTACAACTGGGGATTTCCCTCCATGTAGGCGTCCATGATGATGAATTTTTGATCGGTGAAGTCTTCCATTACCTCCATTGCCACGAAGGGCATAGCCGGATTCGAAGTAAGGATAAACTCGTACTCCCCGGTCGCGGCTAGGGATGTGAGTTTCTCGCCCCATTCGGCCTGGTTGAATCCCCCTTCGACGACCTTGACCGTCACGTTGTCGTAATCAGATGCGGCCCTTTCGGCTCCCGATACCAGCTCTTCGTACAGGGGACTTCCCGCGACGACCCCGGGGATGAAGATACCTATGTCTACCGGTTCCATCTTTTCGGCGGTCTCCGCCTTTTCCTCGGTCTTCGTGCTCTGCTCGGGTTCCTCCTGGGCTCCTCCGGCAAAGGCAAGGGGAGCGAGAAAGCACAGGATTACAATGATCGTAATCACAACATGCATACTCTTTTTCATGATACACTCCTTTGAAAATATTCCGGCGGTTTCAACGAAACCACATTATCGGTAATAGTTCTGTTCTATAGCACCGCTCGGGCACACGCTTACGCAGAGTCCGCACCCTATGCATCGTTCAGGCCTTACACGGGCCTTCTCTTCCATGATTATCGCCTCGTACGCGCACGCCCGGACGCAACGTCCGCAGGCGATGCACGCCTCGGGGGCTATCACCGCGGGCACCGGTTCGGTTACCGCCTGCATCCCCCGTTCCTTTCTCCGTTCTATCCTGCGGATAGTGAGACCTCGGATCTCATCGAGACTCCCATATCCGTACTTTTCGAGAATTGCCGGGATTTTTTCGATTATCCGGCTGTAGGCGGCATATCCGGCAATGTGTCCCGCCGTGCACACTCCGACTAGGGTCGCCCCGGCCATGACGTAACGAATTACGTCCTCCGCGGTAGAGGCCCCTCCGATTCCGATAACCGGCAGGTCCACGGTCATAGCCGCCTCGAGGACCATCCTCAAGGTTATGGGCATAATGGCCGCTCCGGTCAGGCCTCCAACACCCCGGGGGCCCCCTAAGGCCGGCTCCCCGGTCCGTAGGTCTATACCGAGGGCCGGTCCCAATGCATCCGAGCATGCTATCCCGTCGGCCCCCGCCTCGCTGACCCCTTTCGCCCATTGCCCGACGATGTTGAAAAAGGTACCCGAAAGCTTGACGACAATGGGGATTTCCACCGCCTGCTTCATGAGACGGACAGATTCCTTCATAGGGGTGAGATCGGTCAGCTTCGGCTCGGGAAACGGCATGCCCGGATACATGGCGCAAAGGATTTCCCCCATGTGGGGACAGTGGGTGGGGAGCATGATCATCTCGGCTCCGGCCGATTCCGCCTTTGCCGCGAGTTCCGCCGCCTCTTCGGGAGTAAAACCCGCGAGGTTCGCGATGACCCGGGACCTCCCTTGCCGGGCCCGGCGGATCCCCTCGGTAAACCAGTACTCCGCGCTTTTGTCGCTTCCGAATACCGAGTTGACCATTCCCCCCGTTACCGCCGAAAAACAGGGGAGCACGTCGGCAGCCGGCTGTGAAACGATCGTCTTGGTGCAGATACCCGCGACACCCGATTCTCCCGTCCGCCGCATGACGTCCCCGTCCCTGCCGTGGACCCCCGCGGGAACAATGACCGGGTTTTTAAACTCGATTCCGCAAAAATTCGTCTTCAGATCACTGCCCATTGGTCACCTCGATTCCGTTTCGGGCCCACAGCTTTCGCGCCTCTTCGATACAGGACAAACAAATATCTTCCTCGTCCACCCGGATTGCCCGGCCTCCCGCGACGAGCTTTTCTCCCGCGACGAAGACGGTGTCCACATTCCGTCCCTGAAAGGTCATCGTGAGGTAGGATATAACCGAAGCCGGCGTCACCGGAACAGGCGAATCCGGCTTGATGATAATCATATCGGCCTGTTTTCCCGCCTTAAGGCTTCCCACTATATTTTCCATTCCCAATGCCCTCGCTCCATGGGAGAGGGCCAGATCGACCGCCTGAAAGGGGGGAAGAACAGCCGGGTCCGCACGATGCGCCTTGTGAAGGAGGTAGGCGTACCGGATGTATTCGGCGGTGTCCAGGGTGAAGAAGCAGTCATGTCCCAGCGAGACGTTGATTTTCCGTTCCATCATCTCAGGGACCCGGGCAACCCCGTTTCCGCCGAGGGAATTCGTCATCGGGGTGTGGGCGACGTTGACTTCGTTCCGGGCAAGTATTTCCAGATCCTCGTCTGTCAGATCGATACAATGAGCGGCCACCACATCCGGACCCAGCAGACCGCATTCTTCGAGGAGGGCGGGGGCCGATCTACCGTACTTCTCCACAAGGAAGGCCCGGGGAATTTCCGCGATGTGAATCTGCATCCCCAAGGAAAAACGGTCCGCCAATTCCCGGGCGCGCCGCAGGGTTTCGGGGGAATTCGTATACGCCGTATGGACTCCCATTCTCACCGCGACCCGTTCCCCCCCCGGAAAGCTCCCCTCCTTCGCAAGCCGGCTGGAGATGAGATCCGCCGCTTTCAAGTTTTCTTGGAAACCTCTCTCCGCCATTCCGAAATCGAGCTTCTCGTTGATCGAAACACCGGGGATACGTTCGGTCACCTCATATCCTATTTGGGCCCGCAGACCGATCTCCCGAATCGCGCTAAGAGAAGCCTGGAGGGGGCTTTCGAACCGCCCGTCACCGTGTAAAGCGTTCGGCGCCTCGACAAGCTCGCACACGGTGGTGGTCCCGTTCTTGAGCATCTTCATCCCGGCGTAGCGGGTAGCGGCGTAAATACCCTCACAGGTGGTAATGTCCTCGAGCCATTCCCACCCCATTTTCTGGAGCATGTCCCAAAAGCTCGTGAGCTGAGTCACGTCCACCGGCTGATTGTGTCCGAGAACGTAGGGCATGTGGGTGTGGGTAATGACGAAACCCGGCATGATTACGCCTCCCCCCGCATCCACCGTCTCCCCGGCTTCCGGATGCGCGGAAAGAATATCTTTTTCCTTTCCCACCGCGACGATCCGGCCGTCTTCCACCGCCACCGCGCCGGGAAAAAAGATTTCTCCGCGAAGCAGATCGGGCTCGCAGGTCAGAACCAGTCCGTTCTTCAGTATCGTATCAGCCATCGGTACCTCCTTGACGGTCCTTCTCCTCTAAAGCTCGCAGTATATCCTGCCTGGTAATCGGCAGTTTCATAAAGCGTATCCCCGTCGCGGCGGCCACCGCATTGGCGAAAACCGCCGCGGTCCCCGCCACCGGGGGTTCACCGATTCCTTTGGCTCCGAAGGGGCCGCTCGGGTTGGCCTCCTCAACCGCTATCGGTTCGGTATCTATCCTGTCGAGCATGGTGGGCACGGCATAATCCGCGAAATTACTATTCAACACCGTTCCGGCGGAATATTCGATTTTTTCCATATGGGCGAGACCGAAGCCGATGAGGGACCCCCCCTGCACCTGTCCCTCGAAACCGAGGGGGTTTATGACCTTTCCCACATCGTGACATGCGGCGTGTCTCAGTACCTCGACTTTACCGGTATACT
This sequence comes from Spirochaetia bacterium, assembly GCA_046542935.1. GTDB lineage: Bacteria > Spirochaetota > Spirochaetia > SPDA01 > CAZSGZ01 > JBKHAJ01. The sequence goes on along the minus strand of JBKHAJ010000097.1, from coordinate 5,815 downwards.
TGTCGATCCGGACGTCCATACGGTGGGTCCCGAAATTATAGGCGATATAGATATTCCCCTGATGAGTTTCGTGATCGTAATCCGCTGCGGGGGCCTTAGAAAACTCGAGATGCATGAGGGGAAATCCTGTCCAGTATGCGGCGGTCGCCGCCTCAGACAGGGGGATTACGGTATTTTTATCCCCTTCGATGCGTACGGTGTTTTCCCCGAACCGTATCGATTCCGGACCGGCGCCGGACATGAGGGAGACCATTTTCACAAGACTCTCTTTGACCGCCCGAGCCGCCTTCTCAACGGCCTTTCCCCCGACGGTGGTACTCCGGGATGCCACAGTGGGGCCCGAATCGTGGACTCCGTCGGTATCGACAAGCTTGACGGTTACCCTGTCCATGGTCACTCCGAGGATTTCCGCGGCCACTTGGGCGTATACGGTCTTAGCACCCTGTCCGAGCTCGGTAAGTCCTACTCCGACTAGGACGCTTCCGTCCTGACTCATCTGGACCGAAGCCCCCACGACATCGACCCCCTCGGCCCCGTTGGATATTCCCTGGAGGAGACACGAGTAGCCGGTACCGCGGAGATACCGCCCGCCGGATCCGACGGTCTCGGTCTCTTCTTTCATCTGAAACGCCTCGATTTCGGCGATTCGATCGATTGTCTGGATGAGCCCCACCGATTCTTCGAAGACCTGGCTGGTGGCGGTGGCATCGCCGGGTCTGAGTCCGTTTTTTCTTCTGAACTCGAGCTTGTCCATACCGATCTTTTCCGCCGCCTCGTCCATCTGGGATTCCGAGGCGAAGGTAACTTGGGGAACCCCGAACCCTCTGAAGGCCCCGCAGTAGGTCTTATTGGTGTAGACCGTAGTCGCCTCGACGAAGACATTGTCGATTGCGTAAGGACCGGCGGCATGGATAAGTGCCTTCATGGTAACGAAGGGACTCTCCGATGCGTAGGCGCCCCCGTCGAGGAGGACGTGGATCTTCCGGGCGGTGACCGTTCCGTCCTTCTTCACACCGGTGGCAATCCTGATTCGCGACGCATGTCTGAGGTTCGAGCCTATCACCGATTCCTCCCGGGTATGCTCGATCATGACCGGTCTGCCGGTTATCACGGCTGCGGTCGCCGCGAGGGAGCCGATTTCCGTGGCCACGTCGTCCTTTCCGCCGAAGGACCCACCGGTAAAGGCCTGGACCACCTTGACCCGGGAAGCCGGATATCCGATGTTCGCCGCGATATGCCCCCTGATGTGAAAGGGGGACTGGCAGGAGGCGTACACGGTAATACGCCCGTCGCTCTCGGGGACCGCGCACACCGCCTCGGGCTCCATATAGGCGTGCTCCTGGAAGGATGTCTCATACACTCCCTCCACTACGAAGTCGGCCTCGCCCAATCCCTTTTCCGCGTCCCCCTTGATCAATTTGCGGGAAAAGGTGACGTTTCCGTTTTCGTGGATCTTCCGAGCGTTCTCCTCAAGGGCCTCGTCCACCGTCAGAATCGGATCGTAGGGCTCGATGACCGGTTCGATCAGCTCCGCCGCCTCCCGGGCGCCCCTCCTCGTGTCGGCGACCACCAGGGCCGTCGATTCGCCGGCGTAACGTATCTCCCCGTCGGCGAGAAGGGGCTGATCGAAGGGGGGGAGAATTCCTATCAGATTGGGACCTAAGAGGTCCTTCGCGGTAATTATCTCCACGACTCCCTCCGCCCGGGAGGCGGCCTCGGTTTTCACCTCCCGGAGGTGTCCGGCGGGAACACCCGCCCGCGCCGCGGCCCCGTGGAGCATACCCGGAAAGCGCATGTCCCCGGTGAACCGTGCCGCGCCGGTAACGAGCTCGATTCCGTCTACCTTTCTAACCGATTTTCCGACTGTGCTGTAATTCGATTTATTCATTCCCGTCCCGCTCTATCAGCTCCGCCGCGTGCTCGACGGCTTCGACTATTTTCGTATACCCGGTGCACCGGCAGAAGTTTCCGCTCAAAGCCTCGGATATCCTCGTCCGGTCAGGTTTCGGTTCCTCGTCCAGGAGGGTTTTAGTGCTTAGGACCATCCCCGGCGTGCAGAAGCCGCACTGTACGGCCCCCTTATCGAGGTAAGCGACCTGTATGGGATGCAGGCCTCCGTCCCGCCCGTGAATCCCCTCTATTGTAGTCACCCGGGTTCCGTGGAGCTTGGCCGCGGTCAGGAGACAGCTGTTCATGGTACGTCCGTCGACTATTACTGTGCAGGCGCCGCATTCTCCCTTTCCGCATCCCTCTTTCGTGCCGGTAAGACCGAGCCTGTCTCTGAGGATGTCCAGAGCTCGTTCATCTCCGTTCACCTCGAGGGTTATCTCTTTTCCGTTGCAGATAAATTCAAGCTTCATCGTTGCCCCCTTCCCGCGTGAAGATTTCCGACACCGCATCCGCTACCAGCTGTCCGGTTACCGATGCCCGGTAATCTCCGGCGGCCCTCACATCGTCTATCGGACGGATCTCCTTTCGCACCGCTTCCGATAGGGTCTCCCTTTCGATTTCCCCGTACCCGAGGCCGGTCAGGTACTCTTCCGCTGCATGAAGCCTGACCGGTACCGGCGCCACGCTTCCCGCGGCAGCCCGGACTCGTGCTATCCTTAGGTTTCCGTCGAGTGCACTCCACACCGCCGTATTCACCTGGGATATCGCCTGTCCCTCCCGCTTTCCGATCATCCGGAACGCTGAAATCCCCTCGAGGCATTTCTTAGGCAGTACGACCGCAGTGAGGATCTCCCCAGGCTTGCGTACGGTCATCTTCGGACCGGTGAAGAATTCCCCGGCCTTTACTCTCCGTTCCCCGTCTAAGGATCGGAGAACGAACTCCGCTTCGAGACTGACGAGGGGAGCCAGGGTGTCACCGCAGGGAGAACCGTTGCAGATGTTTCCCCCCAGGGTGGCGAGATTTCGGATCTGCGGGCTTCCTATAGCCTGAGCCCCCTGCCTGAGGCACGCGGGTATCTTCGGGCCGTCCGATTTTGCAATTTCGGCAATGGTGACGCAGGCGCCGATAATGCAATCCCCGTCAGTGAATCGGATGTCTCTCAGCTCCTCTATTCCGGTGATATCGAGGAGTCCGGCGGGATCTTTGATCCGGTCCGCCCTCTGAACCATCAAGTCGGTACCGCCTGCGATTATCTCGACATCCTTACCCGCCGCGAGCTCGAGGGCCTCCGCGATGTTTTGTACTCTATAGTATACCGCCTGCTTCATTGTTGTCTCAGCCGCCTTCCATTCCGGTCGCGATTACGTATTCCTCTTCGAACCCGCCCCGCTTTACGGCGGGCTGTTCGAGGTCGATGATTCTCTCCAAGCCTCCCGCCTCGTTCCGCCGGAAAACGAGTACCCCGTCGTAGAGATTCCCCTTTTTAAAGAGCCTCAAGCTCCTATACATCTTCTCCACCTCCCGCAGGATCGAGGCTAAGGACATATCTTCCTCCGGGAGTTCGATCACGGTATTCCGTTCTCCCGCGCATGTCCTGATATGACCTACTAACTCGATCCTTACCCGGCTCATCTCCCTGAAATTCCCAGCTCTCTCAATTTTTCCTCTCCCGGTACGCCGTCCCGGTCCCATCCGCGGAGACTGTAGTACTCCTCGAGCATTTCCGTAAATCGCCCTTTGTCCATAACCGCGGCTTCCGAGGCCTCTCCAACGACGGGCTCGAAACACCTCTCGGGAAGCATGTCGTCCCGCTTGGTCAATCCCGCCCGAACATTGAACAGCCGCTCCAGATTCCAGATGCGCTCTCCGATTCGGACGAATTCCTCCCAGGACATATCCCGTCCCACCGCCGCCTTCAGATATCTAGGATAGTAGTCATGATCGGTAACGAATTCGTGGAACCGGCAGCTGATGAGGGTAAAGACAGCATTGACGGTGTTCTGGATTCCGATAACCATTTCGGCCTTTCCTTCGTAGCTGTCCATATCGACGGCCCCGATAATCTCGGCACCTATGGGGGCCCTCTTGTGGCAGGCCCCGCGGTTCGATGTGGCGAAGGCGAGCCCGGTTCCCTTCATCCGCCGGGGCATCCAGGCGGCGAATCCTGAATTCTTGACATGCATGGCGAACTCCTTTCCCGCGCCGATTTTTTCCGCGGCTTTTGCGGGCCCGAGGGCAAGAATGTCGCCGATACCCTCCCTTTTCCCTATCTTGTGTAAGAGGGCGAGCACGGTCTCCGGTTTTCCGAACTCGAGATCGATACCCGGTTCGTCGATGAGTCCCCGCTCTCCCATCTCCATGGCCCAGGCGATGGTTACCCCGACGGTGAGGCTGTCCATACCGTATTCTTCGGTAAGCCTATTCGCCTCGGCGAGGAGGTCGGGGTTCCGGTTTTCCAGGTTGGACCCCAGAGAGTACATGGTCTCATACTCGGGCCCCCGGGCCCAGGCGTCTTTTCCGTCGTGATCCTTGTACCTATGGACCCGCCCGCAGTGAACGGGACAGCTGAAGCAGGAAACCCACTTGGTATAGAAGTCCTTCTCGTACCGCTGCCCGTCGATGAGATCGGCCCCCTCGAAAGCCCCTTTTTGGTGATTCCGCGTCGGTAAACCGCCCCGGCTCTGAACGAGAGACATCCCCGCTCCGGTCCCGAACCGCGAGAAGAGTCCCACGAGATTGTACTCCTCATCGCAGGCGGACATGATGACCGTCATGTTGTCGGCGACGCACCGTGAAAATTCTTCTCGATCGTACACGTCGACCGGTACCGATCCTCTGATACCAACACCCTTGATCCTTTTCGAACCGAGGACGGCTCCTGCTCCCCCCCGGCCGAAGGTTCGGGTTTCGGTGAATATCGAGGCCATGGCCACACCCTTTTCTCCGGCCGGGCCGATGGAGAGGGTCCTGTAATCGTTCCCGTAGGTATTTTTTATGTACTCTTCTGTATCTTCGGTGGAACTCCCTAAAACCGGTGACGCATCGACGAATCTGACTATGTCGTTATCGATCAGGACCAGACTCCACTCGTCGCACCGTCCTTCGAAGATGATTCCGTCGATTCCCGCGAACTTGATTTCCGCTCCGAGAAAACCCCCGGCGTAGCAGTTGAGGATGGTCCCCGACAGGGGGGATTTGGTGACGATACACGCCTGAGGGTGCATAGGAGCCGCGGTCCCGGTAAGAGGCCCGACGGTGAGGATTATCTTGTTCGCGGGATCGAGGGGATCGATCCGGGGGTCGACTTCGTCGAAGAGGATCTTAGTCCCGTAGCCGATACCGCCGATGTATTCCCGTACTTCCTCGGGCACCTTCCAGGGTGCCGCCTTTTTCCCGCCGCACTCGATTCTCAAGATCCGGTCTCTCATACTGCCCGGCATATCATTCCCCCTTCTTCCGGATCGCACGCCGGCTCTCCCCCGCAGAAATCGCACTTCCACGCCTTTTTCCCGACAAAGGTTATTGCATCGTAGGGACAGGCCTCCATGCAGGCCCTGCATCCGATACACTCCTCTTCATCGATGACGACGGTCCCCCCGTTTTCCCGGATCGCGTCGACGGGACACGATTCTATGCAGGGATGCCCTTCGCAGTCGTCGAATCGGCAGACCCTGAACACAGGATCCCCCGGCCAAGCCCGATCGACGTAGATCCGGGACTCTTTCATATCCACCATTTCCGTCTGGACGATGGAACAGGCAATCATGCACCGCCTGCATTCGGTACAGCGCTTCAGATCTATTTCAAAACCCGTTACCATAATTCTCTTCTCCGATTACAGATATCCGCCGTCTTCGAGGACTCGAAGCGCGGATTCGGCGTCCTCCCCGGCAACCATTACCACGGGACCGGTACATCCCATTC
>JBKHAJ010000096.1:0-11885 GCA_046542935.1 Spirochaetia bacterium | reverse complement strand
AATCGGAAGGGGGAAGCATCGCCCAGATCAGAGGAAACCTAGTCCCCTACGTTAGGCTGCGCGACCTCTTCGGCTACGGAGGAAAAACCTCAGGCGTGGAACAGATGGCGGTGGTCGACGTCGACGGGAACCGGATCGGCATAGTTGCCGATGAAATCCTCGGACAGTATCAGACGGTTATAAAGCCGCTCAGCACCGCCTTCAGATCGATCCAAGAAGTCTCCGGATCGACGATCTTAGGGGACGGGTCGATCTCCCTTATCCTCGACGTCACCAAGATTGCCCAGATGACCCGGGTGGAAAAGGCGATCAAGAATTCGAAAGGAGCCTCGTACGCCCCGAATGCCCATGGATAAAATACGTGTCTTTATTATCGACGACAGCGCCGTCGTCCGGCAGACCCTGACGGACCTCCTGAACTCGGACCGGAGCATCGAGGTAATCGGATCAGCCCAGGACCCGGTATTCGCCTCGAAAAAACTCGACGAAGTGAAGCCCGATGTGATCATACTCGATATCGAAATGCCTAGAATGGACGGACTCACCTTCTTGAGGACGGTGATGAAGAACTATTCGATTCCCGTCATCATCTGCTCGAGTAAGGCCGAAGAGGGCTCCGAAAACGCCCTGCAGGCCCTCGAATACGGAGCGGTGGAGATCGTCCGGAAACCGAAGCTCGGGACCAAACAGTTCCTCGAGGAGTCGAAGGTGAGGATCTCCGACGCGGTGAAGGCGGCCCACCTGTCCCGGGACAAGACAAATCGGAAACCCGCCTCCCCCGCCCCGGAGGCTCCGGTTACCAAGAAGCTCTCCGCCGACGTTATGATCGCCAAACCGTCGACGAAGCAGAGTATCGAAACTACCGGAAAGGTGATCGTAGTCGGTGCTTCCACCGGAGGGACCGAGGCGCTCAAGACCTTCCTCGAGCAGCTTCCCTTAGACTCGCCGGGGGTGGTCATCGTCCAGCACATGCCCGAGCACTTTACCGCCGCCTTCGCGAAGCGGATGGATTCTTCGTGCAGGATCAGCGTCAAGGAGGCGGAGAACAGCGATTCGGTCCTGACCGGCCGCGCACTAATCGCTCCCGGGAACAAGCACATCCTCCTCAAACGGAGCGGGGCCCGGTACTACGTGGAAATAAAAGAAGGACCCTTGGTCAGCCGTCACCGGCCCTCGGTGGACGTCCTGTTCCGGTCCGCCGCCCGGTATGCGGGGAAGAATACCATCGGTATTATCATGACCGGAATGGGGGACGACGGGGCACGAGGCATGGAAGAGCTCAAAGAAGCCGGCGCCTACACCATAGCTCAGGACGAGGCGACCAGCATCGTATTCGGAATGCCCCGGGAGGCCATCAAGCGGAACGCCGTGGACATCGTGCTCCCCCTTACCGCGATAGCCGAAGCGGCAATTGCGGGCAGCAAGTAATCTATGATCACAGATGTAGACAAGATCGACTGGCGGGCTTGGAAACCCACCGAGGAGGCGGTCCTCTGCTTTCTCGTGGCCGAGGGGAAGGTGCTTCTCATCCATAAAAAGACCGGCCTCGGCGCGGGAAAGATCAACGGTCCCGGCGGCAGGCTCGAGCCGGGGGAGACCCCCCGGGAGGCGGCGGTGAGGGAACTCATCGAAGAGGTGGATGTGGAGCCCCTGGACCCCGAAAAGCGGGGGGAGCTCTCCTTTATCTTCGCCGACGGGTACTCCCTTCATGGTACGGTATTTCTGGCTGCCGAATTCCGCGGGGTCCCGAAGGAAAGCCTCGAGGCGGCCCCCTTCTGGTGCCCTTTAGGCGAGATCCCCTACGAGCGCATGTGGGAAGACGATCCCCTATGGCTTCCCTACCTCCTAGAGGGCTCCTATACCCGGGGATTCTTCGTTTTCGACGACGACGTGATGCTTTCGAAAAGGGTCTTTATCGAGGATTCCGCCGAGGTGTTCACCGACCGGTTCTATCCATAAACAGTGCAACCGCGGCGGAATAGGCCTCGTAGAGATCGTCCCCTTCGTAGTGGATGTCGGCCCTTCCCCGGATGTCCGGATCGGCGTTGACAAAAACCGAAATCCCCGCCGCCTCGAAAAGGGGAAGGTCGGATATGCCGTCGCCGAAGGCCACGGTGTTCTCCATCGAAATACCGATGTCGCTAGTGAGCTCCCTTACGAGCTCCGGTTTACGGCGGGCATCGAGGATGTTTCCCCTCTCGATATGGGCGTTTCCGTCCCGGGGAAACTTCGAGGCTATAACGAAGTCGAATCCGTAGTCGTAGAAATGTTCCGCGTAGAGATCGGGGGAGAGGGTAAGCAGGCACGACACGTTCCCGTCGCTTCGTATTTCAGCAAGGGTCCTCCGGATGTTCCTTATCTTTATCGTGTCTTCGAAGATTCCCCGATAGCGCTCCCCTTCCAAGTGGCTCCATAGTTCGAAGGCCCGCTCGGCGAATCGGGGCGCGTCGAGGGATCCCCGCTTGAAGTCGGCCTCCATACGGGTAAGCTCTAGGACGGTCCCGGTAGCCTTCGCTATCTCGAGACTCGCTGTAGTTTCCGGAAGCAGGGTTCCGTCCATATCGAATACAAAGAGATACCTCATCCCCCCGCTCCCGTATCGGAACCCTCCTTGCCGCCGGGGGTATTCGTAAAGTCCCGCTCCTCGAGCCACCGGGCCATATCCGCGAAAACTTCCTCCCTCTCCGGCTCATGAAAGATCACATGATAGAGCCCTTCGTAATACTTCAGGGTCGTGTCCCGGGAGTTAACCATCTCGGAGGCAATCCTTCCGCTCGCGGTATCGATGATCTTGTCCTCGCTCCCCTGCATAACGAGGAGAGGAAGCTCGATCTCACTGAGAAACGGAGTAACTTCCTCTTCCGCCCGAATGAAGGTCCGGGCCATACCCGCCTTAGTCGGCCCGCTGTAGGTGAGGGGATCGTTCTTGAACTCCGCCACCACCGCCGGGTCCCGCGATATGAGATCGGCCACCCCCGGGGCGGCCTTCATTCGGGGGGCAATTCCGGCCAGGATGTTCACCAGGACCCTCCGGACGGCTCCCACCTTCACGGCGAGGCGCAGCGCCGGTCCGCTCAGAATGAGACCCTCGAGCCGGTTCCCGCTCTTTCCGTACTTTCCGGCGTAGATGAGGGAGACCGCTCCCCCCATGCTGTGCCCGATCAGAACGATCGGAGAGCCGGACTCGGCGCGGACTTCGGCGAGAAAGACCTCGAGATCCTCCGCGTAGACCGCAAATCTCCGGACGAAGGCACGTTCCCCTCCGGATTTTCCGTGTCCACGGAGATCGAGGGCGTAGACGGAAAAGCCCAATCCCGTAAAATACCGGGCGAGCTCGGTGTAACGTCCCGAATGTTCGCCGTAGCCGTGACAAACGGCGAGCACCGGGCGCGGCCCGGCCGGAGGAGTACGTCCCTCCGGCGCCCACCGGCGGAAAAAGATCTGAGGCCTGTTACCCCCGGCGGGGATGGCTCCGGTCGCCTCGATCATTTCAGGTACTTCCCGACTAACGGATCGAGCCTGTCCGCCGTATAGCGGTCGATCCGGGACCGGTCGGTCATGACGGCCGCGGCAAGGGCGTGGTGGGCCTGGTAATCGGCGTTTTCATCGATGAGTTCGATTCCCTTGACCACCGAAGCGTGGGCGTTCTTGAGGTTCTTCGAAAAAGTCTTCATCACCATTTCGGTGCTCACCGGCTCGTCGTGCCACACGTCGTAGTCGGTGATATGCGCCATGACCGCGTAACTCATCTCCGCCTCCCGTGCCAAAAAGGCCTCGGGACTGGTCGTCATCCCGATAATACTGAGCCCCCAGCTCCGAAAGAGCTCGCTCTCCCCGCGGGTGGAAAACCGCGGCCCCTCGATGGTCACGAAAGCTCCCCCCCTGTGTACGGAGGCTTCGGTCGACTCCACCGCCTTGTAGAGAATACCTGAAAGTTCGGGACAGAAGGGATCGGCGGTTCCCACATGGGCGACTATCCCGTTTTCGAAAAAGCTCTTATTCCGATATCCCTTGGTGAAATCCACGAGCTGATCGGGAACCACGATATGCCCCGGAGCGTAATCCTCCCGCAGACTCCCGCAGGCGCTCACGCTGATGATAAACCTAACCCCTAAGCTCTTCAATGCGAAGATGTTCGCCCGGTAATTGACCTCGCTCGGATTATATACGTGTCCGATTCCGTGCCGGGGTAAGAAGGCGACCCGCTTACCCCGCACGGTCCCTTTGACCACAGGTCCCGAGGGATCGCCGAAGGGGGTGGAAACGTATACCTCTTCGGTATCGGTCAGCTCGTCCATCTTGTACAGCCCGCTTCCGCCGATAACGCCTATCCGTATCAATTCGCTCATGAAATACCTTCCTCCGTGAGATTTCTGTAAGAGTAATACGCTTTGCCTCTGTTTTCAATACACTCGAATTGCCTTTTCCCCGTCTATTCAATACACTACAGACATGGTAACCGACGAAATGATTCGAAAGATCCCTAAGGTCGATCTCCACGATCACCTAGACGGCGGGCTGCGGCCGGCCACTATCGTCGAACTCGCCGGGGAATACGGCGTGGAGCTCCCCTCAGACGACCCCTCCGAGGTTGCCGCGTGGTTTCACCGGGGCGCCGACCGGAAGCACCTTTCCCTCTATCTCGAAGGGTTCGCCGTCACCACCGCGCTCATGCAGACCCGGGAGGCCCTGGAAAGGGTCGCCTTCGAGACCATCCTCGACCGGGCGGAGGACAACAACGTCTACGTGGAAATCCGGTTTGCCCCCGTCCTCCACCTCCAGCGGGGACTCAATCTCGAAGAGGTAGTCGAATCGGTCCTCAAGGGGCTCGAACGGGGCAAAGGGGAGACCGGGGTGGAGTACGGGGTCATCCTCTGCGCAATGCGCCATCAGGAAGCTCCGGTTTCTTTGGAGATAGCCGAACTCGCGGTTGCTTTTCGGAACAAGGGGGTGGTGGGGTTCGATATCGCCGGCGACGAGTTCGGTCATCCCCCAAAACGTCATCTCGACGCTTTCCAGTTCATACGCAACAAGAACTTCAACATCACTATCCACGCCGGGGAGGCCTTCGGTGTCGATTCGATCTGGCAGGCGCTTCAGATGTGCGGGGCCCACCGGATAGGCCACGCCACCCGCATGGTGGAAGACATGGTCGTGAGCGGCACCCGGATCATCAAAATGGGTTCCCTGTCCCACTTTATCCGGGATAAAAGGATCCCCTTGGAGATCTGCCTCTCCTCGAACATCCATACCGGGGCGGCCGAATCCTTCGACGATCACCCCTTCCCCGTCTATTACAGGAACAACTTCCGGGTCATGCTGTGTACCGACAATCGCCTGATGAGCAACACAACCCTGGCCAAGGAGATGGCTCTCGCGGTGAAGCACTACAATCTCAATCTGCGGGACCTGGAGAAGCTCACTATCAATACCATGAAATCGGCCTTCCTCCATCACGATGAACGAATTCGGATCATCTACGACATTCTCAAGCCCCGATTCGCCGAAATACGGGAACTTACCAACCCCCTCGATTGACTTCTCCCGGATTTTCGAGGTAAGGTACCTTTCATGAAAATCTGGATCAAGTTTCTCATCGGTACCGTAATCGGGGTTCTGTTAGGCATATTTATCCCCTTTCAGACCGAATCGAGCCAGGAGACACTCTCCTTTCTCACGAACCTCATCGTCAACATCGGCCGGTACTCCCTCTTTCCCCTGGTCTTCTTCTCCCTGGCCATGGGTACCTACGAGCTCAAGCAAGAGAAGCGTTTGGTCAAGGTTTTCGGACGCCTTATCATCTATATGGCGATCGGTACCGCACTCCTCTCGGTTATCGGAGCGATTACCTCCTTTATCATCCCCCTCGAGCGGATTCCCATTATCGTGGAACAGGACATCCCACGGCAGCACCTGAAGCTGACCGAAATTCTCCTGAACATCTTTCCGAAGAACCTGTTCAAGGTCTTTTTTACCGACGGGAACTTCCTTTTCCCCCTCTACTTTTTGGCTCTCTTCCTGGGGCTCAATTTTACCTTTGACCGGCTGGTCACCCGGCCGGCTATTCAATTTTTCGATTCGATGTCGCGGATCTTCTACCACATCAACAGCTTCATCCTCGAGATCCTCGGTTTCGGGTTTATCATCCTGTCCGCTTTTCTCATCGTTCAGATAAAGGGGACCGAGGAGATCGATCTCTTCAAACAGTTGTTCATCATCCTGTTGATAGATACCGGAATCATAGTCTTCGGCGTTTTCCCGGCTCTCCTCTACTTCTTCGGCGGCAAGGAGAATCCCTATAAGTGGCTCTACGCGATCATAGGCCCCGCCATCGCGGGATTCCTGTCGAGGGACAGCTACTTCGGGCTCGCGGTCCTCGTCAAGCATGGGAAGGAGAACTTAGGTGTCCCGAGGTCGGTCGGCTCCACCGGTTTTCCCCTCCTGGCTATTTTCGGCAAAGCGGGAACCGCATTGGTCACCACTATCTCCTTCGCGGTTGTTCTTAACTCATACTCCAGTCTCGGTATCGGTTTTACCCAGCTTCTGTGGGTGGCCGCTTTCAGCTTTCTCTTCTCTTTTACTTTAGGGACCGCCCCCGGAACCGGAGTGTTCATTGCACTGGCCAACATCTGTGTACTCTACGGCCGGGGTATCGAGCAGGGGTACCTCATCCTGCGTCCGGTCCTCCCCCTTCTGATAAGCTTTGGAATCCTCCTGGATGTCATAACATCCTCCCTGGTGGTATTTCTGACCGCCCGGCACGAGGAATTCCAAAAGGACATCGAGGCTGCCGACTTTATCTGATTCTTATCATTTGAACAGGAAACGAACGCCTACGGTCCCGGAAACGATCATCTGATCGTAGAGGGGCGCCCCTTCTCCGTCCCAGAGGTGAAAGACGGGAAAATAGCCGGTCAATCGAAAGAGGAATCCCAGCCTTTCCAGGGCCGTCCAGTAGAGCCTGAAGCCCACCCCCGGGAAAAAGAAGCGGAATTGAGAATAGTAGTAGGAGATGATCGAGGACCTATAGGTCGGATCCGCAGACCCCGAGGCGGCCGATCCGTACCCGAGTACGGGGATGCGGAAAACAAAACCCAGGTGGGCCGAGGGTCCCAAAAAGAGGGTTTCCGAGGCTTTGAAGAGATAGCGGAACGAGGCATCCAAGAGGAGTGAGATCATCCACAGACTGTCGGCGTATTCCACTTCCGTGGGAACCGCCTTAGTGCCGTCTGATGTCAGCTGATACTGGGTCGAGAACATACTGAGTTCCGGGCCGAAATACATATTCTCGTTGATTTTCACCGGCATTCCCACCCCCCAGTACCCCAGGAGGGGACTCGGGCCGCCCTCGGTATGACCGTTTCCGACGAAGACAAGTCCCCCGAAGAGATCGATCCCCGGAATCGTCAGGGCCGGGACGGACACCGCGCCGCCCAATACGAGGAGGAGACACACCAGGATAAGGTATATTCTCTTCACTCTACCAGTATATCACATATTAGATCGAGTACCAAAAGGGAAGTACATGAGTCCGGCTTCTCCCACCAATACAAAGTCTACCTCCTCCCAGGCGGCCAGAACGAAATTTTCTCCGTCGGTTACGAAGCGGGTGTAGACATATCCCTCCGGCAGAACCGGCAGCCTCATCAGTCCGAGGTCATTCCCCCTTACCCGGTAAAGAGTATCCTCGAAGAGAACGAATACTGCCGTATCGATAACGAATGCCTCAAGGGTGTGCAGCTCGGCGTATCCCTTATCGATTCCTTCTTCATTACCGTATCTGTATTGGACCGCGGTATAGGGAAGGGGCTTTCGGAGCCAGATGTCGTAGACGTGACCGTCGGTCAGAGGACTGTTGGTGTTTTCCGCTATCCGGGAAACGATACGATCGAGTCCTGCGACTCCTTTATCACCGGGGACCGGCGAAAGCTGCCGTAAATATGTCTCTTCTTCGATCTCGGTTCCTTCCCACGTCACGGTATCGAATCGGGTGTAGCTGAACCGGGTCTCCCCGGAGGCGGTGTTCTTCCAGGCGAAGTACCAGGTTTCGCTGCTATGAGGGACGAGTGAGACGATCTCCCATTCGGGATTCCGCTCCTTGAAGGGAAGCGGTATCATCCGGATATGAAAGGCTTCGAGATCGAAAGCCGCGAGAGCGGTAGAGTCGGTACGCGGAGGGGGCGCATCGGGGGAGGCGTCGCGGACAGCCAATACCTTATCAGTATAGAGGTTACAGTAGAGTGATTCATCGTAGGGAAAGTTTCGACCGACGGTCCTGCCGGAGAAATTATCCCGATCGTACTCAGCGCGCAGGGTAAACGGGGATTCCCTCAAACCTTCGAAAACGAGATATCCGGCGCCGTTGACCGCGCAGTAGGCGCGATCGCCGTCGAGGTGGATAGAGGAAACTCGTGTCTGCAGGGTCCAGGGTTTATACTCGACCTCGGCCGCTTCTCCAGGCGCAGAAATTTTTTCGGGATCGGTCCCGGAAACGGAAATCCATTCGACCGAACCGGCGGGTACTTTCTTTCCAGTTTCATCCGCATCCCGGGGGGTACACCCGAAAAGGAGGACACAGGCGATGCACACGAGAAAAAAGCAAAGGCTGCCCTTGCGCCCGCCGGGGACAGACGGCCCGGGACTTCCCTTTGGTAGTGTCGGGTCGGTGAGTATGAGCTCAGTAGGCCTTGGCAAAAACCGCCCGGTACTCGGCCTTTTTATTGCACAGAATGCAGACATCCGCTTCGGCTCCGTCATCTTCGAGAAGAACTCGTATGGTCGCTTTGGTTTCCTCTTTGATCTTCGCCTCGCACTCCGCGTTTCCGCACCAGGAGGCGTGAATGAACCCCCCTTCTCCCTCGAAGATCTTTTTGAACTCGTCATAGTTCTCGGTCTTCAGGGTATTCTCCTCGCGGAAGGCCAAGGCCCGGTTGTACAGGTTTTCCTGGATATCGTCGATTATCCGGCGGACGGCGGTGGTTATCTCGTCGACCGGGACGATCGTCTTTTCCCCGGTGTCTCTGCGGACGAGAACAGCCTTTCCCGACTCCATATCCCGCGGTCCTATTTCCACCCGAACCGGAACTCCCCGCATCTCCCATTCGGCGAACTTCCATCCGGGAGAGTTCTGATCATCCAGATCCGCCTCTATTCTAAAGTCGTTTTTGAGCTCTTCGATAATGCCGTGGGTGTAGGCAAGGACCTCCGTCTTGTTCTTGTTTTTGTAGATGGGGATGACGACAACCTCGGTGGGAGCCAATTTCGGGGGAAGGACCAACCCCTTGTCGTCGGAATGGGCCATGATGAGGGCCCCGATAAGCCGGGTAGAAACCCCCCAGGAGCTGGCCCACACGTGTTCCAATTTCCCCGAAGGGTCTTGGAAGGTCACGTCGAAGGCCTTCGCGAAGTTCTGCCCGAGAAAGTGAGAGGTTCCCGCTTGCAGGGCCCTCTTGTCCTGCATCATCGCTTCAATGGCGTAGGTATCGACGGCGCCGGCGAATTTCTCGCTCTCGCTCTTGACCCCGGAGAGGACCGGCAGAGCCATGAATTCTTCCGCGAACCGGCGATACACCATAAGCATCTTCAGGGTCTCCTCCACCGCTTCTTCTTTGGTAGCATGGGCCGTATGCCCCTCCTGCCAGAGAAATTCTGTGGTCCTCAGGAAGAGGCGGGTCCTCTTCTCCCAGCGCATAACGTTGGCCCATTGGTTGATGAGGAGAGGAAGATCCCTGTAGGACTGAATCCATTTCTTATACATGCTCCAGATAATAGTCTCGGAGGTAGGCCTCAGAACATACGGTTCTTCGAGCTCTTCGCCCCCCGCATGGGTAACCACGGCGAGCTCCGGGGAAAAACCCTCGATATGCTCGGCCTCTTTTTGGATAAAGCTCTCGGGAATGAGCAGGGGGAAGTAGGCGTTGACGTGGCCGGTTTCCTTGAACATATCGTCGAGGCTTCGCTGGATCCGCTCCCACAGGGCGTATCCCCGCGGCCGGATAACCATACAACCCTTGACCGGGCTGTAATCGGCGAGCCGGGCCTGAAGAACGATATCGATATACCATTGAGAATAGTTTTCACCCCTGGGGGTTATCTTTTCCGCCATGTGTTCCTCTTGTCTGGAAATTAGGTGTTTAAAATGTTTGTGTAGTCTAAACTAACGGGGAGGCGGGTGTCAATAAATAAGGTTTCATCCTAGGGTACGGCCGTTCCACTCCGGCTGGAAAATACCGGTATAAATTCGGAATGTAGATAGAGATGAGGAGGCTATCGTATATCGGTGGTTTCGACCATATAGCGGATATTCGCCCCCCCGGTATCGGTTTCCTCCCGTTCGATAACGAATACGAGGGAACCTTCGTCCGGAGAAATATAGATCGATCTAATTTGATACTCCCTGACTCCGTTCCGGTAGTATCCCGGACGTCCTATAGTATAGTCCGTCCTTACCCCGGAGGGCCGGGTTATGGAAAGGGCGATATGAAACGCCGATTCTACATTTTCCCCCGAACCCCGGGAACTTTTAATAAGATCGACGGAGTAGCGATTACCGCTTTGAAAATCCCTAAAGCTCAGGCCGCTCTTCGGCTCATCGCCGTTGATGAGGAGGTAGAGGATACGCCCCGGTTTCATGTGATTGATCCTGTACTTCTTTACATGGTCTCGGGCGGTATGAAGGAGAGTAAAGAGGGCGCCTTGTCCCTCCTGTCCCGGATTGACCGGCAGGGCATACTCTTTAGCGAAGACCCCTCCGGTAACGAAATTGTTCGCCGGAACATCCACGGTATAGATCTCCGCATAGGGAAATGTTTCTTCGTTGATTCCATACTGTCCGAACATGAAGTAGCGCCCGTCCTCGGAAAAACCGAGGTTTACGAACGAGGCGATATCTCCGGCGAAACCGAATATGGTTGCTGTCGCGAACACACATACTGCGAGTAATATTCGCTTCACCATCTTTCCTCCTCTTAGAGTATTATCGAACGAATCGGCTGATTTTAAAAGGGTTTTTTGGGCTTTGACCTTTTCTTGTAACTGTTTTTAAATACGCATATGACCATTTCCACCAGGAACAACCTGCTGCTCGGCATTCTCGTTCTCTGCGGTGTTATCACTGTTTCCGTCGCTCTCGGCGCCGCCGTTTTATGGGAAGAGGCTCGAGACGCGGAAATGTCGGCAATTTCCGTTGTTTCCCTCTTCACGGCGGGGTTTGCCCTCGGCGGAGGTTTTCTCTTTAGAATGTTTTTCCGCAGGTCAATATCCGTGGAGGTATTCTTCTTTACCCTGTTCGTGCTCGCCTTCTTTTTCGAGGCCTTCCGCCTGGGAGTCTTATATATCGTTGTCGGGGAAGAACCCTTCTACCTGGGGGTCCTCTTTACCCGGATCATTCATTTCGGAAGGTTTTTTCGCCTCTTCAGCCTCTTCACCGCGGGGCTCTTTGCGGTTTCGACTAAAGATTGGAAACCATGGCTCTTCCTGGGTGTCATTGCCTTGGTCTCCTTTACCCTGGTTGCGGGTATACCGATAAATCCCACCCGGATTCTTCCTCAGCTGATGTACGAGGTGGGCAATAGGACCTATATGCTGGTCTTAACCCTCTTCTTCAGCTTCTTCACAATCCTCAATTTCGTCCTGGCCGCGGTATTAAAGAGCACCCGGGAATATTATTACATAGCCGCCTCCGTCGCCTTGGTACTCGCGGGAAATCTACTGATTATGTATTTTACCGGCCCCCTTCTTCTCTCTCTCGGCGGATTCCTCCTGACGGGAGGGAGCTTCCTCTTCGGCAAGTTGATCCACGATCTCTACCTGTGGTCATAGGGGAAAGGGGAAGAGAGTGCCCCCGATCGTGGGGACAAAAACCGGCAAATCAGGCCGCCGCATAC
>JBKHAJ010000095.1:0-11958 GCA_046542935.1 Spirochaetia bacterium | reverse complement strand
AGAACCGGTTCTCCTGCCGGCGGACCTCTTCCGGGGAATAGCCGGTTATCCGCTCGAAGGCCGAGTTCATGTACAGTATCGAACCGTCCATGCCGGTTATCATGATGAGGTCGTCCACCCCATCGATCGCGGTCTCCAGTCTCTTACGGTACAGATCCTTCCTTTTCTGAGCGGTGATATCCAGGGTATGGAGCACGGCGTAGGTCATCCTGCCGTGATCGTCGAACACTCCGGCCCCGGTCGTCTCGGACCAGATAAGATGAGCGCCCCTCCCCAAGAAGCGGTGCTGCATCCTGAACTCGACATCACCGCTCCTCTTGATCTGCTCGAGGCGGGCATGTAACCCCCTGTGGTCCTCGGAACAGACGAAATCATTTATAGGTCGACCGATTACGGAGTCCCGGGAGAGGCCGAGCATGGCCATGAAGCTCGGATTGGCATCCAATACGGTATACTCGCCGGGTCCGCCTAATCCGATCATGGCGATTCCCGTAGGAGCGTGGGTGAACATGGTCCGAAAACGTTCCTCGCTCTCTACGAGCTTCCGCTCCAGAACCACCCGGCGGTGAGCCTGCTTGATCGCCATGTCGAGATCCCGGTGCGAAACCGGCTTCTTCAGATACTGGAAGGCTCCTTTGTGCAGGGCCTCGAGGGCGGAATCGAAATCGGAGTACCCGGTCAGGACGATACATTCTACATCGCAGCCCCGGTCCCGGATGAGCCCGAGAAGCTCGAGACCGGTCATCTCGGGCATTCGAATGTCCGTTATCACGACGTCCACCGGATCCCTGGCGAGGACTTCCAGGGCCTCGACTCCGTTGGATGCGCCGAGTATGACATAGCTCGGATCGATGAGGTTAAGACCCCGGGTAATGAGCCGGGAGTTGAGGATTTCATCCTCGACTAGGAGCACTCTGATTGCTCGGCCGGTATCTATGCGCATAGATCAGTCCTCGTTCCTCCGCCTTATCCGGACGAATACCTCGAAGTTTTTCACAAAGTGATCGACTAACTCCGCGTCGAGATGCGTCCCCCGGGCCCGCTCGAGCTCCTCGAGGGCCTCGGTATCCGTCCAGGCCCGTTTGTAGGGGCGCTCCGAGGTAAGAGCGTCGAAGACGTCGCATACCGCGGTGATCCTCCCCTCGATGGGTATCGCCTCTCCGGCGAGGCCGTGGGGATATCCCTGACCGTCGTACCTCTCGTGATGAGAGACGGCTATTGTTTTCGCGGTTTCCAAGAGTACGGAAGTGCTCGCGGAGAGGATCTTTTCACCGATCAGAGTATGGGACTGCATGATTTCCCATTCTCCCTGGTCCAGTTTTCCCGGTTTCAGCAGTATATGATCGGGGATTCCGATCTTCCCCACGTCATGCATAGGGCTTGCGAGGGCAATCGTTTCGACACGCTCCGCTTCCATACCGGCGAGCCGAGCGAGCTCCCGGGAATAGAGACTTAGACGTTTGATGTGGGAGCCGGTCTCATAGTCCTTGAACTCCGCCGCGGCGGCTAGGCTGTAGACGATCTCCTTCTGGGCCTCGTAGATGCTCTCGGTCCGCCGGTCCAGTAGCTTCTTGAGCGTCACATGACTCTTCACGCGGGCCCTCAGTACGTTGAGGGTCGTGGGTTTGGCTATAAAATCGGCTCCCCCCATGAGCAGGCCCCGCGCTTCATCCTCACGGGAGGTCTTCTTTCCGCTCAAAAAGATAACCGGGATCGAACGGGTTTCAGGATGCGCTTTAAGCCTTCGGCACACCTCATATCCGTCCATCCCCGGCATATCAATATCCAACAGGATGAGATCCGGCTCGATCCGCGTATGAGCGGCACCGGTTCCGTTCAAACCAAGGCCGGCGAGGGCCTCCGGCCCGTTAGTCGCGGCGGAGATTCGATACTCCGATTCCAGCGAATTGATTATCAGGTCCAGTACCTGCGGTTCGTCGTCTACGGCGAGAATGCTTCCCCTATCAGCTCGTCCCATGGGTTTCCCATAAGCTTCGGCGGTACAGGGAGCGCACCGCTTCGAGAAGCTTCTCTTTCGAGACCGGCTTCTCGAAAATTTCCTGGGCTCCCAGGGCCCGCATAACATTTAGATAATCTCCCGGACGGTTTCTGCCCCCTCCGGAAATCGCTATAGTTTTAAGGCCGGGATCGAACGACTTGAGCTCCTGCAGAGTCTCCACCCCCTCTTTGTCGGGCATGATAACGTCGAGTATGACCACATCGACGGGACTCTTCCGGTAGATCCGTACACCCTCTCCCCCGTCGGAAGCTACTTTGACACCGTACCCGGCCTCTTCGAGGACATGCGTAAGCATCTGCCTGACCTGCACATCGTCGTCTATTACAAGGACCTTAGGCATTTCCTCCTCCTATCGCTTCTTTGACGATTCGTCCTAAATCATCTCGGATAATTGGTTTCATTACAAACTCCTTGATTCCCGCGGCCTGGGCCTGCTGTTTTGTCACCACCTCGCTGTACCCGGTACAGATAATGACCGGGACCTCCGGGTTCTCGGCCAATACCCTGCGGGCAAGCTCGAATCCGGTCAATCCCGGCATGGTTTGGTCGGTGATGATACAGTCAAACCGCCGCGGATTTTTTTTAAATATTTCGTACGCTTCGTTACTGTCCGCCGTGCTCGTAACCTCGTACCCGAAGCCTTGGAGCATCTCCGTGACCATTTCCACGAGATCAGGCTCATCGTCAACGAAGAGAACCGTCCCGCTTCCGCGGGGATCGTGGGAGCCTCCCGCGATTTCCCTTTCTTCTAATTCCGGCGCGCCGCTGCTCGGAAAGAAGATCGAAAAGCGGGTTCCCTCTGATCCGGTATCGAAATCTATTTCTCCGCCGGCGTTCTTTACTATTCCATGGACTACGGAGAGCCCTAAGCCGGTTCCCTCGCTGACGTCTTTAGTCGTGAAATAGGGTTCGAAAATCCGCTCCTGAACATTCTCAGGTATTCCTGATCCGGTATCACTTATCTCGAGCCGTACGTACCGTCCGGGTTCGAGCACACCGGTCCTGCATCCGTGACTATCCTCGAGGAGTAGGTCCGTGAGATCAACGAACAGGGAACCCTTGCTCTTGCCCATGGCGTGGAAGGCGTTGGTGCACAGGTTCATGAGCACCTGGTGGAGCTGAGTGGGGTCGGCTATTACCGCATCCCGGCTCGTAATCCTGGATCTGAGCTCGATACTGCTCGGCAGGCTCGGACGAAGAAGCTTGATAACCTCTTTGACTATGGGACCGAGGCGGACGGGAGCCTGAATCCCCTCGCCCTGCCGACTGAAGGTTAAGATCTGCTGAACCAGATCACGAGCGCGGAGTACCGCCTTGTAAGTCTCGTTCAAGTAGGTACGCAGCTTCTCGTTACCGTTTATCTTTTCCAAGGCAAGCTCGGTATATCCTATCATTACCATCAGGATGTTGTTGAAATCGTGCGCAATCCCCCCCGCAAGGGTCCCGATCGATTCGAGCTTCTGCCGCCTGCGAATCGAGGCTTCCAAGGCTTTATGTTCGGTTATATCGGTAAAGACCAGAATGAGAGAGTCGTTGCAAGGAGTACACTCCCCGCAACGGCCGGAGTCGATCCGGACCGTAAGCCGTCGCCCCCCCTCGAGCTCGAAGGACATAATCGAGCTCTTCCTGGGACCGGATATTTCCTGCTTGTCGGGCCGGTCGAGGATCACCTCGGCTCCGTCACCCAGCAGCTCCGCCATATTTGCAGGAGGATCATCTCCCGGGTTGAATCCGAACATCTTGAGAAGGGCCCGATTCGCGAAAATAATCGATCCCTCCGGGGATACTTCGAGAACCCCATGAGGAAGGGTGTCCAGCAGCAGCCTATAGCGGCTTTCCGATATCTCCAAGGCCCGCCTGGTCCTGCTGCTTTCCGAGAGGAGTACCTTTTCCCGTAACTCCCGCTTGACAATAGGCCCCAACCGGGACAGATTGTCCTTGGAGACGTAATCACAGGCGCCCGCCCTAACCGCCTCCACGGCCCGCTCTTCTCCGATCCTCCCTGAAACGACAATGACCGGTGTGTTTTCCCTCAGGGAGCCGGCGAGACGAATTGCCTCGAGTCCGGTAAAACCGGGAAGGTGATAATCGGTCAGAATCACGTGCCAGTCCTCCTCAAGGGCCGATCGGAAATCGGCTTCAGTCTCGACACACCGGTAGGTGCATCGAATATTGTGGTTTTCCAGGGTCCTTATCTGAAGGAGCAGATCATCCTCCGAGGCCTCCACGAAGAGAATCCGAATATCCGTCAGGTGTTCGAGCACAGTCACTAAAATCATTCTCCTTAGGCGCCGTGGCAAAGAGGAAGGAGGCTCCCCCGTCTCCCGCGCCGAAATCTTGAACTGTTCCGCCGAGGCGATTCTGAAAACGGGTGTATTGACATCAGGTCGAGGTACATTCGCATTGTCCTCCGTGACAAGAAAAGTAACAGAGAAGTGATGAAATTAACAATTATACTCAGGTATATTCAAAGTATACAGAAAGTATAAAAGAAGTATAATAAATATATTAGAGTAATTTTAGAATTGTACTGGTATAAATTTAAAAAATTGATTATAATTAATTTACGCGGTGAATGGAGGTAGATGACACATTCCGTAATTATCTTTAAGACCAAGGAATACCGGTTCCGGGGCATAGCCGAATACGTTCTCGAGGGTTTGAGGTCCGGCGACCGGATAACCGCAGTCCTCGACAGCAAGACCCTCCACATATTGAAAGAGTTGCTCGGATACTTCGGCTTTCCCGGTGATCCGAAAGCGCTCCACCTCCTTTCCGCGGAAAATATCTTCCTGTACCGGACAAAGGAATGGAGAGACACCTTAGCCGATTTGAAGAGGATAATCTTCGGCGAAAGTTACGGGGGACGCACCGGTGCAGGAGGAGTCAGGACAGTCTTCGACATGACGTACTTCCTGAGCTCCCAGCGAAACTAC
This sequence comes from Spirochaetia bacterium, assembly GCA_046542935.1. Taxonomy (GTDB): domain Bacteria; phylum Spirochaetota; class Spirochaetia; order SPDA01; family CAZSGZ01; genus JBKHAJ01. The sequence continues at coordinate 7,002 of JBKHAJ010000095.1, read as the reverse complement.
GACAGGGTCTTAGGCTTCGAAGGGGAATTCCACGATATTATCCGCCGAAATAATGCCGACGCCCTCTGCACCTACTTCTACGAATATATTCCGGACTTTTTCTACGAAAAGCTTTGCGGAGTCCATTCTTCGATACAGGTCGATCCTTTCATTCTTAGTTCCTCCGCCTTCGAACGGGCCGATCCCTTCTCGTCCTGCAGGGTGGAAGAGGCTGTGCTACAGCTTTTCTATTCCGCTCTGCATCCGCGCAGTCTTCGGGAGGCCGGGAACGGAACAGAGTCGAAAGGAGACTTACCCCGCCTCTTTTCCCTTATTCCGGACATTTGCCTCACCATCGATCTGGATATGAACATAACCTGCGTTACCGCGAATTGCGCGGACACCCTCGGATATCGAAAGGAAGAGCTCGAGGGGAAGAGCTTGGACTACCTTTTTTCGATGGACGATTTTCTCCTCCTCGAGGAAAAGGTCCGGAGCAAAGGCCCCGCATCGGCCGTTTTCCACGCCCGGTCGAAGGAGGGTGAAAACACGCCCCTGCTCATCACAGCGAGGGATATAGCATTTAGAAACGAGAAAGCGGGACATCTTCTCATCTTGAGGCCCCTCGAGGGCACGCCTTTAGATCCGGCCGCACCCTTGCCCGGTGACGGGCTTGCAGAGAAGCTCGATAGTGATATAATCGGAGAACGGGAGTTCGCAATTATTCGGCGGGTTCTTCAGGAAAAACGAAACAAAGAGATCGCCGCTGAGTTGAACCTCGCGGAGATTACCATCAAGAAGCAGCTATCTGAAATCTACAGGAAGCTCCAGGTACGAAACCGTACTGAGCTCATCAAACTGATTCAGCGAATCGAATAAATCAGGGGCATGACCGCTGAAGGATCGGAGAGATATACAGCGGAAAAAATCGTTGCGGAGATCCTTCCGGTGTGCTATCATAGTGTGTTTTGCTTCGCCGGTACAGAGGCTTTAACTGGAAGGACATCGTGTATGAAGAGTGACGACGGCGTAAGAAGTGTCGACGAAATAAAGAAATATATAAATTTTAACGAATCCGAAGAATCCCTCCTGCGGGAGGTGGTCGAGCGTCATCCCATGCTCATCAGTTATTACTACCTCGGTCTCATAAACCCGGACGATCCCTTCGACCCGTTGAGAAAGATGATGATTCCCTCACTCGATGAGCTCGACGCGGCGGGGGAGTACGACACCTCGGGGGAAAGAACGGACACCAAGATCCGCGGGCTCCAGCACAAGTACCGGGAAACCGCCCTTCTCCTCATTACGAGCCGCTGCGCGAGTTACTGCAGGTACTGCTTTCGAAAACGGATGGTGGGGCTCGACAACGATGAGGTCTTGGACAATCTCGAGGCGATCCTCGACTATATACGGCATCATACGGAGATCTCCAATGTCCTCGTAAGCGGAGGAGACCCACTGGTGCTTCCCACACCTAACTTGAAGAGACTGCTCGAGGGCTTGAACGATATCGGGCACCTCGATTTTATCCGGATCGGCTCAAAGATACCGGTGGTTCTCCCGGACCGTATTATCGGGGATTCCTCCCTCCTGAGCCTCTTCGAACGCTACTCCCGTCCCGACCGGAGGCTCTATCTTGTAACCCAGTTCAACCATCCCCGGGAAATTTCCCCGAAGGCGACCGCCGCGGTGGACGCCGTGCTCTCGTCGGGAGTCGTTATCAACAATCAAACAACTCTGCTCGAGGGAGTAAACGACAGCCCGGAAGTATTAGCCGAGCTCCTCGCGGGACTTACCCGCATAGGAATTACCCCCTATTACGTCTTTCACTGCCGCCCGGTTAAAAGGGTCAAGAATTCATTTCAGCTGCCGCTTCACCGGGGTATCGAAATAGTCGAAAGAGCAAAAGCTATGCTTAACGGTCCCGCTAAAAGATTTAAATATGCCATGTCCCATACCTCGGGAAAGATCGAGATTTTAGGGAAGACCGGAACTACCCTTCACTTCAAATACCACCAAGCTAAAAAACCTGAGCTCGCAGGCCGCTTCTTCTCCCTGGATCTGCCGGAGACCGCGGGGTGGCTCGATCCGGCGATGGTCCCCTCGAGCTGAGCGGAATCGGGCCGGAGATCCTGAGCTGAGGCCCTTTCCTTCCGGTTGACTTTTTACTATTCTATAGACATGAGCGCGGAATGGACCAGGCGTACCGCTCTAGGGCGCCCGGTTGACTTCTCATGGACAACCAATATCATCATTACAGCGGCGGCGGGAGTTGCCTTCCTCGGAGGGATTACGGCCCAACTGGCTCTCCGGCAGCCGGTGTGGGATTCCTTCGTCTGGGGTTTCAGGTTCAGCTTGGGTCTCTTTCTCGCCTGGGCGTTAGGAAGGGAAATCGACCCGGAGCACGACATATCCGCCCTGATAGGGGCCGCCCTTGCGGTCCCGGCAATTATCGTCTTCGGAACTCCCATGATCCTGGGCGGCTTCTGGCTCCTGGTCGCCCTCCGCATCGTAGTGAGGACGGCCGGTCCTAAACCGGGCGCGGTGGAAGCCGCTATCGTTACCGCCTTGGCCCTGTGGCTTTCCTACCGGTACTCCCGGCTCTACGGGTGTGCGGCGGTCATCCTTTTTATTTTCGACGCGTTACTCCCTCCCCGGAACAAGCTGAGCTTCCTCTTCGCGGGTATTTCAGCCGCGGGAACGGCGGTCATAACCCTTTTTCTAGTCGACGCCGCGGGCACCTTCGTTTTGAGCAGGGCGATGGGAATCCTCATCCTTGGGTTAATAGCCGCGGTGCTGTTTCTCATCCTCACCGAGCGCCATGTACACGCCCGCAGCGACGACGGATCGCACCCTTTGAGCCGAAAGAGAATCCGGGCCGCACACATAGGATGCCTCGTACTCGGGGTGCTTCTTATCTATCAGACCGGTCCGAGCGGATTTATCGACACGATCCCCCTCATTGCGGCGATTGCCGGAGCGGTTCTCTATCGTCCCCTCGGGCTCATCCGGCGTCGGGGAAGGTAAAAAACGACCATCCCCACGATCGGGGGCACTCTTTTCGCCGTATGGGCGGCCACGAAACCGGAGACGGCGCCTAAGTGCCTGCGCCCGAAGAAGCGTACCCAGGTGAGATTGTTGGTAACCCCCATGAGACCCTGGGTAATCCCGTTTCCAAGGATAACCAGAACCACCGGCAGCCCGGGACCCAGAAGTACTACACCGAGAGCGAGAATCCCCAACCCCGCGACCTGCAATGCCAGGGAATTTTTTTACTTTTTGCATATATGAACAGGATATACTAAAAGGCCGGAAGAGTACAGGTAGTGCGCCGGGACCGAGCTATTCGGCCGAGGCGGGGAACCGGACGGTACACTCCGTCCCTCCCTCCTCATGAAAGGTAAAGCTCCCCCCGAGCTGCTGTGTCAAGGCTCCTACAAGCTTGAGGCCGAGGGTGTCGCCCGGACCTTCGCTTCCCCGGGACAGCCCTATTCCGTCATCCCGCACGACGAGGGTAATGAGTCCGTCAGCCTGCTCGAGGGTGACCGAGATGGTCCCCTCCCCCCGGCCCTCGAAGGCGTGCTTGACCGCGTTGGAAACGAGCTCGTTTATAATGAGTCCGGTCAACACGGCCTGGTCGAGGTCGAGCCGGGTAAAACTCACCGACCTGTTCACCGAAAGGGTGATATCCTGCTTCCGGTAGACTTGAATCAGGTAGCTTGTAAGCTCATTGATGTACCGGTCGAGCTGCGGGACGGAAAATATCTCATCCCGGTACAGGCTCTCGTGTATCCGGGACATAGCCTGGACCCGATTGACCGATTCCTGGATCACGTCCCGGCTGCACCCGCCGTCCGCGGTTCCCGCCTGCAGATTGAGGAGGGAGATGATTATCTGGAGGTTGTTCTTGACCCGGTGATGGACCTCCTTCAGGAGGATTTCTTTTTCGCTGAGGGAGGCGGCGAGCTGCCTCTCCCGGGCCTCTAAGTTTTTCCGCTCATCCTCGAGCTTCCACATCATCGCCTCGAAGTTCATAATAAGTCCTAGGGCTTCGGGGTTGCGGATATTTTCCCGGGAGGGAGCTGAAAATCCACGCGCCGGATCGCGGGTAATACTATCGAACACAAAGAGGAGATATCGGTAGGTCCGTATAAACGGGCTGATCAACCCAAAGGTTACTCCTAAGAGTCCTAAGAAGACGGCGATTATAAGGAGGCTTACCGGCAGAATGGTCGAGCGGACCAAGGAATTGATGTCCCCTATGTACATTCCGGTGCCGATGTAGCAGTCGAGGGGATCGATTCCCCGGACGTACGAGATCTTGGGCTCCGGCTCTTGTGAATCCGGGGGCGGATAGTAATAGGTTACGTATCCTGACCCCTCCTTCGCCCTTTCTACGAGACTCCGGATGATATATTTACCCCGGAAGTCGACGAGGTCCCATTGGGATGTACCTTCTCTACCGGGCTCGAAGGGCTGTACCAGCATGAGGCCCCGGTAGCTGCTCATAAAGAGGTAATTATCCTGAGTGGGATCGGTATAGGTCATCCTTCTGACGGCATCGGTTACTTTCTCGAGAGCGGACGATCTTGATAATTCTCCCTTTTGGTAGGCGTCGATGATCGGTTCGATGGTATTATATCCGACGGTGACCAGCCGCGCGAGCTCGTCCTTCCGCAGATCGATCATACCGCTTCGAACGTAGACACCCACGACGAGGAGGACGCCGAAAAGCGCGACGAGCCCCGTTCCCATGGAAATGAGAAACCTGACGGCGCTTTTTTGGTGGACGGCTATATCCTGAGTTATCTTCGTGACGACAGGGGTCATTTTCATTTTTTTTGCAACAATTCAGTCTACATATCTACCAATATAGCCGTAACCTCAAAAAATATCCAATTACGAAAAAAAAACTTGTGGAATTTGCTTACTTCTCTTATCATCTATATTCCGAGTAACATCTCAAGGAGTGTATATGGATCTTTCAGTGCTGTCGCAATTGTTTCTTTCGTTCATTCTGCTTATCCCGATTCTCCTTATTGCACGCACGGTGGTGGCGGGAACGAAGTACTCGCCGATACTGATCATCGTGGTTTTCGGCCTGCTCATGGGGTTCCTCCTCGAACGGAGCGGCGTAGCCGAGGCGGGACTGCCGAGCTTTTCGGTGGTGGTCCTGTTGAGTAAGGTAACGGTCGTTGTTCTGATAGTCGCCTTCTTCGTCGGCGGCCAGGAACTCAACAAAATCATTCTCAAGCGTCATCTGGAAATAGACGAGCTTGTCATCCCCTCGGAGCACGAGGTGCTCTTAGGGACCAAACGGACCCAGCTCTTCTACATCATCAGAGCCTTCTTCATACTGCTGGCGGTCCAAGGGGCCTACATTCTTCTCCTCCGGCAGACCGGGAGCGGAATCTTGTCCAAGGCGTATCCGGTCATCACCTACTTGGGTGTTATGGGGGCGATTATCATTATCGACTCCAAGTCGACCATCAAGCGGAAACCCTGGTATCTGGCCAAGGGCGTTATCGAGATGACCGGTATATTAGCGGTCCTGATCTTCTCGAACTATATCTCTATCTGGATCAAGCCGATCATCCCCCTTCCGCAGATCTTCTTCGCCATGCTCGTGTCGGCGAGCCTCGGATTCGTCTTTGTACGATGGCACTTCGGCCCCACCATGAGGGCCCTCCTTTTCGCCGGTATCCCCCTGGTCCTGGCGGCGAATTTTCTGATCGGCGGCTCGAGGATCCTGCAGGCCTTTACCATAAGCGGAATGACCCGGGTCATCGGGTACGGTTTCTTCGGGCAGCTCTTATGGATGTTCTTAGGTATCTTTCTCTTGGTTGTAATCGGACGGGCCAATCACGTCCGGAACCTCGCTCCCGGAATGGCGGGCTCCCTGTCCCACTCGGGACTGACCGGGGCGTGTACCGCCGAAGATCTGGGCAAGGAAGCAGCCGCCAGGGCGCCGATTATGATCAACATTCCCTTCTTCGGGCACATCTTCGTCTTTACCATCCTCGCCTACAGCGCGGCCCGCGGCGCCCTCTTAGTGGTTCCGGCGTTCATCGTGGCAGTATTGGGGATTGTTCTGACTCTGCTGTCGCTTTTCCGCCTGCGAAAAGCCGAGGGGATCGAGGCGAAGGAGGTAACCGGGCTCATGCTCTTCTGCTTCGGATGGCAGCTGACCGCGGTGTTCGGGAGCTTCATCGTCCAGAACTTCGCGGACATCGAGATATGGAATGCCGCCATGGGGGCCTCATCGGCGATTTCCCACTTCGGACTCTTCGCGGCGGTGTCAGGCGGAATGTTCGGCCACGGTACTCAGGACCTCATCCCCTTTATCTTCGCGATGCCTTTCTTAGTCCATCCCTTGGTGTTCGGCATGTTCGGACGGGCCATGAAGAACGACGGGAGGATGCCGGTAAAGCCCGTAATCCTCCTGACAATAATTGGCGTTATAGGGAGTATTATCTCCTTCGTGTTGTTTTAAAAACCGCGCACCCATAACGCTTCCCGCCGCCCCTCGCCGACTCTAGTCGGCGAGGGTTATACCGGTCTCCTCCTCTTCCCGGGGCACCCGTTTAAAGCCTGCACCTCCCTCGGGCAGCGCGGCCCGGGCGTTCTCGGCGCGTTTCAGAATTACGTTCAGTTCATCCGTTCTTCGAGAACCTCCGGGTTAGCATTTATATAGTTCGCTACTACCTGGAAACGCTCCGGAGTCATGCCTTCGTCCTGAATAATAGTTATTGTTTCTTCCTGAAAATCTCTGTTCAACTCTTCTAAAGAACTCATGACCCTGTCGTACTGTCGTGATTCATCGGGGGTTATAGTCTCTTCCTCCTCGGGAAAATTGTTCTTGATTTGATTTATCTCATTTAATCGCTGCTCAGATAGGGGTGATTCTCCGACGAGTTCTTGAGCCTCCGTCTGATAGTCTTTCTGTCTGCTTTGAATCCGCGTGAGAGCATCTATAAACGTATCTATTTCCTCATCCTCAATAGATTCCGGAATCGACGCGGG
>JBKHAJ010000094.1:0-12027 GCA_046542935.1 Spirochaetia bacterium | reverse complement strand
ATTACCCCGCCGATGATTCCCGCCACTCCGCTGCCGCTGCCCGCGGCCATCTCGTTGAAACTCTGGGCGATCTCCACGGAGGCGAGACCTACGGCGAATAGGCGGATGTACGATATAATATCGGAAAAGGCCCCTATTCCGTCCAAGAAGGTGGTCAGAAAGCCTCCGATACCGTTTAAGATCCCTTTGAAGAAGTTCCCCTCCTGCTTGGAGAACAGTATGACGAAGGTGAATCCCCCGATCAGGAGGTAGAGAGCGAACTGGGGCATGGGGTATTTGGTGCCGCTCAATACCAGATTGAGGACCAGATAGTAAAGACCGAGGACCGCCATGAACCACCCGAGCTGGGCGAAAGCTTTTATCCGGGGCTTCTTGCGTATCTCGCTTATAAAGTTCCAGATGTGGGCAATGCTTATCTGTATAGTTCCGAGAACAAAGGTTATATACTTGACCGTCTCGCTGCTCCTGGGATCAAAGGTACTTATCCTTTCGATAACCAGGTTGGACAGAAAGGTCCGGTCCACGATCTCCTGTGATCCGAACCACGTACCGGTTATTGTTCCCCAACCTAGGGTGGTCAAGCTCAAGACCGCAAGCAGCGCTGTCCCCCGGGAAACTCCCTTTCCGGAACGGATTCCCGTGATGATTCCCAGGAAGGCGCCGATGAAGAGGATTACCCCATACCCGGCGTCGCCGATAATCATCGCGAAAAATATGCTGAAGAAGACAAGGAAGAAAAAGCTTATATCGTACTCCCGGTAACCGGGAACGGTACCCAAGAGATCGAAGACGGGGCGAATTATGCTTATCCACCTCGGATTCTTGACCTGGGTAGGGACCGTGTCTTCCTCATCCGGATCGTCGGCCGTCAGACCCCATCCGTTCTCCGCCGCCGCTTTTTTCAGCTCCGGAAGCTTTTTCTCGGGAATGAATCCGGTTACGAAGGCTATCCCCTCTTCATTGTCCATTCCCGCATGGGCGTGCTCGAACTCGAGAGCCTCTAAGACCCGCTCGAGTCCCGACTCGAGGCCGTCTCGGGAAAGGGCATACTCGTCGAATTCTTTGTCCAAGGTCTCGATTTTCCTTTCGATGCCCTTCATCTCTTTCTCGATCGATGAGAGACTCCGGTCGGGAAGCTCGACGAGATACTCCTCGTTTATCCGCTCAGCGGAGGTATATACGGCGACGTACCTAACGAGCGTTTTGCTCCGGTACACCTCGAAGGTAACCGCCCCGGTATCTAACTCTTCGTACTCTTCGGGCGTGCTTTCGTAAAACCGGATGTATACCCCGTGGTTTTCGAGCTCAGGAATTTCCCTTGGATCGAAATCACCCCACAGGGTCATCCGTTCGTGCTCTCTTCTGAGATGCTCGTGCTCATCCGCCAGCTGTCGTCTCCGTTCGGCCAGACTCAGAATTTCTTCGGCATCCTTGATAGGCCGGTCGTGGAGCTTTTTGGGACGGCCATCCCTCTTTTCGGCGTCCTCCTTAAGGGGAAGTACCGCTAAGGCCCGTTCGAAGGTGTCCCTCTCGCCGTCTAGGATATCGGCTTCGTCGCTACGGACCTCCTCGATACGCAGGTGGAGTATCCCTAGGGTCCGGAGGTCTTCGAGGGTTTCCCGCTTATCTTTATCGAGGGTAATAATCGTCGTTTTTTTCATGGGAGCGATCATTTCGATTCAGCCTCCACCAGTTTTTTCTTTGCTATCTTGCCCCGTACAACCGCCGCCGTTTGCTGGTCACCAAGATAAATCTGAATTGTTCGAATATTTTCCCGGGTTTCGGGGATCTTCACCTTTTCGAAGAGGTTGACCCTCTGACTGGTTATTCTGAGTTCCTGGTTCAAAAGCTCCGCCTGTTCCCTGAGGATCCGTGATTCCTCCTCGAGGGCGACGAGTTTCTTGAGTTCCTCTATGGCGGTATCCACCCAGAGGGGCGTCTCGAAAAGGTCGTATTCGGTCTCCCAAAAACGGATATCCTTGAAGACCGGTATATCGACTCCGGCTATGTTGCCGATTTCGGTAACGACTTCTTCCACGCCGAGGAGCTCGTCCAGCGAGGCGGGTTCGCCGAAAACCGCGACCCATCGGTCTATTTTCGTCTTGACCGCCTCCTTCTCGTGCCGCTTCTGCCTCTCCTGGGCCTCCACCTGCCGGATGACCATCTGGAGCTGCTGCTTCTTGAGGACGAGGGTCGGAAGATAGCGTTCGTACCGCTTCAGCGCGTCTTTCTGCTTCTTGAGCTCGTTCTTGGTCAGCTTGATGTTAGCCATACTATCCTTTTACAGCCTAACCGTGTACAGCCTCGGCGGGTTCGACCGGTTCCTGCTCAGGCCAGAATTTCTTCAAGAGATCGGAACGCATACCGGCTTCTTCCGGAGTAAAACACTCCGCCAAGATGCTCCATCCCTTATCCAGCGCCTCCTCGAGGGGGATGTTCACCGAAAGATCCATCATCTCACGCTCGAAGAGCTCGCCGTATTTAAGGAGCTTCTGGTCCCACTCGTTCATCCGGAAACCCATGGATTTTTTCTCCAACGACTCCTTGTAGGCCGCGTAGAGTTTGATCATTCCGTCCATGAGGCTCCTGTGGTCCTCCCGTGTATCCTTGTTGACAAGCTGCTTGAGCCTCGAGAGGCTTCCGAAGGGCTCGATCCTCCCGTTTCTCAGGTAGTACTGCCCCTCGGTTATGTACCCGGTATTGTCGGGAATGGGGTGCGTCACGTCGTCGCCGGGCATGGTCGTCACCGCGAGGGTGGTAATAGAGCCGGCCCCTTCGAAGTCGACCGCCTTCTCGTACCGTGAAGCCAGCTGACTGTAGAGGTCGCCGGGGTACCCCCGGTTCGAGGGGACCTGTTCCATGGTTATGGCTATCTCTTTGAGGGCGTCGGCGAAGTTCGTCATGTCGGTCAGCAGGACCAAGACCTTCTTCCCGGTCAAGGCGAACTTTTCCGCCACCGCGAGGGCGATATCGGGGACCAAAAGGGCCTCGACGATGGGGTCGGAGGCGGTATGGACGAAGAAGATCGTCCTGCTCAAGGCTCCGCCCTCCTCGAGGGTATCCCGAAAGTAGAGGTAATCGTCGTATTTGAGCCCGATACCTCCGAGTATTATCATATCGACTTCCGCCTGCATGGCGATCCGCGCAAGGAGCTGGTTGTAGGGTTCGCCGGAAACCGAAAAGATAGGAAGCTTCTGAGATTCCACTAGGGAGTTGAATACATCGATCATGGGAATTCCCGTCCGGATCATGTTCCGGGGAATTATCCGCCGTGCCGGATTGACCGAGGGTCCGCCTATTTCGATCAGATTCTCGGTAAGCTCGGGGCCCTTGTCCCGGGGTATCCCGCTTCCGGTAAATATCCTTCCTAAGAGGTTGTCCGAAAAGGACACCTTCATGGGGTGCCCGAGGAAACGCACCTCGTCCCCGGTGGAGATTCCCCGTCCCCCCGCGAAAACCTGAAGGCTGACCTCGTCGCCGTTTAAACGTATTACCTCCGCTAACGATTTTCCGTGCGCCGAGGTTACCTCCGCGAGCTCGCTGTATCTGACTCCCGTCGCGGAAACGGTTATGACGTTTCCGGCAATCGCTTCAATTTTACTGTATACCTTTCTCATTCTTCCACTCCGGTCTTACCTTCTTCTAAGATTTCTTCCGCGTGTCTGTCTCTGCCGATCATCTTCTCGTCGAGCTGTTTCCGAATTTCACTCTCGATCCGGGTAAAGCCGTCCGATTTCCACTCCGCGCTGTTGAAATCGAGGAACATCTGCCTGAGCTGGTTGAAATACCCCCGGGCTTCCTCCTTGCTGCCCAAGTCGAGCCGGGCGGAAAGGACGTCGAAAATAATATCGAAAATGTATCGTTGCCGCTCCGGACTCACCGAGCTGTCCACGGGGTCGAAGCTGTCCTGCTGGAGATAGACACCGTCTAAGAAATCGCTCTTCAGGAAGAGAATGTAATCATCGAGACTGGTACCCTCTTCACCGACGACCTTCATCATCTGGTCGACCTCGTTACCCCGGAAAAGAATCGACCGGGCGTATTCGGTCAGTGATTCGTCGATGAGTCCCGGATATTTACTCCAACTCTCCAAGGGATGGATAGCGGGATACTTCCGCGCGTCGGAGCGCTCCCGGGACAGCCCGTGGAAGGCACCGACCACTTTCAAGGTCGCCTGGGTTACCGGCTCCTCGAAGTTTCCGCCGGCGGGGCTGACCGTTCCGCCGATGGTAACCGCTCCCGTCTCACCGCTCTTCAGGCGTACCACTCCGGCCCGCTCGTAGAAACCCGCTATGACCGATTCCAGGTACGCGGGGAAGGCCTCTTCCCCGGGAATCTCTTCGAGACGGCCGGACATTTCCCGCATGGCCTGGGCCCACCGGGAGGTGGAGTCCGCGAGGAGGAGTATATTCAAGCCCATCTGACGATAGTACTCGGCGATGGTCACCGCGGTGTAAACCGAGGCCTCCCGGGCGGCGACCGGCATGGAGCTGGTGTTACAGATGATAACCGTCCGCTCCATCAGGGTCCGGCCGGTCCTCGGATCTATGAGCTCGGGGAATTCCCTCAACGTTTCCACGACCTCGCCGGCACGCTCGCCGCAGGCGGCGATAATTACGATATCCACCTCCGCGTTCCGGCTGGTCACCTGCTGGAGGACCGTCTTGCCCGCCCCGAAAGGCCCGGGAATACAGTAAGTCCCCCCCCGGGCCACGGGAATAAAGGTATCGATGATCCGGATTTTGGTGACCATCGGCTCGGTGGGTTTCATTCTTTCCGCATAGGCATCTATGGCTCTCTTGACAGGCCAATCGAAACACATGGTCAGATTATGAGTGTTCCCCCGGGAGTCGGTCACCACGACGACAGTCTCATCGATGGTGTACTCGCCCTCCGACACGATACTCTTCACCGTATAGGTGTCGTACATATTGAAAGGGACCATGACCCGGTGATCGAAGATTCCCTCCGGTACGGTGCCGATGATATCGGCGCGGGTCAGGGTGTCCCCCTCTCGCACCTGGGGAGTAAACTTCCACCTTTTTTCGGTATCTAAGGCATTCAGATATACCCCCCGCTTCAGGAAAAAGCCGCACTGTTCGGCGAGCTCCGGCAGAGGGTTCTGCAGTCCGTCGTAGATCTGCTGAAGGAGCCCCGGTCCGAGCTTGACCGCGAGCATCTCCTGCGTGAAGTCAACGGTGTCGTCAATTCCGATTCCTTTTGTCATTTCGAATACCTGGAGCTCCGCCCGGGACCCCCGGATACGTATGACCTCGGATTTGAGTTTTTGATCTCCTACGTTAACGTATCCTACCTCGTTGAGAGATACGTCGCCGTCGACCTCGACGGTGACCATGTTTCCGTTAACGCCTACCACTCTGCCTGTACTTTTCATATTATAACTCCGAACTTGCTATGCATTGTGTGATTCAACTTTTTCGAGAATATCGCTGAAATTCGCTATTCCCTCCTCCCGTGTACGGAGTGCTTTCCGCTCGAGAAGCTGAAGCTTGAGGGAATAGATAATCACTCTCTCCAAATCGAAGTAATGCCCCGTTTCGAGTTCTTCCAGATACATCCATCTGCTCTTGTCGAACCGTTCTTCCCCTTCCAGGGGATTTTCGGCATCGAAAACCTCTTTGGCGGTACGCACGGGAGCGAGGGTTTCCTCGCCTTCTCTGAAATAGTCTTCGGGATCCTTCCGCAGCCGGGAAGCCCGGTACCGGACGAGCTCGTTCCTCAGGGTCCTCTCCCACCGTTTCCAGGCCTTGAGTACCGGCTTATCACCGGGCCTATGTTCGGTATCGCCGAAGCGGACGGCTTCGAGCAGTGCGTAGTCCGCGGGACTCAGCTGATCTTCGAGGAAGTCGAGAAAAACTTCGTACTCCATCCCGGGCTGTTCCGTGTAGGAGAGGGCCGGAAGAGCCGCAACCGCGTAATAGTATGCGCTCAAAGCGGGCTACTCCTCCCGGGCCGCGGCCTTTCTCAAGACCTCTTCGAGCCGTGGATTTACGAATTCGGCGAGGATTTCGGCGAGTCCGGAAGCGGTAAAGTTGTAATAGGAGCTTCCGCCCTTCTCTTCGATCAGAAAACCCGAATCCACCGAATCGACCGGTTTGATCTCGACTCCCTTCTTAAACTCTTCGGCAAGGCGTGACGTGAGACGTCCCTCGAGCTTTTCGAATTCCTCTTTGGACAGGAGGACCGAGATGTCGGCGTTCTGTTTCTCGACCCACCCTGTAACGAGAGCGACTAAGACCTCTTCCAAACCTTTTCCCGCGAGAGTCGCGGCGGTTTCAGATCGGACCACCTCGTCGAAAATTTGGATAATTTTCTTCTCTAAAGAGAGGATAAGGTCCCTGCCGGCTTGGACGAGGGCCTCTTCTCCCGCCTGAACGGTCCGGTCGGCGTCCCGCTTCGCCTCTCGAACTATACCGTCCGCCTTCTTTTTTGCTTCAGCGACGATTTCGTCGGCCCGCTTCCGGGCATCGGCGACGATAGTCTCGGCCTGTTGTTCGGCGCTCTGTACTCCGTCGGTCTTTATCTTTTCGATGAGTTCCTGCAACTGAATATCCATTTTTCTATCCTTACCCGTTGGTATGCCTACATTGTATGCGTAGCCCCGCCTTCGATCAAGGCGTCAGGATTCGTCCTGCACGTATTTGAGGACCTTGTCTATCTTCCGCGAGACGATATCGTAGACCGCTCGAGCACTGGTGCTCCGGTCTAACTTGGCCTTGACTTTGCGTTTGAGGGCGTCCACCATTTCGGTAAAGCTTTCGTAGTCGTCCCTATTCTCGATCATATCGTCCACCGAGTAGAGAATTTCCCGGACACCGGAAATTTCGTTTTTTAGGAGATTCATGTTCTCCCGAAAGACGTACTGGGTTATCTCCCCCGCCTCTTCCCGCTGTTTTTGAAGGTTTTCGTGGAAGCGGAGGTCCTGTTCCGATTCCTCGAGCTCGATCTTGAGTATCCGGATGAATTTTTTAAATTTATCCCGCATGTCCGAAATCTCCATAAATTTTGATGACGTTGCCGTCTTTGTCTATACTGACCCGCTGTTCGGGCATATAGGTGTCTATCTTTTCGCGAAGAAGCCTCATCACGTCGGCTTCGATGTTCATCTGAACCTCCCGGGGCACCGATTCGAGGGTAACCATATCCACCTCGACGACGTATCCCCGTCCGTATTTCGAGCCGAATCCGGCCGAAAAGGTCGCCCCGACGTTGAACAACCCGTCGTGTCCTTTGTTCGCCGTCTTTCCCCGGGCGGGTCGCGCCGGGTGGAGCTTGTATCGGCCTCCGTAGATGTCTTCCAGGTAATCGTCGATCTCGTCGAAGACCACCTTGAGTTTCCGCTCCCACTCCTGAATACCCGGATGGAGCATTTTACCAGGTGACCTCCCAAATCACGTCCTGATTGTCGATAATAAGCTCCGCGGTATTGAGCTCCAGGGTGATACTCCTCCGATTTCCGCTTATCGTTCCCAAAGTGGAGCTTTGTACCTCCGCCGGGGTATCGAGGGTGAACCTGAGGAAGCTCTGTGAAAAGAAATCCCGGGCGAGGGTGACGCTCTCTTCGGCTATCTCCACATCGGGAGCATCGTAAATGACGTAGCGAAGCCGGTTGAGTCCGGCGTCCCCGGTAAGGGAAAACTCACCCTCTTCGGTACCGATAAATTCGTTCAGCGCATCAGCCGTGAGAAACGTGAGCTCCGCGGTAATGTGGACTCCGTCCTCGTCCTCACGGGAGGAGTAATCTCCGAGCTCGAGTCCGGATATACCCGAAGCGGTCCTAACGAAGTCGTCCCGTGACACCGGCAGGGGAAAAACAGGATTGTCCTCGTCGAGGGCGCCTAAGCTCATCACCAGAGGTGAGACCGTATAGGTGAGCTCGACCGATCCCGAGCCGTCCGCGTTTATCCCTATCCGGGTGTCCGAATCGATGCACGAGACGCTCAACAGTCCCGTCAGAGCGCTGAGAAACATCACTGAGATGACGATACGCCGAGTTTTTTCAGTCATGATAAAACTTAGAATATAGACTTTTTTACCTTTTTGCAATCACCCGGCGGCAATATCGACGATTGTTTTTCCGTAGCCCCCCGCCTCGGGACGGGCGAAACGGAAGTTTTCCACCCCCGGGTGCCGGGACAGGACGTCCTGCACCGCCTTCTGCAGGACTCCTTCACCCTTTCCATGGATTATCTCGAAGCTGTGAAGTCCGCTCACGAGGGCCTGGTCGAGCTGACCGCTGAGTGCGGCGGCCGCCTCTTCGTAGCGCATACCCCGTATATCGAGGATTAGGGAGGGCTTCGCCGCGGAGGAATCGTAATCCACGCTCACCCTCCGGTCTTTCTTCGCCCGAGGGAGGCTCAACTCCTCCTCGTCCACCGACATTTTCATATTTCCCACCGCGACGATCCAGGAACCCTTTTTGCCCTCCCGGACTATCGTTCCCCGGCGCTTTTTATCCCCCACGAGGACTTCGGTTCCGGGTTCCAGGCGGCCGGGGGACTCCTCGGCGGTCTCTGCGGGAGCTCTTGCCGCGGCCCTCTCTGAAAGCTCCCGGGCTTTCTCTTCCTCCTCGGCCTGCTTTTCTTCGAGCTCCTGAACAAACTCCTTAGACCGCTTGATTTCCTCACGCTTGAGCTCCCCTTCCCGGAGCTCCCGGACCAGGTTTTCGAACCGCTTTCTGCTTTCCCGGATGAAGGATTTGAGCTCCGTGGCCTCTTCCCCTTTCAAAGATGCTTCCCGAGCATCGAGGTCGGCCTCTTTTCGGGACAAATCCGCTTCCCGGGAGATCATCTCTTCGAGCCTCCCGGCGAGCTCCGTTTCCTTCTCGTCGAGCTCACGCTTTTTGGAAGATATCTCTTCGATCATCCGGGAAACGTCGGTCTTCTTTCCCTCCCGGTATCCGGCGGCGGTTTCGATAATCCGTGAGTTCATCCCCACCTGTTCGGCGATTTCCAAGGCGTGGCTCTCTCCGGGAATGCCCGGGATGATCCTGTACAGCGGCTTCAAGGCCACGGGATCGAACTCGACACTGGCATTGTCGGCCCCCGGCCGGGTAAAAGCGTAGTTCTTGAGGATACTCTGGTGCGTGGTGACCAGGGTAGTGGCGTTCTTTTTCCCGAGGTGATCGAGGACAGCCATGGCCAGGGCTGCTCCCTCTTCGATATCGGTCCCGCTTCCGAGCTCGTCTAAGAGCACCAGGGAGCGGTCGGTGGCGGCGTCGCAAATCCGGCTTATCCGGGTCATGTGCCCCGAAAAGGTAGACAGGGAATACTCGATACTCTGCTCATCTCCGATATCCGCGAAGATACTCTCGTAGAGGGGGAGCGCCGAATCTTCCCCCGCGGGAATCTGCATCCCGTACTGGTTCATCAAAACAAAGAGTCCCGCGGTCTTCAAACCTACCGTCTTTCCTCCGGTATTCGGCCCGGAAATGACCAGACACCGTGTATCTCCGGAAAGGCGCAGGGTAATGGGAACCGCGGATTCGCCTAAAAGGGGATGACGGGCCTCGTTCAGGTGAAAGTTACCTTCCGATCTTGCAGCGGGGCGGCAATTTCGATGGATTGCGTACCTGCTCCGGGCGTAAACGGTATCGAGGAACGAGACGACGCTCACCGCAAGGCGGAAAATTTCCCCGTCGGGACGGAGGTCTTCGGTAAGCTCTCGTAAGATGCGGTGGACCTCCTTGCGGTAGAGGTTCTCCTCGTAGGTGAGCTGATTGTTCTTCTCCACTATCTCCATGGGCTCGATAAAGAGGGTGGCCCCGCTCGAGGAAACCTCGTGGACGATTCCCTGAACCCTTCCGCGATGGGACGATTTCAGCGGCAGCACGGTCCGTCCTTCCTTCTGTCCCGGGACATCGTTCTGCCAGCAGCCGCGGAATTCCGCCTTGTGCAGGTATCCCGAGGCGATCCCTTCGATCTCCCGGTGTATCGACATGATCCGCCGGCGGATGTTTTTGAGCTCCGGGATCGATTCGTCGATTTCTCCCTCTTCGGTTACTACCGAAAAAATCCTCCTGATTCGGCTTCCCGCCTCGGGTATGTTTCGGGCCTCTTCGAGCAGAGGGCTGTCTCCGGGAAGAGAGACACTCTGCTGTTCCCGGTCCCGCTCCTCCCGATTCACAAGATAGTTTTTGAGCCGGTCCGCCGACCTCACGTATCGTCCGAGCCGGGCGGCCTCTTCCGATTCTAGGACCGTTCCATGGGCGTCGAGCTTGTCGAGAATTGGGGACACCGGGGGAAAATCAACCTCGGGAAAGGGTCCCCCCGACTCGAGAAGCGCCCGGTAGTGGGTCACGAGGGTGGTGAAATGATCGAACTCCCCCGGTGAGCGGATAAAATCCTGTTCGAAAAGGAGTTCTTTCCCTTCGCCGCTTCGGCAGTACCCCGCGAGCTCCGTGCGTATTTTTTCGAACTCCAGGAGCTCAACCGTATGTCTTTCCATACGCACCCTTTTCCCGTTCCTCTAAGTCGATATACATCCTCATGTAGCTCTCATACCGGTCGGGATGTATGATCCCTTCCTCAGCCGCCCGAATTACCCCGCAGTCCGGCTCGTGGAGATGGGTACACGAGGGAAATCTGCACTCCCCCCGGTACGGCGAAAAATCGGGGAAGTACCCCTCGAGCTCACAGCTTTCGATGCCGTAGATCTCGATTTCCCGGATCCCCGGGGTATCGATGATCTCGAACCCCTCTCCCTCGAGGAGGAGCGCGTAGACGGTGGTATGCCTGCCCCGGTTGTGTTTCTCAGAGATATCCCGGGTCTTTTGGTTCGCCCCCGGGATGAGGCGGTTGACCAGGGTGGACTTTCCCACTCCCGACTGACCAAGGAGGACGGTGGTCCGTCCCTTGAGGACACCGCGCACCGCGTCGAACCCCTCTCCCGTTTCGGCGCTCGTTGTTATGACTCCGCATCCGAGACCGGCGAAGACCTCGAGGCGCTCTTCTATAGCGGGCTTCGAGCCGAGATCGATCTTGTTGAGGAGCACCGTCACGGGAATTCCCGTGCGCATCGCGGAAACTATAACCCGGTCCGCGAAACGGGGACGGAAGGGAGGATTCTGCGGCGATAATATACAGATGCACCGGTCCACGTTAGCCGCGAGCACCTGCGGGGCTTGACGTTTGCGGTTCCACCGGGTCAGGTCATTCGTCCGGGGGAGTCTCCCCGTAATGAGCCCCTGCCCCGGGACCGCACCCGCGGTGTCTATTTCCACGCGGTCTACAGGGCACAAAGGATTGTAGACCGGTCCGCCCCGTAGGACCTTCCCCTTGATCCGGCATTCCAGGAGCTCTCCCGATTCGGTCCGTACCGTGTAGATGTTATTGATGCCGTAGTGGATTCTTCCGGTCATCCCGTCACCCGGTTTCCAGTCCGCCGCGGTACTCGAGACCGAAGCTGAGACAGAATTCCTCGAGGAGGCTTCCCCTCCCGTCTGCTCCGCCGGTTGTGTAGAGGGTGTCGGGGCCGGACCGTTTCGTCCGGAGAAGACCGTTTTTCCCGAGGACCCGTACAATCTGCCGGCACACTCCCTCCCGGGATTCCACGATTCTAACACCCTCTCCGAGCACCCGCCCGAAGAGCTCCGATAAATAGACGAAATGGGTGCATCCGAGGACGAGGGTATCTATCCCGTCGCTACGGAAGGGTGCGCAGATGCCCTCCACGTACCTCATCCGTTCTTCTTCGGTTTCCCGGAGATACCGTTCTTCTACGTATGTGACGGTGTCGCCTCCGGGATAGGAAAATACCCTGCAGTCGGAGGCGAAGTTCTCGATAAGATTCCGGGTGTAGGCGTCCTCGACGGTGCGGCTGGTGGCAAAAACCCCGATCGTCCGCCTCGCCGATTGTTCCGCCGCGGGCTTGACCGCGGGGACCACTCCCACGAAGGGGATCGGAAACCGTTCCCTTAAGGAGGACAGGGCCGCCACGGAGGCGGTGTTGCATGCGATGACCGCCGCCTTCGGCTGGGCGCCGCTCATGCCGCCGAGGCCCGAGGTC
>JBKHAJ010000093.1:0-12042 GCA_046542935.1 Spirochaetia bacterium | reverse complement strand
GCGGAGCGTATTTACATTCAAACCGGAAGAGCAACAGCACGAAGAGGAGGTCCGCTCATGAGTCCGTCGGTCCTGGACATTCACGGAGTTACCATGGATTTCGGCGGGCTTCGGGCCGTCGATCACGTGGACCTCGACGTCAAAGACGGCGAGATCGCGGCCCTCATAGGACCGAACGGCGCCGGTAAAACCACCTTGTTCAACTGCATAACCGGGCTTCATAGACCCACCGCCGGGGACATCCGAATCAATCCCCCCGGGCGGGAAGAAGAGCGACTCAACGGCCTCAAGGCCAACAAGGTCACCGAACGGGGACTCGCCCGGACCTTCCAGAACATCCGCCTTTTTCAGAATATGACGGTCCTCGAGAACGTTATGATCGGCAGACACTGCAGGCTCAAGGCGGGGGTTTTCGGGGCGGTTTTCCGGAACCGGGGAACTGTGAAGGAGGAGGAACGGGTAATCGAGGAGAGTTACGACATACTCAAAAAGATAGGCCTCGATATATGGGTCAACGAGCTCGCTAAGAACCTCCCCTACGGGGCACAGAGGAGGCTCGAGATCGCCCGGGCTCTGGCCACCGATCCCTTTATTCTCCTTCTAGACGAGCCGGCGGCGGGAATGAATCCTCAGGAGACCAAGGATTTGAACAAGCTCATCTACCGGCTAAGGGAGACCGAAAAAATCTCAATCCTCTTGATCGAACACGACATGAGCTTAGTTATGAATATCTCCGAGCGTATTTTCGTCCTCGATTACGGTAAGCTTATCGCTTCCGGAACGCCCGAGGAGATCAAGGGGAACTCCGCGGTCATCAAGGCCTACCTAGGAGAAGAGATCGATGCTTGAACTCAAGAACGTACAGACCTTTTACGGAAACATACAGGCCCTCAAAGATGTGAACATCCGGGTCGACGAGAAAGAGATCATAACTCTGATCGGCGCTAACGGAGCGGGAAAGTCGACGACCCTCATGTCGGTCTGCGGGATCGTCCCCCCCCGATCCGGGTCGATTACATTTCTAGGCGAAGAACTTACCCAAAAGGACCCCGACGAGGTGGTCCAGATGGGAATTTCCCAGGTCCCCGAGGGGCGGCGGATCTTTCCCTACCTATCGGTCCAGGAGAACCTGGATATGGGAGCGTATTTGAGGACCGATAAGGCAGCCATTCGAAGGGACATAGAGTACATCTACGAACTCTTTCCCATCATAGCCGAAAGGCGGAACCAGTCAGGAGGGACTTTGAGCGGGGGAGAGCAGCAGATGCTTGCCATATCGAGAGCCATCATGGCGAGGCCGAAGCTTCTCCTCCTAGACGAGCCCTCCTTGGGACTCGCACCCCTGATCGTCCTCCAGATTTTCGATATTATCAAGAAGATCAATGAGGAAAACAAGACAACCATTTTCTTAGTCGAGCAGAACGCGAATATGGCCCTCAAGGTCGCCCACCGGGGCTACGTCATGGAAAACGGGGCCGTCAAGCTCGCCGATTCGGCGGACAAGCTTCTCCAGAACGAAGAAGTCCGCAAAGCCTATCTCGGCATATAGGCGTGCGGGTATAAAAAAGGAGGCTTTCATGAAGGTATCCAAGATCATGACTCATAATCCCATCACCGTCAGACCGTCGACCCCCGTAACCGACGCCCAGGCGTTGATGCGGAAAGAAAAGATCCACCGTTTACCGGTTCTCGACGAATCCAACCGCCTCGTGGGTATTACGGCGGAGAAGGATATCCTCTATGCTTCCCCTTCCCCCGCTTCCACATTGAGCGTTTACGAGATGAGCGCTCTCTTAGGCAAGCTCACCGTAGATAAGGTCATGACCAAGAAGGTCCTCACCGTCGACGAGGATACGCTTATCGAAGACGCCGCCCGTATTATGGCGGACAATGACATTGGGGGACTTCCGGTAATGCGGAAGGAGAAAATCGTCGGGATCGTGACCGAGTCCGACGTTTTCAAGCTCTTAATCGAGCTCTTCGGGACCCGAAAGAAGGGTATCCGGGCCACCCTGCTGATTCCCGAGAAGAAGGGTGAGATAGCCCAGATGGCCTCGGCCATAGCCGATGCCGGGGGAAACATAATATCCATAGGGACCTTCTTAGGCGAGGACCCCAGCAACGCTGTCTGCACCCTCAAGCTCGAGGGAATCGATAAAGAAGACCTCCCGGCGGTCGTGGAACCTTACGTCGAGGAGATCCTCGACATCCGGGAGGTATGAACTCTAAAGGTATAAAATAGCCGGCGCCTCAGGCCGCCGGCTTTAAAAACTACAGCTTATCAGGGGCGCACAGATTTTCGGCGTTGTGCGCCACACGCCCGCAGTTCTTGCAGACGTATTGTCCGTCTCGAACAAGTTTTTTGTAGTCCTCTAAGTTCGTTTGGATGTAATTCATCGTCTGTGCCACGCACAGATGTTGTCCATGCCCTTGATGGGGCATCTCTAATTCTTTCGGAAGCGGAAACCATTCAGCCATTGCGTTCCTCCTATCGTTTAATCTGCTGTAAAAGAAGATAATATAATCACTCAGTAAAAGCAAATTTTCCATCCCGCCTCCGAGGAAATCCACCTTTGCATCATCCCGCGGTTTTGTGATATTCTTCGTGGACTTGCGCATAAAAGGAGCTTAAGTGTATGGGCATATCGGCACGAGTAGCGGAGATGATGGAACGCTCTTCCTGGATACGGAAGATGTTCGAGACGGGAGCACAGTTAAAGGCCGAGTACGGCGCGGATAAGGTGTACGATTTCAGTCTCGGGAATCCCGACGCTGATCCGCCGGAGCTCTTCTTCGACATCTTGAAGAAAACGGCCGCCGAAAATGAAGCGGGTGTTCACGCCTACATGCCGAACGCGGGGTTAGCCGAGGTACGGGAGCGGATAGCATCGTACGTATCTGAGGAGCAGAAAGTCGAGGTGCCCGCCGACCGGATCGTTATGTCCTGCGGCGCCGGAGGGGGCATGAACGTCGTGCTCAAGTCGATCCTAAGTCACGGTGAGGAAGTTCTGGTTACCACCCCCTTTTTTATGGAGTATACCTTCTATGCGGGAAATCACGGAGGCAAGCTGGTCCCGGTTCCCGGCAGGGCTGATTTCGATCTGAACGTCGAAAACTTCGAACGGGCGATAAACGAGCGGACCGCCGCGGTTATTATCAACTCCCCGAACAATCCCACCGGGTTCGTCTATCCCGAAGAGACTCTTAAAGGTCTCGCGGAAATCCTCGAAAAGAAGAGCCGGGAGTTCGGCCGGGAGATCTACCTCATAAGCGATGAGCCCTACCGGAAGATCGTCTTCGACGGAACTACGGTCCCGCCGCTCTTCCCTCTATATCGGAACACCATCATCGTTACCTCCCATTCAAAGGATCTCTCCGTCCCGGGGGAACGGATCGGCTATATATCCGTGCATCCCGAGGCCGGCGACGTTGAACGGCTGATGGGGGCGCTTATCCTGTGCACGAGGATTTTGGGTTTCGTAAACGCACCGGCTCTTATGCAGCGGGTCGTCTCTCAGCTGCAGGGGGTGGGCGTCGATCCGGCCGTCTATAAGAAGAGGCGGGATCTCCTCTGCGGCGCTCTCGCCGACATGGGGTACGAGTTCGTCGAACCGAAGGGCACTTTTTATCTGATGCCTCGAGCTCCGGGGGGGGATGATATACGGTTCGTCTCCCGGCTGCAGCAGGATCGGATTTTGACCGTACCCGGCAGGGGGTTCGGACTTCCCGGATATTTCCGCATAGCCTTCTGCGTATCGGAGGAGGTCATAAAGGGGTCCTTCGAGGGCTTCGAGAAAGCTATCCGGGATTACCGATAACCTTAGGCGGCACCGATCATGATTATCGTACTTTCCAAGAGTATAAGAGACTCTGAAAAAGAAGACCTCAAGCGTTTTCTCGAGGGTAAGGGTTATCGGCTCAGGGAAATCGTCGGAGAGGAAGAGACCGTCATCGGAGCCGTGGGGATCTCCGCGGTGGATGTACGGCAGGTGGCGATCCTGCCCGGAGTCGAACGGGTCATACCTATCAGTAAACCCTATAAGCTCGCCTCACGGGAGCTCAAGCGGGAGGACACCATCGTAGAGATGGGACCGGTCAAGATCGGGGGACTCCGCATCAGCGTCATAGCCGGCCCCTGCGCCGTCGAGTCCCGGGAGCAGATCCTGTCCGCGGCCGCCGAGGCCCGGGAGGCGGGGGCGGTCATGCTTCGGGGAGGGGCATACAAGCCGCGGACCTCTCCTTATTCCTTCCAGGGGCTGGGAGAAGAGGGGCTTAAGTATCTGAAAGAGGCCGGTGAGCGGGAGGGGATGCCTGTCGTCAGCGAGATCGTGGCGGCGGAGCACGTGGATATGATGAAGGAGTATATCGACGCCTTCCAGGTCGGGGCCCGGAACATGCAGAACTTCGAGCTCCTCAAGCGTCTCGGGGCGATCGGGAAACCGGTCATCCTCAAGCGGGGGCTTTCCGCAACCATCGAGGAGTGGCTGATGGCGGCGGAGTATCTCCTAGCCCATGGGACCGACGATGTGATCCTCTGCGAGCGGGGGATACGGACTTTCGAGACCTACACCCGGAATACTCTGGACATCTCCGCGATTCCGGTTGTCAAGAAACTGAGTCATCTTCCCGTAATCGTCGATCCAAGCCACGCCACGGGAATCAGAGCCAAGGTACCTCCCCTGGCACTTGCCGCCGTCGCGGCGGGCGCGGACGGACTCATCGTCGAGATGCATCCCGACCCGGACACGGCGCTTTCCGACGGGCCCCAGAGTCTCTATCCCAACCAGCTCGAAAAGCTTCTTCGCGATATCGAGGCTTTGACTCCCGTTTTAGGGAAGGAGCTTGCCCGGCTCCCCGAACGGGGAGAGCGGAAGGAGAAGCCCAGTTACCGGGTCGCCGCAGCCGACACCGATAAGGTTGTCGCCTTCCAGGGAGAAGAGGGAGCCTACAGTGAGACAGCCCTTCATCACTACTTCGGGCAATCCGGAACGAAAGCTCATCCCTGTCAGCGTTTTGAAGATGTATTCAGGCAGGTCCTGACGGGCGTTGCGGATTACGGGATCATACCCTTGGAGAATTCCTTATCGGGGTCGATCCATGAAAACTACGATCTTCTTCTTCAGTATCCAGACATTAAAATCGTAGGGGAGCAAAAGATCCGGATCGAGCACAACCTCATAGGGGTCCCCGGGGCAACCATCGAGGACATCAGGAAGGTCTATTCCCATCCCCAAGGACTTGCCCAGTGCTCCGTTTTCCTCGGACGGTTCCCCCAGTGGGAGAGGATTCCCTTCTACGACACCGCCGGCTCGGTGGAATTTATCGCCGGTGAGGGAAAACCGGAGAATGCGGCTATCGCCGGAAGTGAAGCCGCCCGGGTCTATAAGATGGAAGTTCTCAAGCAGGGAATCGAGACCAACCCCCGTAACTATACCCGTTTTGCGATCCTCGCGTCCGCGGACCATTCCGAAATCGAGAAACCCAGCAAAGCGTCCATGGTGTTCTCGGTTCCCGACCGCCCGGGTGCTCTCTATTCACTTCTGCAGAAGCTCGCCGCGCGAAAGCTCAATATGAAAAAGCTCGAATCCCGTCCGATTCTCGGGAAACCCTGGGAGTACATGTTTTATGTGGATATCGAAGTCCCTGAAAATCTCGAAGACTTTCACTCCGCCGTGGAGGACTTAAAGACCGAGGCGGAGGAATTCCGTGTCTTAGGTCTTTACCGGGCCTGATTTTCCGCCCGGATCTATTCCTGAGGATTTATACCGAGCTTCTTCAGCTGTTCCTGTTCCTCTTTTTTGGAAACGTATTCGTGCTTCTTCTGGTTTGCCTTGATGTAGGCATTTTTGACCCCGTTCATCTCGATCTTGACGCCCCGTATCAAGTTTCGTTGTTCTTTGGGTATCTCGCTCTTGAAGTAGGTATCCAGAGCGGGGAGCCGTTTGAGAATCATTTGAAGCGATTCGAGGTTGCGGCTGAAGAACTGGAAGACCTGATCCTCCGGAGAAGACTCCAACCTTCTGTACTGGGAGGTCACTTTGCTGGCGAGAGCGCCGAAGAGCCGTGACTTGTTCTCGACTTCCTCTTTGAATTTGGTAAAGTTTATCCGTTCGGTCTGGGTGGTCCCCGTCTTGGTGTCGAAGAACTCGACGTCGTAGTATTGATCTTCATCCTGGGTTCCGCCGATGTTCATGATCCAGCGGCGGAACCGCTCTCCGAAGGAGAGCTTCCGGTTTATCAGCAGCAGATTGGCTTCGTCGAGCTTCCTCATAGCTGTTTCCATATGGATACTCGCCGAGGACATGATCCGAATTCCGTCTAAGAGGATCGTTTTAAAGGCGGCTTCTTTCTTTTTTTTCTTCGGTTGGTCCTCTTTAACGGCGATCTTCTGCATGAGCTCGCCGCGCAGACGGTCCCTCTCGCTGCCGAACTCTTCCTGGAGGACCTCGATTATCAGGGCCTGATAGAAGGGTTTGTCTCCCATATTGGCCGAAAACTTCCGTTTGACCTGTTGAAGCACATCGTCTATCCTGTCCCTGAGCTGGTCGGGAGTAATATTCAGATACGAAAGGACGGTTTGCCGAAACTCGAGCTTGTAGCTCTCCCGATGGTAGTCGGACACCTCTTTGAGGACGGCCATGATTTTTTTCGTAGCCCTATCGAGAACGTTCAGCGCATCGGCGATGAGATTGATGGAGAGCTGGTCGCCTCCCTGTTTGATCCTGCCGACGGCTTCGGCGAGGACGCGGGTGTTGAGATTAGATGAGGACTCGGTCAGCTGGTCCCATCGGTAATACTTGAGGAGCTCGGCGAGAAGCTTGATCCTTTCCATGTTAAGGAATTCGACGGTGAAGTTGTAATAGCTGTTGATAAACTCGAGCTGCGCGTCGTAATCGGAGAGCCTCAGGCTCAGCTGCTCGAACCGGGAAGACTCACCGAAGGGGTCCTTCGAGGGAATGGTGACCTCGGATAACTTCTTGTCCAGCCGGTAGGGGTCTTCTTGAACCATGGATTTCCGTAAGAGGATCTTGTAGATACTCTGGAAGCCCGTCTGGAAGACGCGAAACTGGTCCTTGAGGACCGGAAGGGCATGCCGGTCGAGGTGTTCGCGTTTGTTGAAGAGGGCTTCGGTCAATACCGTCTGAAAATCGGCGTCCGCTTCCATAGATTGTAGAATATCGGATAGACTGTAATATAGCAAGCATAGGTATGGGCAAAACGACACAGTTCGAGGCAAAGAAACTTGTTATAGGTATTATCACCGTTCCGGACATAGAGGCGGGGGATATCGTGAAAGTTCTCGTCGATCGGTTCGGACGGGTGGATTATCGGAGCAGAACCATCCCCTTTGATTTTACCGATTACTATCGCGGGGAGATGGGAGGAGATTTACTCAGGTATTTCCTCTCCTTCGCCGAGCATGTCGATCCCGCCGAGCTGCCGGAGATCAAGCTTGCCACGAACGAGATAGAGGAACACTTATCGGTCTCCGGAAACCGGCGGGTCAACCTCGACCCGGGACTCTTGGATCTCTCCCGACTTATCCTGGCCACCACCAAGGACAACGCCCACCGCATTCCTCTCCGTGACGGTATCTACGGTGAGATAACCCTGATGTATCGGAAAAAGGACTTCATGTCCCTCGATTGGACGTACCCCGACTATAGGAGTGAAGAATACCGGGAGATACTCCGGGAAATTCGGGAAATATATAGAGAAGATCTGAAGCGGGAGTAGCGGAGAGACTGTTTACCCCTAGTAAGGAGGGTACGTGAACAGTCGGAAACCCGTTTTGGTCCTGCTCGTGGGTATCGGAATCGCTTTTCACGGATGCAGGATCTTCGATTCGTACCGATACACGGAACTTTTTCTTCCCCCCATTCCGCAGCCGTGGAGCGGAGAAAGGTTTATAGAGGCGTATCGAATTGAGTGGCCCCACGGGGAATGCAGAATCGATGTCTCCTCCCGGTCGGTCATACTCGAGCTTCCCGCGGAAAGGTACGTTCCGGTCCTCGCGTATCCTGAAATAGGATGCGGAAGTGTCCGTTTGAAACCCGCCGGGGGCTTTACTTCCTTATCCGGAACAGCCGGGACCGCCGTAGAGCTTTCCTTCGATCTCGGACCGGCGGCGGAGGTCCTATATACGTGCTCTCGAGGATCTTCCTCTCGCCCGGTTTCGAGCTCTTCCCCCGTCAAGTCTTTCAACGTGCCCCGTTTCGCCGCTGAGTTTCGCTCCCGTGCCGGAGATGATCCCTGGAAGGTAGATCTTCGCCGTCTGGAGATCGCCCTAGCCACGGGAAACTTCAGGGCGGATTTGATTCGTCCCGCGGAAGGGTACCGTGTACTCCTCCCCCCGAGTGTAGCGCCGTCCGGAAGCTGGATTTCGGGGAACCCCTGTGTCGGGGACGTTGAATCGACCGAGGCGGAGGGGCTCGAAATCGAGGTTACCCCGGGGGAGCATTGGTTCTTCCGTGAAGGAGGTAAAGAGTGGATTCATCTTACGGCGGACGGCACGGAGTGGCGGGCCGTCACCTCCGCCGGATACGGACTGTCCGGGCGGTGGTAAGGGGCTCGGCGCCCCCCGCGGTAATCAGGAAGTCGTTTTCCAACCGTATTCCGCCGAGATCAGGATCGTAGAGCCCCGGTTCGAGGGTGATAACCATTCCGGGTCTAAGAAGGGTGGTCTCGTCCTCTCTGTCCCGGATAAAAGGGGACTCGTGGGCGGCGAGGCCTATGCCGTGGCCGAGGGAGTGGGGCATGACCGCGTCGTGTCGCTCGAAGAAGACGGTAACGGCGCGGGCGAGCTCGAAGGTGGATACGCCGGGTCCCGCCGTCTCCGCGGCAAGGACGTATGCATCTTCAACGAGCCCGGCCATTCTTTCCTGCCGGGGCTCGAGGCGGCCGGTCAGGAAGGGTACGGTAACGTCGGAGGTATACCCCTCGAGGAGGATTCCGAAATCGACTAAGCTCATTCCCGGGCCTTCCGGCGGCAGGAACGGGGCGTCGGAAAAGCTCGGGTGCGCATGGATCGCAAAGCTCCTGTTCGGTCCCGCGACGATGGTGTCGAATCCGGTCCCCTCTCCGTCGTTCTTCCGAGCCTCACCTTCGATAAGCATCGCTAAATCGAGCTCGCTCGTTATTCCTCCCGACTTCGATTCTTCCGTCATAAACTGGATGAGCCGGTCGGTCCGCCGGGCGAGCTCCCGGTACAGCTCGATCTCCTCGGGGTCCTTGATCATCCTCGAGGTGTCGATGAAGTCGTCGATGCCCTCCTCCCGGCAGAGGAATCGGAAGGGGGCGGAACGGCGGAGCTTTTCGAGAAGAGGGGCCGGAGTCGAACCGCCTACCTCGACTACCGGATGATCGGGTCCTGAAGGACCGAGAACCTCCCCGATCACCTCGGCGACGGCCCGTTCGAGACGCCTTTCGTAGTTTCCATAGGGAATGATCTCTTCGACCGATGCCAGATTCTCCGCGAGGTTGACGTCCCAGGGTACGAGGATCGAGGGATGGTCGGCGAAGAGGAAGAGGAGTCCGTCGGAAGGCATCCCGCTTAGGTACCGAAGGGCCGGATTGCGCCTCCCCTCGGCGTCATCCACGACCGCGGCGTCGATCCCCTCCCGGGACATCCAGGCGCGCACCTTTTCGCGCCGCTCGGTGGTCCGATTGCTCATCGGTCAGCCCGCTACGATGTTCACGAGCTTGTCGGGGACGGTGATCACCTTACGTACAGTCTTTCCTTCCAGGAGCTCCTTGATCCGGTCGATCTCCAAGGCCTTCTTTTCCATCTCCGATTTGTCGGTTCCCGCGGGAAGCTCCGTTTTGCCGCGGAGCTTTCCGTTTATCTGGACTACTACGGTCACCCGGTCTTCGACGGTGAACTCCTCGATCCACTCGGGCCAATTCTGCTGAGAGACCGAAGGCTCCCGGCCGAGCCGCTCCCAGATTTCCTCGGCAAGGTGGGGTGCGTAAGGAGCTAGGAGGAGAACAAAGGGCTCGAATATCTTCCGGTACAGCTCCTCTTCTTTGAAGTTCTCGTTGACGTAGATCATCATCTGGGCTATGGCGGTGTTGAAGGCCATCGAACCGGTGTCTTCGGTGACCTTCTTGATGGTCTTGTGAAGCACCTTTTTGAGATGCTCCGGGGGTTCGGCGTCGTTTATCTTTCTTTCGGACAACCGCCATACTCTGTCCAGGAAGCGGTGGACTCCTGAGATTCCGCTGGTCGACCAGGGCTTGGAAACCTCTAAGGGCCCCATGAACATCTCGTACATCCGCATGCTGTCCGCGCCGAACTCCGCGATGATATCGTCGGGGTTGATGACGTTTCCCAAGGACTTGGACATCTTGACTCCCCCTTCGCCCAGGATCATCCCCTGGTTGACCAGCCGGAGGAAAGGCTCGGGGGTGTTGACGTATCCTAAATCGTAGAGGACCTTATGCCAGAACCGGGAGTAGAGGAGGTGGAGAACAGCGTGTTCGGCTCCTCCTACGTAGACATCCACGGGCATCCAGTAGTCCACCTTATCCCGGGAGGCGAAGATATTCGGATTGTCCGGGTCAAGGTATCTGAGGTAGTACCAGCAGCTCCCCGCCCATTGGGGCATGGTGTTTGTCTCCCTCTTCGCGGGTCCGCCGCAGGAGGGGCAGTCGGTATTCACCCATTCGTCGATGGCCGCCAAGGGGGATTCCCCGGTCCCGGTGGGGGTGTACTTTTCGACTTCGGGAAGGGTCAGGGGAAGCTGATCTTCGGGCACGGGCACGGTTCCGCACTGTGCGCAGTGGACCAGGGGGATCGGTTCGCCCCAATACCGCTGCCGGGAGAAGATCCAGTCTCTGAGCTTGTAATTGACCGCCCGGGAGCCCAACTTCCGCTCTTCGAGCCACTGTACGATACTCTTCTTGAACTCCGGTGTCTTTAGCCCGTCGAATTCTCCGGAGTTGACGGCGATTCCGGGCCGCGGATCGGCCTCGGTCATGGGATATATCGAGCCGTCGGAACTAACCACCTGTACAATGGGAAGATCGAACTTCTTCGCGAACTCGAAGTCCCGCTCGTCGTGGGCGGGGACCGCCATAATCGCTCCGGTCCCGTAGCTCAGTAAGATATAATCGGAAATCCATATCGGGACCTTTTTCCCGTTCACCGGATTGATTGCGTAGGCCCCGGTGAAGACTCCGGTCTTCTCTTTGGCAAGGTCGGTCCGTTCGAGGTCCGATTTCTTCCGCGCTTCTTCCCGATAATCTTCCACCGCGCTTTTGTGGGTGCCGGTGGTAATCTTTTCGACAAGGGGGTGTTCCGGAGCGAGGACCATGTAGGTTGCTCCGAAAAGGGTGTCCGGACGGGTGGTGTAGACCTCTATCCGGTCTTCCCCGTTCTCGAGGCGGAACAGAACATTGGCGCCGACGCTCTTACCTATCCAGTTGCGCTGCATCGTTTTGATGGCGTCGGACCAGTCGAGATCGTCCAGGCCGCTTAGAAGCTCCTCGGCGTACTCGGTAATCTTGAGCATCCACTGGCGTATATCCTTACGGGTTACCTCCTCGTCGCACCGTTCGCACCGGCCGGCATTGACCTCCTCGTTGGCAAGACCGGTCTTACACGAGGGACACCAGTTGATGGGCATGGTCGCCTCATAGGCGAGACCCTTTTCGAACAGCTTCAGGAATATCCACTGTGTCCACTTATAGTAATCCGGCTTGTGTGTGGAGATCTCCCGGTCCCAGTCGTAGGAGAAGCCTAAACTCTTTATCTGCTTCCGGAAGCGGGCGATATTTTCTTCGGTGGAGATCCTCGGATGGGTTCCCGTTTTGATGGCATAGTTCTCCGCGGGAAGCCCGAAGGCGTCGAACCCCATGGGATGGAGGACGTTGTAGCCGTTCATCCGGAGGAACCGGCAGTAGATGTCGGTTGCGGTATACCCCTCGGGATGACCCACGTGGAGCCCCGCCGAGGAGGGGTAGGGGAACATGTCTAAAATATAACGTCTCCGCTCTTTCGAAACGGCGGGATCTTCGGCGGCTTTGAATATTTTCTTATCT
>JBKHAJ010000092.1:0-12048 GCA_046542935.1 Spirochaetia bacterium | reverse complement strand
ATCGCCTGGCTCTTTACCCACAAGGATATTCCCGTCCGTATGAAGGACATCAATTGGAAGGCCTTGGCTACCGGTTTCAAAACTATCCACGAGACCAATCAAAAAATCATCTCCAAGAAGAAGATCGAACCCAAGGAAGCCGCCCGGCAGGAGAACCTTGCCACCGGGACCACCGACTACTCGGGGTTCGCTTCCCTCCCCTTCGTGATCGAGGCGATTATCGAGAAGCCCGGTCTCAAGAAGAAGGTGTACGGCGAGCTCGAGGAATTCCTTCCGAGGGACGCGGTGGTCGCCACCAACACTTCGAGCCTCACCGTGGACGGTCTCGCCGGAGGATTCAAGCATCCCGAGAGGTTCGTGGGGATGCACTTCTTCAATCCCCCCTCCCGGATGCCCCTCGTAGAGGTTGTGTCGGGTCCGAAATCGAAGGATTGGGCGGTGGCCGCGGCGGTCAAGACGGCCAAGCAGCTCGGCAAGGTCCCGGTGGTCGTGGGTGACTGCCCCGGATTTTTAGTCAACCGCCTCCTGATGCCCTACCTCAACGAGGCCGCTTACCTAGCCGGCGAGGGGGTCGGGATAAAGAAGATCGATAAGGTGATGAAGGATTTCGGCTGGCCGATGGGTCCCTTCAAGCTTATGGATATGATCGGGATCGATATCGGATTCGAGGTCGCGAAGGTTTTAGCCGAAGCCTACGGGAAACGGATGGAAGTGTCCCCTCTCTTCTCTAGGATAGGTAAAGAGGAAAAGCTCCTCGGCGAGAAGTCGGGGGAGGGTTTCTACCTCTACGGTAAGAAGGGCGAAGGGCTCAACCCGCGGATTACAGAGCTTCTCGAAGGGGTAACGGACTCAAAGGATAAAAAGGGCATGCCTAAGGAGGACACCGCCGCGGAGTCCGTCCGGATGCGGCTTATGCTCCCCATGCTTTTCGAAGCCGTCAGGGCCTTGAACGAAGAGATCGCCTCGTCCTCCGACGACGTTGATATGGCGCTTATACTCGGAACCGGCTTTCCTCCCTTCCGGGGAGGTCTCTTTCGCTGGGCGAATACGCTGGGAAGCGGACCCTTTCTCGAACATGCCGAGAGAATTCGGAAGAATCAACGGGCCGGCGGCAGCGCGGAAGTCCGGTTCGCTCCGCCCGAAGGTTTCGCGGAACGTATCGATTCCTCCGGCGGCTGAGGACGGACATTCAAATCGCTTTCTCGAGGACCGCGTCGGCGGCCCTGAGGGTGGAGTGTTCTTTTAGGATCTCGTCGGCTAAGAGCTTCCGATAGCGGGCGCTTCGGCTCATCGTATACCGCATCGCTTCTTCGGTGAGTTTCCGGGATTCGACCTCCTCGGTATCCCGGTGAAGGATGAGAAGGGAGATGAGGAGATACACCGAAAGACTCAATCGGGTAATCCGGCGGAGAAAGAACTCCCGCTCGGATACCCGCTTTCCGTAGCGGATCATTCCGTAGGCGATCTTTTTCCGTATCATTTTGACCGACGCGCTCATCTCCCGGCCTACCTTCGAGGCGGTTCGCCGGTCGAGGTTCTGATTTCGGGGAAGTTTGACCCGTGCCGATCTCAAAGCCATCCGCTTGAGCGCGAGGAATTGAAGGATCTTCGCCCTCCCCTCGAGTTCCTTGCTCAATTCCCGCATGACCATAAGAGGAGGATATATGGAGTGGATTTCCGAGGTCCCCTCGAAGACGGTGGTGACCCTGAAGTCACGCATACGCTTTTCGAACGGCTGTGTCGCCAGATACCCGGAGCCCCCCGCAGTCTGCAGGGCATCGTAGAGGACGTTCCAGGCCTCCTCGGTCCCGTAGAGCTTGGTATGAGAGCTCTCCGAGGCGACGTTTCCTAAGGGATCCTTCTCGAGAAGCCCCGCTGTATAGGCGGTGATCCCCCAGATCTGTCTCTCCTTGATTCGGGCCCTTCCGATCATCTCCCGAATAAGCTCGTATTCGCCTATAGGCCTGCCGAACTGCTTCCGGGAAACGGCCCGGTCGATCATATCGGTTACCGATCTGCGGATTGCCCCCGCCGAGGCCGCTCCTAATCCCAAGCGCCCGTAATTGAGAATGGTCATCGCTATTTTGAACCCTTCTCCGGGAGAGCCTAGAAGGTTTTCCTTGGGAACATCGACATCCTTGAAACGTATCATGGTTGTAGAGCTCACATGCAGCCCCATTTTGGGCATGTCGTCCCCTACAGTGACCCCTTTCGCGGAGGTGTTCACGACGAAGGCGCCCATCTCCGGTGCCCTGTCGTCGTTCCGGGGAATCTGCGCGAACACGGTGAGCCCCCCCGCGTATCCTCCGTTGGTGATGTAGGTCTTAGTACCGTTCAGGGTGTAATGGGAGCCGTCGTCCGAAGGTACCGCCTCCGTTTCGATATGCCGGGCGTCGGAACCTATCTTCGGCTCGGTCAAGGCGTAGGCGTATATGGTGCTTCCGTCCGCCGCGGAAGGAAGGTATTTTTTTTTCTGCTCCTCGCTGCCGAACAGAAGGATTCCCTTGATCCCGATGGAAAGATGGGCGAGGGGGATGATGGCGAGGCTCATATCGGTCTCGGCCATGACCGAGACCGTGTACAGATAGTCGGTAAGGGAGAAGCCGAGACCGCCGTACTCCTCGGGCACGGTAAGCCCGAACAGGCCGAGGCCCCTCATCTTGTCGAGGAGCTCGCCGGGGACCCTGCTTTCCGTTTCCAGGCTTCCCGGCGGATATTCCTGTTGGAGGGCCCTGTACTTTGCGGCAAGGTCCGCCGCCCGGTCCGACGGCTCGGTAAGGACGATCGATTCCTCGATATCGTTTCGCCTACCCGTGTAGAGATCGTAGAGTATATCGGTGTTCATTATTCCCTCCTGCGAATATTTTACATGAGGTTGTCTTTCAGAAAGGACACCATCTTCCTCCAGGCCCGTTCCGCGGTGCCTCCGTTGTCATAGGTATCGCTCTTGACGAAGGCGTGTCCGACACCTTCATAGATGAGGATTGAGTTCTCGACGTTGCGCTCATCCAGGGCGGACTCGAATTCGCGGACCGAGGACACCGGGATGCTTCCGTCTTCCTCGCCGTAAATACCCAAGACAGGTCCCGCTCGGCGCATACTGCCCAACTCTTCCGGGTCCCGGATGGGCCCGGAGCCGTAGAAGATGACCACGGCGGCGAGCTCGGGACGACGCGTGCCCATGTACATAGACTGGGTCCCTCCGAAACAGAAACCCAGCGAGGCGATTCGATCGGGGTCACTCCTCCCGTGGGCCTTTAAATACTCCAAGGCGGCGTCGAGGTCGGCGGCTATCTGCTCCTGCGGGGTTTCGGATATCTGACTGCGGGCCTTCGACGGAGTTTGGGCGACGCTTCCCCGAAAAGCGTCAGGGGCAAGGACGACGAATCCCTCTTCCGCGAGGGCGTCGGCCAAGAGGGCGGTGTCCCGGTTCAAGCCCCACCATTCGTGGATCATGAGAACCGCGGGCAGTCTCCCGGAGCCCGAGGGAACCGCGAGGTACCCTTCGAGAGTGACTCCGTCGGGTCCCGGATAAGTGACGTTTGTATCGGCGGGGGACATAGAATCCTGTGCAAAGGCAATGCCCTCTGCGGTTATAAGCAAGGCGGGTATGATAAATAGAAATAGTAACGTAGATTTCATAGTATCTCTCCTCATGATTCAAGATACTAATAAATTCCCGAGACGGGTAATTGGAGTGCCCTCGGCTCCGTTAATCGAACCGGGAAATAGAGTCGAAGAGGAGCCGCTTGTAGAGGTCGAGGTCGAGCCCGGTCGAAACTTCGACATTCGCGGGGATTCCGGTTACCCCGAAGAAATCGATCACCGTTTGTCCCCGGGTAAGCTCTCCCTGGGTCTCGACATCCACGAAGACCGGCCGGGTGGCGATCACTTCAGGGCGGATTACATAAGCGATCGTCAGGGGATCGTGGAGGGGCGCTCCCGCGAGGTGGAAGCGGTTCTTGTTCATAGTGTAGAAGAACCTCAAGAGTCCCCCCACCTTCGGAGAAACCCTTCCCGAGGACTCTTCGAGCCTCCGGATATCGGCGTCGGTGAAAAGAGCGGTATTGGTGATGTCCAGGGTGACTAAGGTAATAGGAAGTCCTGAGGCGAACACCGTCCGGGCCGCTTCGGGATCTACGTATATATTGAACTCCGCGGCGGGGGTAACGTTCGAAGCGGCTGATCCTCCTCCCATAATAACGAGACGATCTATTCTTTCTCTTACTCGGGGAGCTTTCAGGAGAAGGAGCGCTACATTCGTCAAAGGACCCGTGGCGACGACGGTAATCCCCCCCGTGCCGTCCGCACCGTCGGCGAGGAGGGTCCGTTCGAGGAAATCCACTGCGTGCTCGGTATTGGGTTTTTCCTTCGGTTCCGGGAGCTCGGCCCCGTCGAGGCCGCTCTTGCCGTGGATCCCCGGCGCCGTGACTAGGGGGCGGACCAGAGGCCGTTCGGCTCCCGGATAGACCGGAATATCTTCCCTGTCGAGAAGAGCCAGGGTCTTCCGCGCATTGAGAAAGGTTTTCTCGGCGGTCTGGTTGCCCGCGACGGTGGTTATCCCTTGAAGATCGATTTCCCGAGAGCCCACGGCGAGGAGGATGGCCGCCATGTCGTCGTGACCGGGATCGCAGTCGAGGAGTATGCGTGTCATGTATGTAGTGTACCAAAGCTTGCTAGAATGAGTCCACTGCATTACTCTAGATACAGGAGTTGCCTTCTTCCGGAGGTGACGGTATATTGAGTGAGATATACTGATATAATTATATAGAAAGGTGATTATATGGAAAAGCTTGTCGACTATACGGAACCTCTGATACGTAAACTTTCGAAGACAGCCTTGATATATAACGACGAGCCGGTCTCCTACGAGGAGCTCTTGATAAACATCGACGGCTTTTCACGGCAGCTCGAGCTCGGCGAGGGTGACAGAACCTGCCTCTTCGCCGAAAATCGGCCGGAATGGATCTACGCGTTTTACGCCGTGTGGAAACACGGGGCAATCAATTCCGCGGTGGACGCGGGGGCGGGGGAACAGGAGCTCTTAGCGGTCCTCGAGGATTGCAGGCCTAAGATCGTCTTTGTTTCCCGGAAGAGCTTGGAAACCCTCGAAAAGATCCGAGGGAAGCTCACCGGTATCCCCCGGGTGCTCATCCTCGAAGAGATGGCCGAACGACTGAAAACGGAGCGGCCCGACGGGGGTGAAGATTTTACCCTGCCCGTGGATCCCGAAAAGACGGCCCTGATCCTCTACACCTCCGGGACAACCGGGGAGCCAAAAGGGGTCATGCTCAATTTTCGAAGCGTCTACTTCAATATGCAGGCGGTCTTCGAAACCGGGCTCATCGACGGTGACGATGTTCTCCTCGCGCTGTTTCCCTTCCACCACACCGTCCCCCTCCAGGGGCACGTAATCTGTCCTCTGTATCTCGGATCCACCGTTGTTTTTGTAAAGAGTCTCACCTCCGACGAGATACTCCGCCTGTTCAACGAGTACAAGGTGAGTCTTATCAACGGGGTCCCGAGGCTTTACGATCTTTTCCATCGAAGCATTATGAATAAAGTCCGTTCCAATCCGGTGGCCCGGCTCCTCTTTGCCCTAGCGAGGCGCATCGACAAGGTGGAAACTTCGCGGAAGCTTTTCAAGAAGGTCCATGACCGGTTCGGGGGAAATCTCAAAGTATTCCTCTCCGGGGGGGCAAAGCTGAACGGACAGGTATGCAGGGACTTCTGGACCCTAGGCATTCCCACCATCGAGGGTTACGGTCTTACCGAGATGGGGCCTTTAATCAGCTACAACCTCATGGATGCCTGGAAGCCCGGTTCCGCGGGCCGCCCGGTGAAGGGGGTGGATGTCAGGATCGAAGAAGGGGAGCTCTTAGCACGAGGACCCGGGTTGATGCAGGGCTATCTGAACAAGCCCGATGCGACCGCACAAATCGTCCGCGACGGCTGGGTCCACACCGGTGACACCGCCTACATCGACGATGAAGGATTCATATTTTTGACCGGCCGCAAGAGCGAACGGATAGTCCTTGCCAACGGGAAGAACCTCAATCCCGAGGAGATCGAGCGCGTTATCCTCGAACAGGGCGATCTGATCAAAGAGATAGCTCTCACCGAACGGGAGGGAAGAATGCTCGCCTACATCCATCCCGACATGGATTTAGTTCGGGAGAGGGGCATCCACAACCTCCATGAGGCGGTCAAGTGGGACGTCATCGATACCTATAACCGGAAGGTTCCGGAGTACCGGCGGATCCTCAATTTCGTCCTGTCGCCGAAGGAGCTTCCGAAGACCGCCATGGGTAAGATCAAGCGGTACCGTCTTAAAGAGCTCATTACCAAAGGAGAAGACACCGCCGCGGCCGGGAGCAAGGCTCCGAAGCTCGAGGAGTACCGGATTCTGGCCGATTATCTGACCCGTGAGCGGGGAAGGATGATAAAACCGGAGAGCCACCTCGAGATCGACGCCGGCCTCGATTCCCTCGAGCTCCTCGAGCTCCGGGTCCATATCCGGAAGCGGTTCGGCCTCGAGCTCGGCAAGGACGCCTTTCTGCACCATCCCACCCTGGTGCGCCTCGCCGAGCATATCCACACTCTGCGCGAGAACGGGGCGAAACCTGCCGCGGAAGAGGCGGACGGAACCCTGCGCCCGGTGGAGGATTACCCTAGGCGGAGACCCAACTGGCTGGTCAAGGGGCTGTTTCTCCTCATGTCTCCCTTACTGAGTCTTCTCTTCGGTATCAGAAGGTTCAGGAAAAACATCGTCCGATTCAGCAAGCCCGCGATTATCGTCTCGAACCACCAGAGTTTTCTCGATCCTTTTATCCTCGCCCGAACCCTCCCGCGGCGGACCCTTATGGACACTTACTTCCTGGCGAAGTCACGTTTTTTCAAGTCATCCATGGGCAGGTACTTCGCCGAGCGGACCAATTCGATCCTCCTCGACCTGCATGAGCCGACTGAATCGCTCTTCAATCGTCTGATGGAGCTCCTGAAACAGGGGAAGAACATCGTAATATTCCCCGAAGGGACAAGGACCTACGACGGAAAGATGGGAACCTTCAAGAAAACTTTCGCCGTTTTGAGTAAGAAACTCGGCCTTCCCGTGGTCCCGGTAGCGATAAACGGCGCATATGATTCTTTTCCCCGGACAAAGGTTTTCCCCCGGCCCAAGCGGATTGCTATACGGTATTTCGACCCCGTACATCCCGACGGAAAGAGTGTCCAGGAGATCCTCCGGGACGTTCAGAATACCATCAGCGGAGGTCTTTTATGATTCTCTTCGGATTCGATACCTACAATATTCTCTTCGCCCTCATCGTGAGCTTCGGAATCCAGATCGTCTTTTTCGCCTTTGCAGCAGGCTTCAAGACCGACAAGGTTACCGATCTCTCCTACAGTTTTTCTTTCTTAGTGCTCGCGATCGTCTTAATGATTCTCGAACAGGCTTTCCGACCGGTCCAAATCCTGGTCGCCGCCGTCACATCACTATGGGCAATCAGACTGGGAGGGTACCTCCTGGTCCGGATTATCGACATGGGAAAAGACGACCGTTTCGACGGGATGCGGGACGAGCCCCTGCGTTTCGCCCGGTTCTGGCTGCTTCAGGCGATTTCGGTATGGCTCATATCCTTTCCGGTTATCTTCGTTATGAGCCTGGAGGGGACGGTTTTTACCTGGGCGAGTTTCTTAGGTGGGGGCATATGGCTCTTCGGCTTCATTTTCGAGGCGATCGCGGATGCCCAGAAGTACCGGTTCAAGAGTAACCCGGAAAATAAGGGAGATTTCATCTCCAGCGGACTATGGCGCTACTCCCGGCATCCCAACTATTTCGGCGAAGTCCTGTGCTGGTGGGGAATATTTTTGATCGCCGCGCCGAGCCTCACGGGCGCCGCCTGGCTTGCGGTCTTGGGTCCCGCGGCTATAACCGCCCTTCTCCTCTTCGTAAGCGGTATCCCCATGCTCGAAAAAAAGCACGACAAGAAGTACGGCGGCAATCCCGCCTACCGGGACTACAAAGAAGCAACGAGTATATTCATTCCTCTTCCTCCCCGCTCGAAGAGGAAGTCTTAGAAAGAGAAATAGATAAAAAAAACCCCCCGGCGGTGCCGAGGGGCGGTATGTATCGAATTGTCCGGACCGGCCTTAGAAGGGCCGGTCGGCGAGATACTTGTATTCCTTGTACTGCCGGTCGACCCGGCTTCTCAGCTTGTCCAAGAGCATGTCCGCCCGGTCGGAATCGGCCGCTAAGAGGGATTTGAACCGCACCTCGTTGTAGATGTAATCGGCCACATCGGTACTCGGTTCCTTCGAATCGAGTACTAAGGGGTTCTTCCCCTCATCCTCGAGTTCGGGATTGTACCGGTAAAGGGGCCACATCCCGGAGGTAACCGCGGCCTTCATCTGGTCCATTCCCTTGGTCATGTTGATGCCCTGAGTGATACAGGTGCTGTAGGCGATGATGAGGGACGGCCCGTCGTAGGCTTCCGCTTCGAGGAAGGCTTTGATGGTCTGCATCCGGTTGTACCCCATGGAGACCCGGGCCACGTAGACGTAGCCGTAGGACATGGCCATCATCCCCAGGTCCTTCTTCCTGATGTCCTTACCTCCGGCGGCGAACTTGGCGATGGCCCCGATGGGAGTCGCTTTGGACATCTGGCCACCGGTGTTGGAGTAGACCTCGGTATCGAGGACTAGGACGTTGACGTTCCGCCCCGATGCCAACACGTGGTCGAGGCCGCCGTAGCCGATGTCGTAGGCCAGCCGTCGCCGCCTAGGATCCATACCGACCGATTGATCAGGTAATCCGCTACCGAGAGGAGCTCTTTGGCCTCCCGGTAGCCGTCACCCTTGAGCTTTTCCTTGAGCCGGCGGACGTCGGTCCGTTGCTGCTCGATTTCCTCGTAATCGCTCTGAGGATTGTTCCGGATCTTCTCAAGGAGGTTCTTGTCCGCGGGGCTCCCGTTCGCGAGGATTGAATCGATCAGCTCCATCCCGTATTCTTTCAGCTTGTCCGAGGTCAGCCGCATACCGAAACCGAACTCGGCGGCGTCTTCGAACAGCGAGTTGGACCACGAAGGCCCGGAGCCGTCGGCGCGGGTGGTATAGGGAGTTGTCGGAAGATTTCCTCCGTAGATCGAGGAACACCCGGTTGCGTTCGCGATAATTGCGCGGTCGCCGTAGAGCTGGGACATCAGCTTGACGTAGGGGGTCTCGCCGCATCCGGCGCAGGCGCCGGAAAACTCGAACAGCGGTTCAATGAGCTGGCTTCCCTTGGTAGTATTGATCTTGAGTTTGGATCTGTCGGGGTAGGGGAGATCGAGAAAGAAGTCCCAGTTTTCCGCCTCCTGTTCCCTCAAGGGGATCTGCTCTTCCATATTGATCGCCTTGTGATCGGTCTTCTCGCCGTTTACCTTTTTATAAGCGGGGCAGATGTTGACGCACACACCGCATCCGGTACAGTCCTCGGGGGACACTTGGATGGTGAATTTCTGCCCGTCGAACTCCTTGCCCTTGGCGTCGGTGCTCTTGAAAGCGGCGGGCGCCTTCTCGAGATATTTCGGATCGTACACCTTCATTCGGATGACCGCGTGAGGACAGGCCGCGGAGCAGTCGCCGCACTGGATACACACCTCGGGGTCCCACACGGGGATGAACTCGGCTATGTTCCGCTTCTCGTACCGGGTGGTCCCGGTGGGATAGGTCCCGTCGTCGGGAAGCTTGGATGTCGGGATTTCGTGACCGCGGCCGGCGATGATTTCGCCGATGACTTCCCGGACGAACTTCGGAGCATCCGCCGGTACCGGGAGCTGCATGTGCCGGTCGCCCTTGGTCTCCTTCGGATAATCGACCGGCTCGATTCTGTTCTTGGTCGCGTCGATGGCCTCGAGATTTTTATTGACCACGTCTTCGCCTTTCTTTCCGTAAGTGTCCTTCACCGACTTCTGGATGAGCTCGAGGGCTTTGTCTTCGGGAAGTACGCCTGAGATGAGGAAGAATGCGGTCTGCATGATTATGTTTATCCGTGAGCCTAGACCCACCTTCTGGGCTATATCGGTGGCGTCGACTACGTAGAACTTGAGGTCCTTGTCGATAATCTGCTTCTGGACCTCCACGGGGATGTGTTCCCACACCTCGTCCTTACTGTAGGGTGAGGCGAGGAGAAAGGTCCCTCCTTCTTCGATATTGGAAAGCATGTCGAACTTTTCTAAGAAGCTGAACTTGTGACACGCTAAGAAGTTGGCCTTGGTGATCAGGTAGGTGCTCTTTATCGGGTCCTTTCCGAACCTGAGATGGGAAACCGTTTGAGCACCGGACTTCTTCGAGTCGTAGACGAAATACCCTTGTGTGTAGTTGTCGGTGGCCTTTCCGATGATCTTGATCGAGTTCTTGTTGGCGCCGACGGTGCCGTCGGCACCGAGACCGAAGAACATCGACCGGTGCACCTCCGGAGCTTCGGTGTGGAAGTCTTCGTCGAAATCCAAGCTGGTCTTGCTCATATCGTCGTAGATGCCTATGGTGAAGTGGTTCTTCGGATTGCCTCCCTTGAGGTTGTCCAATACCCCCTTGGCCATCCCCGGGGTCAATCCGTGCCGGGAAAGGCCTAAGCCGTACCGGCCTCCAACGATGACGGGATAATCCTTGAAGGGGGCCTTGCCCGCTTCGAGCATCTCCCCCACGGCGGTACGGACGTCCTCGTAGAGGGGTTCGCCGAGAGACCCTGGTTCCTTGGTCATGTCGAGGACGGCGATCGATTTGACCGTCTTAGGGAATGCTTTTACCATGGCTTCGGCGCTGAAGGGACGGTACAGCCTGACCTTGACGATTCCCACTTTTTCACCGTTCTCGTTCAGGGCGTCGACGGTCTCTTCCATGGTCTGGGCGCTCGCGCCCATCATGACGACGACCCTGGTCGCGTCGGGGGCGCCTACATAGTCGAAGAGCTTGTACCGGCGTCCGGTGAGCTCGGCGAACTCGTCCATAACCTTCTGGACGATAGCGGGAGCCGCGTCGTAGTACTTGTTGACCGTTTCCCGGGCGGCGAAGAAGACGTCCGGGTTCTGACTGGTTCCCCGGATCGCCGGCTTTTCCGGATTGAGCCCCCGTTCCCTATGGGCCTGGACGAACTCCGGCTTGATGAGCTTTTTCATCGTATCGTAAGAGACTTCTTCGATCTTCTGGATTTCGTGACTGGTCCTGAATCCGTCGAAGAAGTGGAGAAAGGGGACCCTGGATTCCAAGGTCGCGGCCTGGGCAATGAGACCTAAATCCATGACTTCCTGCACCGAGTTGGAGCAGAGCATGCCAAAACCGGTAGACCGGGCGGCCATGACGTCGGAATGGTCACCGAAGATGGAAAGGGCCTGGTTCGCGACGGCCCGGGCGGCGATATGAAAGACGGTCGGAGATAGTTCACCGGCTATCTTGAACATATTGGGGATCATTAAAAGCAGACCCTGAGAGGCGGTAAAGGTGGTGGACAGTGCCCCGGTAGTAAGCGCGCCGTGGATGGTCCCCGCTGCGCCCGCCTCGGACTGCATTTCGACGACATGAGGGATGGTTCCCCAGATGTTTTTCCGTCCCTGGGCGGAATAGAGGTCGGAGAGCTCGCCCATGGGAGACGAGGGGGTAATCGGATAGATCGATATGACCTCGTTCGTCGCATGGGCCACGTACGCCGCGGCGGTATTCCCGTCGATGGTTACCATATTTTTGTTTGACATATAATTGATCCTTCCTATTGCGTGGGATTGTTGATACTAATATACCTCTTTTGTTCGAAAAACATCAAGGTTGGAACAGCCCGGATGCAAACATAATTACGTTTAAATGCTATCTATGACGCCCCATGGGGTCGGACAGGGCGGTCGTATCGAGGACTAAGATCATAGTACGGGAGCGCCCCTATCCCGTCGTGCTGGGCGGGCCGGAGGACGGCTGCTGACACCTCTATTCGTCGATCAGGCGCTAACCTACGCCTACCTCGTTCTTCAGGTAAACCGGCTGACTGGGATCTTTTTCGATTTTCCGTGGGGTAATCGT
>JBKHAJ010000091.1:0-12062 GCA_046542935.1 Spirochaetia bacterium | reverse complement strand
CGATCAGGAAACTGACTCTTGACGGCATACCGGCTGAAGTGGAGTCGATCGAGTCGGGCACCTATCCGATGATCCGGGAGCTTAATCTCGTCTATCACGAGGGTAACGAGTCCGCGCTGGATCTCGTTCGATATATAGGTTCGGAAGCGGGGCGTGCGGCGACCGGCATGCATGGCTACGTCCCTGCCGGGTCCTCGGAGGTTCGATGAAGCGCAGCCGGTCCTACCGAGCTCTTTGGGTACCGTTTCTCGTGGTTGCCCTCGCGAGTATAGGTGCGATCGGGGTTGTCTCTCGGCAACAGGCACAACGTTTTGCCGAACACGATGAGTTGCAGATGCGCTCCCGGCGCATCGCGCTGAGCGTTGAGCGCGTGATCGCCGATATGATGCAGGGGATCGTTACAGGAAACGAGGAGAATCTCGTCCGCGCCGCCAGCCTTTCGGGTACTCTCTTTGAGTCGATGTACGAGATGGAAGAGCGCTTCCGTGCCTCCGACTCCCCTTCCCAGTATGACGATCGCCGTACGTTATCCGGCGCGTACCGTGATCTGTACCGCCGTCTTGTAGAGGCTGTTTCGCTTTCCCGGGAGAATCGCCGCGACGAGGCAGCCCTCGCTATGACCCGCGTCCGGGGTTCCCAGGAGGCGATGCAGCGCGAGCTGGAGACCATGACGGCACGCGTTGCCGCCATTGAAGCGGCCGGCCTTACTCGTGCCGGTGTCGTCTTCGGTCTCACCGGGCTTTTGCTGCTTGCTGCGGTTCTCATTAACGTCTGGCTCATCATTCCCGCACTGGTTATCCGGCCGATGAATCGCGTCACCGAAAAAGCGCAAGCCGCCGCCAGGGCAAAAGGTGAGTTTCTTGCCAACATGAGCCACGAAATCCGTACGCCGATGAACGCGGTGATCGGAATGACGGGTCTCCTGCTGGACACCGAACTGTCTCCAACGCAGCGCCACTATGCCGAAATTGTCCGCAACAGCGGTGAGTCGTTGCTTGCGCTGATCAACGATATCCTCGACTACTCCAAGATCGAGTCGGGCCGCCTGGACCTGGAGATGGTCGACTTCGATCTGGAGAGCACGGTCGGCGACCTTGCCGCCACCCTGGCTCTCCGGGCGGAGGAGAAGGGGCTGGAGCTTCTCTACAGTGTAGATCCGGCAATTCCGCATCTGCTGCGCGGTGATCCCGGACGCCTGCGGCAGGTGCTCTTCAACCTGGCGGGAAATGCGATTAAGTTCACCGAAGAGGGTGAGGTAGTCATTCGCCTTACACTCGACGGAGAACCTTCGGAGGCATCGGACACGAGTGCATCGGTACGGCTGTGCTGCACCGTCCGTGATACCGGCATCGGTATTCCCGCCGACAAACTGGATATGCTCTTCGAATCATTTACCCAGGTCGACGCGTCTACAACGCGGCGGTACGGCGGTACGGGCCTCGGGCTCGCTATTTCACGGCAGCTGGTCGAGCTGATGGGCGGAGCGATCGGCGCACGGAGCGAGGAAGGAAAGGGATCCGAGTTCTGGTTTACAGTGGAATTTGCCCGGCAGGGAACACCGGAGCAGGTGGTGGAACCACCTGCTTACGAGGTGCGGGATCTCCGCGTGCTTATCGTCGACGA
Organism: Spirochaetia bacterium; assembly: GCA_046542935.1. GTDB lineage: Bacteria > Spirochaetota > Spirochaetia > SPDA01 > CAZSGZ01 > JBKHAJ01. Next base: position 10,439 of record JBKHAJ010000091.1, on the reverse strand, counting down.
TAACGCGACCAACCGTGAGATCCTCCGGACGACACTCTCCTCGTGGAAGATGCGTCCTGCCGAAGCGGATAGCGGTGAGCAGGCGCTTGAGCAAATGAAACGAGCCGTTGACAATGGCGAGCCGTTTCGGATCGTGATAATCGATATGCAGATGCCGGAAATGGACGGGGAAGAGCTCGGACGCGCAATTCAACAAGATGAGAGGCTCGCCGGAACGCCGATGATTATGCTGACCTCCCTCGACGCCTGGAGCAACATGCAACGACTCGCGGGAATCGGTTTTGCCGGGTATTTGCACAAGCCCATCCACAGACGTGAGCTCCACGGCACAATCTCCCGGACGCTTTCGGGAGAGCCCGATCGTGGCATTCTTCTTCCGCACACTCCCGAGGTACGCTCTGCCGGCGGCAAGACTTCCGGGCAATCGGCGAGCCTACCGGCCGGAGGCGGTGCCCGGATACTAGTTGTCGAGGACAACATATCTAATCAGATGGTCGCGCTCGGTATTCTTCGAAAGCTGGGTGTCTACGGTGACGCTGTCAGCGACGGGAAAGAAGCGCTCAAGGCGCTTGAAACCTTCCCGTACGACCTTGTTTTGATGGATGTTCAAATGCCCGAGATGGACGGCCTTGAAGCGACTCGCCGTATACGCTCCCGCCGGTCCGCTGTACGCAATCCGTACATCCCGATCGTGGCGATGACCGGCCACGCGATGCGGGAGGACAGGGAGCGCTGTCTCGCCGCCGGAATGAACGACTATATTACTAAACCGGTGCAACTCAACGCGTTCACCCGTGTACTGGAGAAATGGCTGCCGGCCGCGGCCGCCGGCACCCCGGACGCCGAAGGGGCGCCTGACAACCCGCCGACCGAGAGTGCGGCCTGCGCTGACGGCCCGGACGTGCCGCAGGCGGTCTGGAACCGCACCGCCATGATGGAGCGTATGTTGGATGACGAAAGTCTGGCACGGGAGATACTGCGTACGTTTGTCGAGGGTATAATTCGGTATCGCGGTTCCTTCGAGACCGCTCTCGAAGCAGATGATCCGCGAGGCATCGAGCGGCTCGCCCATTCCGCTAAGGGAGCGGCGGGAACAATCTGCGCTGATGAGCTTCAGGCGCTTGCAGAGCGTGTAGAGACCGTCGCCAAAGCGGGTGATCTTGCCGCACTACGGCAGTTTCGGGATCCCTGGCATGAAGCGCTGGAACGCCTCCTTTCTGAACTACGGCAGGACAGCCTTATTCGGAATAGGGAGTAGATACCGTATCGAGCCGGCCGCTCCCCAACGACATCTCCGCCATACTGTGAAGTAGTCATGGCTTCCGTCACCTCGTGAATTCCCCGTATCAAAGTGTTAATGGATTTTTCCAGGGGGTCGTCGGTGATGTTTTCCGAGGATTTGATCTTCTCAACACTCGCTTTCAGTACCTTCGCGATGAGTCCCGCGGTCTCGGAGAAGTTTTCCAGGTACAGGTGTTATGCAACTCCCTTTAAAGGGGCGGTCCCGTGGTATCCCCACGATCGGGGGCACTCTCTTTGTTTTACCGACAGCGCAAAAGCGATCGTCACTTCGAAATCCGGAGATTTTGACGTTTTCGAAGAACTGGAAATTATCACGCCGTAAACCGGATTTCTATAGCTCAGTAAGCGGGAACCCGCCGGTGTGAGTATTGCTCCGCCTCTCTAATAAACCACTTATGAAAACCGCTGTTCCCGGTAAGTTCCGGATGAAAAGTTGTCGCCAAGACACGCTTGTGTGTTTGAAGTTGTTCACCATTGCGGACGAGCTCATACCCGGCGTGGTGGTTTTTCAAGTGAGAAATATGGTCTTGCGCCGCTCCCTGGAAATTCAGAATGCCGATCTTGACCGGAGGAGAATTCATTTTATCTTCCCGATAAAACGGTATCCAACGTGGATATTTCCAGTCCCTTCATGGGCTTTCGAATGTAAAGATTCCTGATCCCACGAAAACCCCATCTCCGATTCCCCCGGTGTTTTTTGAGATCAATCTTTGTAGTCTTTATGCGGAGTGGGTTTTTTCGTAGATATTTCGAAAAATGTTTCGAGGATCGGTCCGACGCTTGACCTTATCGTAGTTCTCCTTGTTCCAGACCCGCCAGAACTCTTCGGGAGTGTAGGAATTATGGGAGATGAGGGTCTTGATCCCCTTGATCTCTAAAAGCTTCTCTTCGATGAGCCGGTAATAATCGGTTTCATCGGCGGGCTTCATTCCGTAGACGGCGAAATCAACAAAGAGCTCATCATCGACGTACTCGGGATTCAGCCACTCATACGGGCGTACGAGCTTATAGGGAACCACCCAGAGGGGATAATAATCCATCTCATCGATATAGAAACGCAAGAAATCTTCGACCCTGTTGAACGGGACGAAAACGTCGAGAACAACCTGAGGTCTTCCCCGGTTAAAGATATTGGGATAGCTCCGGGCGAGGCTGAGCATCCGCGAAGAGGAGAGGAAGAATTTCCCCACCAGGAACCTCAAAACGGGATTCTCGAGGCCGTAATTCCGGGCTATCCAATGACAGTCGGAATCGTAACGGAAGAAGTAATCCCGGGTCTCCATATAGTCTTCATCCAGTTCCCGGGTGGACTTGTAAAAGGGCTTGAGCCAGGTGTATCGATTGGTGTAGGGAGCCACTCCGGTAAAAGTCCCGATGCAAAGAGTAAAGTGATCATCCCCGTGAATGATACCGTCGATAAAATCGTCTGAACCCCTCTTGAACCGGTCGTAAATCGCGGCGGTATAATTCGCCATTTTTTCATACCGTTCGTATTCGAGGCGGACGTAGGATTTGGCCTCTACCAGGCGGAAGGTGAGCTTGGACAAGATCCCTAAGGTCCCGAAGGAGCCGTGGATCATCTGATAGATAAGACCGTTTCTATCGTCGGGCCTGCATTCGATAATTTCCCCTTCCGCGGTGATCACCTCGTACTCCAGGCAGGTGTCGTGAAAACCTCCATATCGAAACGACGCCGACTCCACCGAGCATCCCGACACGGCGCCCCCGATAGTAATGGTTTTGAGCTCCGGGACAATGATCGGTACGAGACCGTATTGCAGGGTCGTGTCTAAAAGATCCGCGAAGGTCACTCCCGGCTCCGCCGTACATATTTTCGTCTCCGGATCTATCGACAGGACCTCGTTCAGGTCCGAAATATCTATCTTGTCGTCCATCCTTTGCGCGTCTTGCCTCTTGGGCACCTGATGAGAGACCGCCTTTTTCTTCAGCGACACCGGCCGTCCGTTGGGTCTTCGTTTCAGGGCTTCCGCTATTCGCGTTACTTTTTCATCATGATTCATTATCATCCTGCTCTTTTCCCAATCCCAGCTTCTCATCCAGCACATCCTTGTACCGGTATGCGAAATAGATTAGCGCCCCCGATACGACGGCTATGATGATCCACATCCACCAGGATACTACGGCGATTCCCGAGCCGACGAGACTGCTTACGAACATTCCCGGCGGTCTCCCTAGTATAACGAGGAGCAGGAATACATGAAAGGGAAGGGCGGAAATACCCGCGATCAGACAGAGGGCGTCGTCCGGAAAGAAGGGCATGAGGAAGACGAGAAGGAGGAGCACGAAATGTTTCTGCGCGACCGTATCGATATATTTGTCGATTGTTTCCGGCTTCACGAATCGCTCTACGAGGGGTCTCCCGTAAAACCGGGCTATTCCGAAGGCGGCGCAGGAGCCGACTAAAAGCCCCCCGGTGCTCAGGAGAAACCCTTTCCACAAGCCGAAGATCGCACCTCCCGCTAAAGCGGTAACATTTCCGGGGATGGGAGCGAGGATTACCTGCATTGTCTGAAGAACAAAGAAGACTAAAGGCCCATAGGGATCGAATTGACTCACGAATTCTTTGAGGTTCTCCCGGGAGGTGAAGACTTCCCGCCACTCCACCGTGCCGTGGGACTGAACGAACCACCTATACAACAGATAGCATGCTCCCGTCAAGACGACGAACGTGCCTATCCTGATCCAGGTCTTCTTGAGCATGGCAGAAGGGTACCACACATGGCGGCAGTGGTGCCACTCTTTTTCCTTGCCGCCGGGGACTCTAGAACAGGGACCGGCCGCCTTTCTTACAGGCTATTCCTTTCTCTATTTGCCCCATAAAAAGGGGGATGAAGCTCATTGCGAGAATTACCGCCCAACCCCGGGGCCCCGGACGCACCGTCTCGAGCACAGTGGAAAGTCCGGGAAGATAAACCGCCGCGGCCAGCAGAACCGCGCAGGCGGCGACGGCGGCCCAGACCCATTTGTTCCGGGTTATCTCGTTGCGCAAAATGCCGCTCGAACGGTTGCGCATGTTGAAGACATGCCACACTTTCGCGAATCCCAGGGTCAAGAAGCTAAATGTCACAACCCGGGCGGAATCGGCGCCGAGCCAGTGAAGCCCCCCGAGCATGCTTCCCAATACTACCCCGGCTATGACTCCGCTGTAGCCGACGATGTATCCCCAGTGGACCGGTCTGAGCACCGGTTCTCCGGGTTCCCGCGCGGCGCGAGTCATCACATCACCGTCGCCGCGGCCGACCCCGAGGGCAAGGGCCGGAAAAACATCGGTAATCATATTCAAAAACAGGATCTGGAGAGGCAGAAGGGGAAGGGGAAGCCCGGCGAGGGATGCGATACCCACAGCGATGATCTCGCTCAAGTTTCCCGATAACAGGTAGAGGACAAATCTTCTGATATTTCCGAAGATGATCCTTCCCTCTCTGATCGCGGCGACAATGGTCGACAATGCATCGTCCTGCAGCACCATGTCGGAGGCCTCGCGGGCCACTTCGGTGCCGCGAATTCCCATGGAGACCCCTATATCGGCCTGCTTGAGGGCGGGGGCGTCGTTGACCCCGTCTCCGGTCATGGCGACCACCGCGCCCGTCTTTTTATACAGCCGGATGATCGTAAGCTTCTGTTTGGGCGTGACCCGTGCGAAGACAGCTGCTCGTTTGAGCTCTTCCTCCCGTCCGGCGTCGAGATACTCTTCGATCCGGTTCCCCTCGACAACAAGGTCGCCCTCACGGTATATTCCCACCCGGCGGGCGATCTCCCTTGCGGTGGTTTTCTGATCCCCCGTCACCATGACCACTCGGACTCCCGCCTTCCGGCACCCCTCTACCGAGTCCTTAACCCCCTCCCGGGGAGGATCGTAAAGGGCGGCGAGCCCTAAAAAGACGAGGTTCTCATAGGGCTCATCCCCCAGGTTTTCCGACTTCTTCTCGGCGAGGGCGATGAGACGCATCCCCCTCGACGCGAGTTCTTCGACCTTTTCCGCCCAGCCGCCTCGGACCGTTTCATCAAACCTTCCGCCGGACCCCGACAGGGTGGTACAGACATCGAAAACCGCCTCGGGGGCCCCCTTCACCGCGTAATAGAAGCCTTCGCCCGTCCGATGGATAGTCGCCATCATTTTGGTCTCGGTATCGAAGGCAACCTCCCGCTCTTCGGGCATCTCCTCGAGAAGTCCGCCCCGGGAAAATCCCCGCTCCTCGGCCGCTTCGAGAAGGGCGATTTCGAGGGGATCTCCGACGACATCCTCCGGGTCGTCGCCCGTTTCGGCGTTGGTGCACAGGGCGCCGATCCTCAAGGCCCTCCCCGCCGTCGTTTCCGGACCGTACTCCCCCGATGCGCTTAGGTCAAGAGTTTCGGCTCCTCCGTCGGAGGGGATTTCGAAACTTTCAGCGGTCATCCTGTTCTCGGTGAGGGTGCCGGTTTTGTCGGTGCATATGACGTTTGTCGTTCCCAGGGTCTCTACCGACGAGAGATTACCGATCAGAGCATTTTCACGGACCATGATCCACATCCCCCGTGCCAGGGCGATTGTCGCCACGATGGGAAGTCCTTCGGGGATGGACGCCACGGCCAGGGCGACGGCCGTCTTGATCATAACGAGGGTCTCCCTTCCCGCGGCAATCCCGGTGACACCTATTGCGGCGGCTACGGCAAGGGTAATGTAGATGAGCACCCTTCCCAAGCGATTGAGCCTCTTTTCCAGCGGTGTCTTTCCCTCTTCCGCCTCCTCCACCATCTCGGAAATATTTCCGAGCTCGGTGGAGGTTCCCACAGCGGTCACAACTCCCCGGCCGGTCCCCCGGGTGATGATGCTCCCCTTGTAGAGCATATTCCCCCTCTCGGCCAAGGGGGTGTCGGGGTCGAGGGGATCGGTGTGCTTCGTCACCGGGACCGATTCGCCGGTCAGGGGTGATTCATCGGCCTGGAGCCCGGCCGCTTCTACCAAGCGGACGTCCGCGGGTATGATATCCCCCGGCTCGATGATCAAGAGATCTCCGGCGACAATCATTCGGGCGGGAAGGGACTCGACCTCTCCGTCCCTCCGGACCGTTGCTCGGGACTCCCCCATCTCTTCCAAAGCCTCCATGGACCGTACCGCCTTGAGCTCGGTAATGAATCCGATGAGGGTATTGATGATTATGACCCCGGTTATGGCCGCTCCCTCGAGAAGTTCTGAGAAGACGAAGCTCACGGCCCCGGCTGCTCCTAAGAGAACGATGATGATGCTCTTGAACTGCTCCAATAACAACGCCCAGGCACTCTTGCGCGGCTGTTCTCGAAGACGGTTTTCACCGTACAATTCGCGGTATCTTTCCGCGGTCTCGGACTCGAGTCCCTCATCGAGTTCGAGGGAGAAGCTATCGGCGGTTTCTTTTACAGTCAGGGTCCACGGCGGACCGGGAAGGGGATCATGTTCCATCAATTTTAAAGTAGCGTTCTCCCGAAGACAAGCATATAACCCATTTGGTCTACATCCGGGGCCCCTTTTTTTCGCTACATTGGACGCGATACCACTATGAGCGGCAGAGAAAACGAACATACACAAAGGGAAGCCGGGCAAAACGATCGTCCCCGGGACGATCAGGAACCGACCCGGAGGCCAGGAGGCCCGAGGATGCAGGGACCCGGTCCGGGGGGACCGTGGGGCAGTTTCCTGCGGAGATGGGGCATTCTTATTCTCATCGTTCTCCTCTTCGCGGTTCCCTGGATCGTCTCACTCATCAGTAACGCCGGCGGCCGGGCGCAGGTTCCGTACACGTTTTTTCTCGATCAGCTCGAAGAGGGAAACGTCCGGTCTGCGGTCATCGAGGGGACCAGCATCCGGGGAACCTTTGCATCGGAAGTGACGGTTTCCGCTCGGGACGGTCAGGGATCGGGACAAAGGACCGTACAGTTTCTGACCTACTATCCCGGCGAAGTGTCGGAAGAGCTCATCGAGGAGCTCGATAACCGGCAGGTACGTGTGGAAACCCGCCCCGCCGAGGACGGCAATTTTCTCAATACTCTGTTCGCCATTCTCCCCTTTATATTATTGATCTGGATATTCTTCCGTCTCTTCCGTGGCGGTGGTCAGGGAGGCGCCGGACAGGGGCTCTTTCAGATTGGCGAGAGCAGGGCCAAGAAGTACGAGAGGAAACGGAGGGAGCACACTACCTTCGACGACATCGCCGGAATAGAGTCGGCCAAGCGGGAGCTCAAGGAGGTCGTCGATTTTCTCGAAGATCCGAGTAAGTTCAAGGACTTCGGAGCAAAGACCCCGAAGGGAGTGCTTCTAGTCGGCCCTCCGGGAACCGGAAAGACTCTCCTCGCCAGGGCGGTGGCCGGCGAGGCGGAGGTACCCTTCTTCAGTATCTCCGGGTCCGATTTCATGGAGATGTTCGTCGGAGTCGGGGCCTCTCGAGTCCGCAACCTCTTCAAAGAAGCAAAGAAGACCCAGCCGAGTATCATATTCATAGACGAGCTCGATTCGATCGGCAGGAGCCGCGGCGCCGGATTAGGAGGGGGGCACGATGAACGGGAGCAGACCCTGAACCAGCTCCTCTCGGAGCTCGACGGATTCGAACGGGACGAGAGCACCGTCGTTCTCGCCGCGACAAACAGGCCGGACATCCTTGACCGGGCCCTTCTTAGGCCAGGACGGTTCGACCGTCAAGTTACAACCAACCTTCCTCCCAAAAAAGACCGCCTCGAGATCCTCGAGATCCATGCCCGGAACAAGCCGATGGCCGATTCGGCGGACCTCGAACGGATGGCGTCCAATACCCCCGGTTTCAGCGGGGCGGACCTGGAAAATCTCCTCAACGAAGCGGCCTTGGTCGCCGTCCGCAAGGAGAAGAAGGAGATCGACCAGGAAGACCTGGAAGCGGCCCGGGACAAGATCATATTGGGCCTCGAACGGACCAGCGTGGTAATGAGCGACAGGGAGAAAAAGATCGTAAGCTTCCACGAATCGGGCCACGCCGTCGTCGCCGCAGCCCTGCCCCATGCCGAGCCGGTCCACAAGGTAACCATCATTCCCCGGGAACGGTCCATGGGGGTCACCCTGCAGCTCCCCGAGGAGGACCGGTATATCTACGATCTGGCCTACCTGGAGAACAGACTCGCGGTGATGATGGGCGGCCGGGCGGCGGAAAAGTTCAAAAGCGACACCCTTACCTCCGGAGCGGAAAACGATCTGAAAGAGGCGCAGAAGCTCGCTCGGAAGATGGTCCTCGACTGGGGGATGAGCAAAGAGTTCGAGCACGTGGCCATGGGGAGTCAGAGGCAAAACGTCTTCCTCGGCCAGCAGATAGCCTCGGAAAAGCAGTACAGCGAAGAAACCAACCGCAGGATCGACGAGGCGGTCAAGGATCTCCTGAACGGAGCCTACGAAACCGCGCGAAAGATCCTCGAAGAGAACGAGGAAGCCCTCGACGAAATCGCCTCACGCCTCCTCGAAGACGAGGAGATACCGGGAGGGGATATCTACTCGATTATCGAATCGAAATCCGGTTCATAGTCTTCGGCGAAATTCATACCCTTACGCGCCATTTTCTCGATACCCCGAATCAATACCCCCCATTCCTTAGACGTCACCGACGATTTCAGTTCTTCGATCCACCCGGAGCTTATCTCCGCGGCACTATCCCGGACGGCCCGTCCGGCGGGGGTAAGGCTTACGAGCTTCTCCCTCCGGTCTTCAAAGCAGCACTCCCTTTCCAAATATCCCAATTTCAGGAGTTTCGCAACCGCCCGTGCAGCGTTCGCCTTGTCCACCCTCAGGCGCCGGGCAAGCTCGTCCTGCCGGATCTTTTCCCCGGGAGATATTGAGAGGAGATAGGCCTGCTGTGAAGGCCCCAGCCCATAGGGCTTCAGGGCCTTCGAGAAGTAGATAGTCGCGGCCCTGTTGAGGACCGAGATCCACAGCCCGAAGCCGGCCCGGTCCGCGGCGCCCTCAGACATGACTTCCCCACTCCACGTGCTCCCCACTCTTCTTATTCACAAACAGCGCCCTATGGTCCCGGATAAAATCGTCCAAACTCCGGGGCTTTCTCCCCAGGATCTTTTCCGCGGCATCGGTGGTGCCGTCGGCCTTTCCCATCCGGGCCGCCGAGTAGAGGGCGAGCATAACTAAGGCATGGCCGAGCTTTCGCCCCTGTTTCCGCTGATACCGGATAAAGGGGAGCGCCCCGGCCGGGTGATATCGGATCTCTTTCCCCAGTATTTCCGACATCCTCTCGGCAACTTCCCGGTACGACCAGCTCCGCTCGCCGGTTATGGTATAACCCTTCCCGATATGCCCCTCCCCCATCAAGATCTTCGCCGTCACCTCGCCTATGTCCCGTACATCTATAAAGTTGGTCCGCCCTTCCCCCGCGGGAACGAAGATCCGGTTTTCGTCCCGAATTTCCGGAAGGTGGGTAGTGGAAAGATTCTGCATGAAGAAGCTCGGTCTGACCATTGTCCAGGGCAGGTCCAGTTCCCTCAGGGTTTGTTCCACCTTGTGATGGGGGACCAGCTTGTTCGCCTCGGCCCCCTGCACCGAGAGGAAGACGACCTGATCGATCCCCCGGGCTTCGAGGTACCTCATAAACGGCTCCATGTCCCTCTTTATCTTCGAGATATGAGGGGGCCGCATAAGGAAGAGGTGTGTAGCCCCCTCCAGAGCCGGTTCCCAGGTCGTTTCATCGGTAAAGTCGAAATCCTTGTACTCAACCCCGGAGAGGGGGTCTTTAACATCTTCCCCGGGGAACCTGGCCCCGATAACAGTTTCTCCCGCCTCGCTGAGATGCTTCGCCGTTTCCCGCCCGACGTTTCCGGTGGCTCCGGTTATGAGATAGACACTGCTCATTTATTGTTGCTCCTAGTACCCGATCATCGGGCTTTCTTTTTTAAATTTTCCTTCTTCGATAACATCGAGAATAAACGTCGCAACATCTTCCCGGCTTACCGGCTTCGGTTTCGGCGGAGTGTATCCCGCTTCGAGCTTGCCCTTCGACGGCTTTTCCGAGAGCATCGGAGCGCGGGGTACGGTATACTCCAAATCCGCTCCGATTACGATCCGGTAGGCGTCCTCCGAAAAGGAAAGGACCTTCCCGGCGGCGATCTTCATGAGTCCCCGGATCACCGTCCGGCTT
>JBKHAJ010000090.1:0-12073 GCA_046542935.1 Spirochaetia bacterium | reverse complement strand
AGCGTATTGTGTACAACCGGATCTATTTGAACGACGTTACCCTCGTCGCCGCGAAACGGGAACGGGATAAGAACGTCTTGAGTTTTTCGATTACCTTCTCCTACCAGAAAGTCAAGATTACCGACAACGACCGGGTTGAAATTATCGATCCCGTTATCAAGACCCATACCGAGGTTCTGCAGATGTCCCGGAACGCCGCCTCGAAACACAGTAAAGGCTCGCTTTATAGCCACACCTGCCCCGCCTGCGGGGCTTCCGTTCAGGACAGTCTCGATGTGGCCTGCGCCTACTGCGGGACCCCGTTGAACAGCACCGCCGGCGAATGGATCGTCACCGATGTTCTGAGCCTAGGCGAATTCGACAAATATCTGAAAGCTTCGAATCGGGAGCTCAAGGGAAAAATCAGTCCGGCGGAACTGGACGGTCTCTACGAGATCAAGGATTATGCCCTGAACAATCTCATGATCCTCGTAAGCATCGACGGCGAGTTCTCCGAGGAGGAACGCCGGTTTTCCGAACTGGTTGCGCGCCGGTGGGGTTATTCCCCCGGCAAGCTCGAGCCCCTCTTCGACATGGCCCGGGCGGGCCGCCTGAGCATCCGTATGCCCGAGGATATGCAGAGACGGCGGAAGATCTACGATCTTCTCAGGAAGGCGGCGGAATCGGACATCCGGGTCACCTCGGAGGAGAACCTCGTCCTCCGGTACGTGGAAGAAACTTATCTCCACTGATAATATTTCACCTAGGGCTCGAATATCCTGACCTTGATCCGTGCAATCCTCTGGGGATTGTTTTGTTTGTAAAATCCCTCCACGTAGATCCGGTAGGTCCCGGCCCGCTCGGCGGTAAACCGGGCTTTTCTGTCGTATGTCGGATAAACGACCCGTCCCTCGGAGTCGAAGTTTCTATCCGAGAAAGTAACTTGCTGAAAGCTGATTTGGGAGGTTCCCGCGGGCTTAGAGTACCAGTTGAGGCGGTAAACCCTCTGATACTGCTCGGAGAAGCTGATCTCGAGGACTACCGGTTCCCCTACGCGCGCCTCCGCGGGTTCCGCGACGAGAACACCGGTAATCCGGGTGTGCTCCGAAAGTACGAAAACCAAATTGTACACGAAGAATCCGATCACCGACAGCGAGATGAGAACGAAGAGTAGGACCGGGATAAAAAAACCGACGCGGACTTGATTCATCGTACGGTTTCACCATACTGCGTATCCACCCCGATTTCAATTAACTTTTTTCGAAACTTCGACCCGTACCGAGTGAGTACGGGAACCCGAACTCGGCATTGTCGGCTTCGTCGAGGTCAGATTATTGGCACTGAGCTCTCCCCACCCCCCTTGGAGAAGACTGACCACCCCCCGGCGGACCGAATCGGTGACTCTTACCGGACAGATAAGTGATCCGGACCGGTTCTTTACCTCGACTTCGGTTCCGTTCTCTATGCTCCTGGCCCGGGCATCGTCGGGATGCAGCCATAAGCACTGCTCTTCCCTGCTCCGGGACCACTCTTGATTGAAGTTCTGGGAGTTTACCCGGTAGCGCGCATGGGGAGTTATGAGGCGCAGGGGGTACACCTCCACGGGTGTCGGCTCCCCGGCCGTCCGTACCTGGGGTAGAGGGGAAAAACCGGTAGCGGCGAAGGCCGCGGAATAGATCTCGATCTTCCCGGAGGGAGTCGGAAGGGGATTTTTCTTAGGATCCTTAACGAAATCGGCAAAGGCGGTGCGCATATGGTCTTTTCCGTCATAGATTCCGGTGTCGCGAAAGGTTTCGATGTTCTCGATCTCGGAATCGCGGAGGATCGTTTCCAGCCACTCTTCACAGCTCCGTCCGCCGGTGAAATCCCTTCTCCTGCCCAAACGTGCGGCAAGATCGGCGAAGATATCGTAGTCGCTGCGGGACTCTCCCACCGGATCGACGCACCTGCGGGAATAGAAGAGATAGTTTCCGTCGGGAAAGACAATGTCCTCCCGCTCGAGGAAGCTCGTCGCGGGAAAAACTACATCGGCATAGGCCGCGGTATCCGTCAGAAAAAGGTCGTGACATACGGCAAAATCGACATGTGAAAAGGCGCGCCTATTCTTACCATTGTCGCTTCCCTGAACGAGATAGTTTCCCCCTACCGAATAGAGGGCACGGACGGGAACACCGGGTCCGGGAGCGCTCCCCGGGAAATTTCTCAGGACCACATCGGGCCACCGGTAAACCGGGAATCGAACCGTATCCGGACCGTCTAATGTATCGATCTTGCCGCATCGGGGCCCGGGGAGGCCTCCCCATCCCCGCCCCCCGGAGCTGCCCCCGGTCACGCCGATGTTGCCGGTCGCCGCCTGGAGGGCGACCCCGAAACGGACCGCCTCCTCACCACCTAGGACCCGCTGGATGGAGAGTCCCGGTACAAGGGCGGCCGGGCGGGCGGCGGCGTACCTGCGCGCAAGGTCCTCAATGGTCCCGGCGGGGACCCCGGTAATCGGCTCGGCCCACTCGGGATTTCTCCGGACACCGTCCAAGCCCCCCGCGAGATACTCTTCGAGCCTGTCGAAGCCGAAACAGGTCCGGGCGATGAAATTCTTGTCGGCTAAATCCTCATCGAGAATTACACTGAGAACGGCCGCCATAAGGGCCGAGTCGGTCCCCGGAAAGGGAGCTATCCATTCGGTGGCAAGCCTTTCAACAGTTCTCGAACGCCTCGGATCGACTGCCACCACGGGCACTCCCCGCTTCCGGTTCTCCCGGACTACGTTTTCTAACTCGCACCCGAAGCGGGTATCGCTGATATTCGCCCCCCACAGAAGGATAAACCGGCTCCGTTTGAGAGTACCCGCGTCCTGTCCGGCGTCGACGGTACCGAATAGGAACGGCAGGGTATAACTCATGGCCCGGGAGCTGTAGTTCCCGTCGGTCCCGGTATAACCACCTAACACATTGAAAAAGCGGGCGGACAGCCGGCCGGTATGATGAACCGCCCCCCGGCAGGATCCGGAACCTCCTAAATGGAGGATTGCGCCGCTTCCGGATGTTTCGATAATACTCTCGAGTCGCTCCGCGACCAGATCGAGGGCCTCGTCCCAACCGGCCTCCTTGAATCGGCCGCTCCCCCGTTCGCCGGTACGGATCAAGGGTCTCGTGAGACGCCCCGGGGAGGTGACGAGGTAATGAGCCTTGTATCCCCGGAGGCACCCCCGCATCGAGGAAGGTCTCAGAGGATTGTCCCGAATCGCCGTTATTCGCCCGTCCCGGACTTCCGCGGCCAAGGGGCATCCCGCCCCGCAGTCCCGGTTGCAGCTTATAGGTAATAGCTTTTCCAAACTGTCCGTCCTTCCTTTTCCCGGATCATCGTGTATAATACCCGCGAGGAAACAAGAAAGGAAGGGGAATCATGAGAAAACTCGGTATCGATATCGGATCCCAGTATATGAGCATAGCCCTCGTAGAGTTCGGACCGGACGGTCGGAGGGTCTCCGCATGTGACTATCGTGAGCATAACGGGGCGATCCTCGAAACGGCGGAATCATTTTTATCGGACCCCAGGTTCGAAGAGTATGAAACAGCGGGTTTGACCGGAACCGCCGGTATCGATGCGGACGTCCTGATCGATCCCATCCTCGCCGCGGCGGAGGGTATCAAGTTTCTGCTGCCCGAATCCAAAAACGTTTTTTCGGTGGGTGGAGAAAACTTCTCGCTCATCCTCTTCGACGAGAGCGGAGAGTACCGGGAACATACCCAGAACCCTCCCTGCGCCTCCGGGACGGGGAGCTTTATCGAACAGCAGGCCGGCCGCCTCGGCGTGGATGTCGCGGATCTGGCACGAATGGCCGAGTTATACAGAGGGAAGACCCCTTCCATCGCAACCCGATGCGCGGTGTTCGCGAAGACCGACATCATCCATGCCATGCAGGAAGGGCACTCCCGCGAAGCCGTGGCGGCCGGGCTGTGTGAAGGAATCGCGAGAAGCATCGCCGAAACCCTGGTCAAGGGGCGTGAACTCTCCGCCCCCGCGGGTTTGGTCGGGGGTGTCTCCAGGAACGATAAGATCCGAGACGCCCTGGAGGCTGTCTTGGGCATTCCCGTGGTCGTGCCTGAGCACGCTGAGTCGGCGGGAGCGGTGGGGGCCGCCCTCCTCGGAACCGAGGAGAGCCTCGATATTTCCGGCATCCTCAAAGCAAAATCATCGGCCCGGAAAACCCGCGAACCCCTCCGGCTCGAGCTTTCCGCGTACCCCGACCTCGCGGATTTCAGCATCGAGACTCGTGACGGAATTGAGGTAATGACACCGAAGGCAATCCCCGACCTGACCGGAGGCGTATACATCGGCATCGATATCGGTTCTACCAGCACCAAAGCGCTTTTCATGACCCGGGACAGAGAAATCGCCGGAGGCCTCTATACCCGGACCCGAGGGGCCCCCATCGAGGCGGTAGCCGCCGTTCTCCGCCTGGGGAGGGACATCTTTGATCTGGATTCCGTCCGGATCCTCGGAACGGGAACCACGGGCTCGGGAAGGCGGCTCATTAAAGAAATCTTCGGTGCCGATTTCGATATCAATGAAATCACCGCCCACGCCGAGGCCGCGGTCTTCCTCGATCCCGAGGCTGATACCATTATCGAGATAGGCGGTCAGGACTCCAAATTCACCCGGATCCAGGACGGCGAGGTCTACTTTTCTACCATGAACTACGTCTGCGCCGCGGGAACGGGGAGCTTCATCGAAGAACAGGCAAAGCGGCTCGGAGTACCCCTCGATGATTTTTCCGATCTGGCCTTAGGTGCTTCCGGTCCCTACACCAGCGACAGATGTACCGTTTACATGGAGCGGGACTTGAGCGGTCTCGTCGGAGAGGGATGGGACAAAAAAAGTCTTGCGGCGGCGGTCCTCAACTCGGTCAGAGACAATTATATTGCCAAGGTGGTAAACCGCTCGCCCCTCGGAAACCGGATCGTCTTTCAGGGGGCCACCGCCCGGAACAAGGGCTTGGTCGCCGCCTTCGAACACCTGCTCGAAAAGCCGGTCTACGTTTCTCCCTACTGTCATCTGACCGGCGCTTTGGGGGCGGCCCTCCTCGCACAGGAACAGGGGATCGAGAAGTCGGCCGCACTCCTCTCCGTCGAGCTCGACGGGATCGAAGAGGAAATCTGTACCAAGTGCGCGAACCGCTGCCTCCTGACCGTGTTCTCCCGTGACGGGTCGAAAACCGGATGGGGAATGAAGTGCGGGAAGGATTATGCCGATCGGCATCCGGTTACACGGACGCCGGCAGGCGTCATCCGCAGATTCGAAGAAGCCATGGAGACGACGTCTCCCGACGCCTCCGACACACGGGAACGGCCGGTCATCGGTATTCCCCGGACTCTGTACAACCGGACCTATGGAGTGCTGTGGGATCGGTTTCTGAAGAACCTCGGGTTCCCGGTCCTCCTCCACGAGCCGAAAGACCCCATCGCCGAGGGCAAGAGGATCGTCAACAGTGATTTCTGCGCCCCCATGATCGCGGCTCACGGCCAGATCAAAGAGATCCTCGAATCGGGGGTCGACTACATCTTTGCCCCGGCCGTCGAGAACGAGTCGAACGATTCTCAGACGGAGCACCGCTTCAAAAAGAAAACCGAGGACAGTTACTTCTGCTACTATTCTCAGTACCTTCCGGTGATCGTCGATACCCTGACCTCCCTCGACCTGAACGGCCGCCTCATAAGTCCCTTAGTGAGCTTCAACTCCATGGACGAAGCGGCGATCGTCGGGGCGCTCCACGCCTCCCTCGCGGCCGTCTTTCCCGATCTGGACGAGGAAGCGGTGGAAGCGGCCTTCTCGGATGCCTTGGATGCCTACCGAAACTCCATGGAACGGTTAAGCGGTGGATACCGGCGAAGCGGGCTCGATCCGGACGCGGATGATGATATTCAGATAGTCCTCCTAGGTCGCCCCTACATCGCCCTCGATCCCTCAATAAATCTCGGGATACCGAAAAAGCTCGAGGACTACGGAGCCCGCGTCTTCTGGCAGGACGAGATCGATACCGGCGGATTCGAGCCGGCCTACTCGGCGAAATATCTCGAACGGATGCACTGGCACTACGGAAGACGGGTGCTCGAGACCGCGGAGTACGCGGCTTCGAAGCGGAACCTCTTTCCGGTGTATCTCACATGTTTCCGGTGCAGCCCCGACAGCTTCCTCTTGAGCTACATAAAGGATATCATGGCCGAATACGGGAAACCCTTCCTGGTCCTCCAGCTCGACGAGCACAGCTCCGACGTCGGATACGGGACCAGGATCGAGGCGGCTCTGCACAGCTTCCGCACCCATCTCGAACGCGGCCGCCGCCCCGGCGTGTTCGAGACTACACAGGCGAGAAACGACGAGCTCACGACCTCCGATACGGTCCTCCTGCCCTACCTGGACCACCTGATCAGCAGCTTCTGGGCGAGCTGTTTCGAGAAGGCGGGATACCGGACGATCCTTCTGGAACCCGACGACGCGGCACTGAATACCGGCTACCAGTACGTTTCGGGCGGGGAGTGCATGCCCCTGGTCAGTCTCATCGGAAGCGTCATCGAGGCGGTGCGCGGCCGGAATCTCGATCCGGCGGGGTGCTTCTTTTACATGCCCACGGTGTGTATGGCCTGTAACTTCCCCCAGTTTCCGGTCCTCTCCGATCTTGCCTTCACCAACGCGGGGTTCGGGGATATCAAGATCGGGCTCATCAACAATATGTCCCCCGGGGACATCCTCCCCCAGAGTCTCGCGATCCGAATGCTCGAAGCGAACATCGTGGGCGGAATTCTCTACAAGCTCTACTACCGGATCAGTCCCTACGAAACCGAACCGGGGGCAACCGAAGCACTCTTGGAAAAGGCGAAGGAACGGGTCAACCGGGCCATCCTGGAAGGGACCGATCTCAAAAAGGAGCTGACCGAGATCGTCGATGAGTTTAGGGCCGTCGAGCGGGACGAAACCGGGGGACGCAAGCCCCGGCTCGCCCTTTTAGGCGACCTCTATGTCAAGTTCAACGAGACGGTCAACCAGGGGGTTCAGGAGACAATCAAGCGTCTCGGCGGCGAGCTGGTAGTCCCCTCCTTGACCGAGTACCCTTTCCACTTCTACGATGCCGATATCCGGATGTTCTCCGATAACCCCCGGCACTTCAAGCTCTTGAAAACCATCGAGAAACGGTACGAAGCCCTCGCCCGGGACCTCGTAGGGGATCAGGAGGAACCGGATTTCACCCGGTGCGTGGAGCTCCTCGAGAAATACGGCATCAAGCACTACATTCCCGGCGAGACTTCTATCAACCTCGGCCGGGCGCTGTACGCCCTCGAGGAGGGGGCAGTCGACGGAATACTTCATATCAATCCCATATTCTGCTGTCCGGGTGTGGTAACGGCGTCGGTCTACCGCAAGATTCAGGAAGACTATGATATTCCCATAATCGACATCTTCTACGACGGAACGGGAAGTCCCAACACCAAGCTCATACCCCACCTGCATTACCTGAAACGCAGGAAGGAAGCAGCGCCTAAGTCTTGAGAAGGGTCTGCACGATGTAGAGCTCGATGTACCGCCAGAAGGGATCCTTCCGGCTGATATCCCGGAATATCGGCTGCTGAGAGAGGTGAATGGCCATCTTCTGGACGTCGTCGACACTGGGGGGATTGGCGATAAGCTGGCCTTTGAACCTGCGCAGATAGTCATTGATGGCCGAGTTGACGTCCTCCACCAAGTGCCGGCGGGCTTTCTCGTCGATCAAGTGATTCCAGTTGTCGATCAGGCTCTCCAGCGACCGGTCCACCGAGGCGGCGTCCCCCAAAAAGTGGTCCTCCAGCTGCTTGACCTGCTTCCGGAAGGCCGTCAGATTGGATTTCGAAGTCTCCGTCTTTCCGGACCCCTTTCCGGTCCCGGAGATCGAGGCGATGGCCTTCTTATGAGACGGCCGGGATGCGCCGGTGCCGGAACCCATCACCTTGACCGAGCTTCCCCCCTTTGTACTCTTCGCCGCCGGCAAGGGCTTCTTCTTGCGCGCCCCGGCGAGACGGAGGAAAATGCGAAAAAGTCCCCTGAGTAACGGGGTTGTATAGGTTACGGGAATCCTCGACTTGGCCTCGTCCAAGAGAGTCCTCCGGTCGAGCCTCATGATCTCGGCCGCTCGCTTCACCGTCTTTTTCTCGGTATCGAGATACCCTTCGATCTCCCTGCGGAGATCGGAGTTGACATCCACCTCACGACTCAGGAGGTAGAGAAGCTCGTAGGAGAGAAGCTTCACCGCCAGGGGATCCCGCTCCTTGAACCGCCTTTCCACCAGCGAAATGAAAGCATCGTCCTGCTTCATCTCCGGACTCTTCTTGAACTTCTTCAAGACCCCCATCCACTCCTCGATTACGGTCCGGGCGAACTCGGTTCCGACTTCCTCGACCCTGCCGGTTAATGTCGCGAGGATATGCTCACGGGGAATATAATACTCCTTTCCATCGTCGGCGTGGATGCGAAATATTTCCGGAAAACTATCCTCATCCTCGGCCCGGGTCTTCTTTTCCAGATATTCGTTGAGCTTTTCCCTGCCGAACTTTTTCCGTAAGAGGACCCCCTTCGAATCGGTAAACTCGTAGATCTCGCTCAATGTAAAAACATGGGGAGGCTTTCGGACGGCGAAATCGAGCTGCTTGAGGGCGTCCTTGACCTCCTGCTCCTTCCGCGCAAGCCCCTTGTAGTAGACATTGTAGTATCCGATTATATACGCGGCCTGGCAGATACTGACCTCTAAGGCGAGCTTGCTGGTCTTGGGCTTGAACTCCTGGAAGATCAGGTTGGCAAGGGTCGTCCAGCTCCGGAAGGAGAACTCGGTGGGATTCATCACCGCCTCAGCCGCGTTGGCGGGCTTGCGGACGATCTCCTCGAGGAAGTCCTGGAGAAACACCTCCCTTTTTCCGAAAATGCCGGACATCTTGTTGAAGACGTACTTCATATTCCTCTGGTCCCTGAGGTACACCCGGATCTTCTCGATGGAGACCTTCAGCAGAGACTCATAGAAGAGACGGGAGGTCATATACATGTGTTTGAAGTCTTCGGGAAAATCGAGACAGAGGAGCAGATTTTCAGGGCGGTCTTCCCTGCCGAGCCAATCGACGAAATCCGCCTTGACATTGATCCTCGTCAGAATTGAATCGGGGATGGATATTGCGAACCCCTCGCTTCCCGGGAAGGGTTTTTCCGCGTTTTCTTCGATGTCCCGGTACTCCTTTTCGATCAGTTCGATGTAGTAGAGGGGATAATGAATGGTGGCGATATCGACGTCCTCGTACTCCAAGGATATCTTTCCCACCGAAGCGAGCTCTTCCAGATCGGCATTGAGGACCGCCTGAGTATTGGTAACATAGAGCTCGAGATCGGGCTGCTTTTTCCGATACTTATCCGCGTACTGCTTGACGAAGGTCAGAAAAGAGGGAAAGGAGATTACGGAGTCCTTCTTCTTGGCCGCGTAATATTGGATGAGCTTCATAGCGAAGCGGGGGTTGGACATAGCGTATGAATAGTAGCCTTCGCACACCTCAGTGTCAAGAAAGTCCCATGCCTGAACAGAGGCCCGCCGGGCCGGCCTATTCGAGAATCTCGTAGCTGCCGGCGGTTATCGGCGCACGGAGATTATCCAGCACCCTTTCGAGGAGGACCCCTTCCCTGCTCGGCCGGTTGTATCCGAAGCTCGCCCGAATGGCGGTGGACACGAACTGAACCGCCCTTTCCAGGGCGATAGGAAGACTGTCACCGCCGAGGATGCTCCCGGTGACGACGGAGGTAAAGATATCCCCGGTTCCCGGGTAGTAGGCGGGGATATAGGAGCAGTTGACACGCCAGAATCTTCCGTCGAGCCTGTCGTAGGCGATAACCGCGGTGGGTGCCTTGACCCCTTCCAAAGGTACTGAGGTTATTATGACCATTCGGGGACCCGCCTCGGCGAGCTCGAGGACCCATTCCTTGATATCGTCTTGTGTTATATGGTCCCGATACTCACGACCTAAGAGGAAAGCCGCCTCGGTCAGATTCGGCGTGATGACATCGGCCAAGCGGAAGTACTCCCGCATCCCGGCGATGAGCTCATCCGCCACGAGCCCGTAAGATCGGCCGTTATCACCCATCACCGGATCGATAACCACCAGCTGATCCGGTCTGCGGAACTCTTCGATAAAGCGGGAGACCGCCTCTATCTGTTTTGGAGAGCCCAAAAAACCGCTGTAGACCGCGTCGAATTCGAGGCGGAGTTCCTTCCAATGATCGATGAAGCCGGGCAGGGAATCGGTCATGTCCACGAAACGGTATCCTTCGAAGCCCCCATGGGTGCTCAAGATTCCGGTGGGGAGGGGACAGACTTGAAATCCCATGGTAGAGATGACCGGTATTACTACCGAGAGAGAAGCCCTACCGTATCCGGCCAAGCCGTGAACGGCGGCAACCCGGGGAACTGGATTATTCATGAGACTCAGACCTTTCTCCTCCCGAGAGGATGTTCAAGATCTCCCGTCCCGATTCGGCGTCCCAAACCCTTAGCCGTCCGTCGTCTCCTCCCGAGATGATCCTATCCTCGGAAGGCTCCACCGAACGGACGTACCCCTCGTGTCCCTCTATAATCCGGCGAAGAGTATAAGTGTCCAAGTCCCACACTCTAAGCGTTCCGTCATCCGATCCGGAGATGAGAGTACGTCCGTCATCGGTAAACTCCACGTCCCTGACGTAATCGGTATGTCCCCGGAGGGAGGCCGTCAGGATTCCCCTGTTTACATCCCATATCTTGACGGTGGTATCGTCGCTCGCCGAGGCCAGAAAGTTACCGTCGGGACTGAACTCCACGTCTCTGACGTAATCGGTATGTCCGTCCAGGGCCGCATAGGGTTCCCCTGTTTCCGCGTCGAAGAGGCGTATCAGATTGTCGCTCGACCCGGCGGCGTAGTACCGCCGGAGGGGATCCGCCGCGACACTCAAGATTTGAACCTTTTCCAAGGAGAAGTCCCCTTCCCCCGGGTACCGGCCCGGCCCCTCGAGGGTGATTACCGTCTCCTCTTCCCTGAAATCCCAAACGGTGATCTCCCCCAATCCGGAGCCGGCAACCAAACGGGACGCGTCGGGGGCCGGCTCTACCCTCGAAACCGGCTCCCCGTCACCGTCGATAACGGCTATTTGGGAAAAATCCTCGAGATTCCACACCCGAATCGTCCCATCCTCACCGGCGGACGCAAGAATATTCGAATTGCCCTGTGAAACGCTTACATCCGCCACAGTCGAATCGTGGCCTTCGATACTCCTCAAGTATTGACCTGTAATCGGGTTGAAGAAATTAATGCCCCCGTCGGCTCCTCCCGCCGCGAGAAGTGAACCGTCGGCGGCGTAGGTTATCGAGAAGAGACCTCCATATCGCCTGTCCGGTCCCCGTCCGGGTACAAGAGTAAAAGTCCGCCTCCCCGATTCGATGTTCCAGATATGGACGATCCCGTCCTCACCGCATCCCGCCGCCGTCCGTCCGTCGGGACTCACCGCGACCGCATAGATAAGCTCCCTGTGCCCCCGGAGTTTTCGCGACAACCCCATGGTACGGGTCGAAAAGACTAAGACCTCCCCTGCGGCATCCGCGGCAATGAGATATTCCCCGGACGGATCGAAATCGAGAGACCAAAGGGTTTCCTCGATTCCGGTGATCTCACCGAGGAGCGACCCGTCGGCGAAATCCCATATCTTGATCCTCCCCTCCGTTCCGGCGGTAGCGACTCGTGTTCCATCGGATGTCAATCGAAGATACCATATCTCGCCTCGATGGGCCTGAAACTCTTCGATCAATTCCCCGATATCGGCGTCCCAGATGCCGACGAAACCGTCGGCTGAACCGGTAAGGATGTACTCGCCCGAAGGATCATATGTCCCGGTTATAAACTGCCTCCCCGCGGGATACCCGCTCGGAGCCTCGACGGCGTCTCCCGGCTCACCGGTCATGTAGGCAAGACTCATTTCGGCCACATTGTAGACGGCAAGTGTCGAATCCTCGCTCCCGGAAGCCAAGAGGGGCCTCGAAGGATGGAAGTCGAGGGTATTGATGAAA
>JBKHAJ010000089.1:0-12164 GCA_046542935.1 Spirochaetia bacterium | reverse complement strand
CCAAAAATGTTTTGGCTATAGGAAAGTGGGAGACATTCGGTGTCACCACCGACGCAAAATCGATCCTCTGATCCTCGTCAAGGGCAGCTTCCTTTTCGGCCATCTCCTGGTAACTCTCGTACAAACGGCCCTCGTCGAGGTAGAGCTCGTTGCCGGTCTGTTTCGTATTCTCGTAGTCCCGGGAAAAACACCCGGCCACCAGATCGATCTGACCGTCCATAGCCGCGGCTATCCGATGAACGCCTCCGATAAAGGCGCCCTGGCCTCCCCCGACCATTCCCATCCTCAGTTTTCTCTTCCAAGATTCCATATGTTCCTCCTTAACATGCAGTATGTTACTAGTAATATTAATTGTAGTATTCGCGGCGGACTTATGAAAGACCAAGCATCCTTCGGACCTTCCTGGTATCCGTCTTCCCTCCGGCGAAATCATCGAAAGCCTTTTCGGTTTCATCGATAAGCAGATCCTTGATGAAAGGTGCCCCTTCCTTGGCTCCCTGTTCTGCGCTCTTGATACAGCACTCCCACTCGAGAATGGCCCATCCCTCGAAACCGGCTTCGGTCAGAAGGGTGAATATCCGCTTGAAATCCACCTGACCGTCCCCTAAGCTCCTAAAGCGCCCGGCCCGGCCGATCCACGGTTGATACCCTCCATAGACACCGACCCGTCCGTCCGGATTGAATTCGGCGTCTTTGACGTGGAAGGCTCGAATTCTCGACCCGTACCGTTTGATAAAATCGAGATAGTCGAGCTGCTGCAGCAGGAAATGACTCGGATCGTAGGTGAGGCACGCGGCGGGGTGATTTCCCGTCTTCTCGAGGAAGAGCTCGTAGGTCGCCCCGTCGTAGAGGTCGGAACCGGGATGGAGCTCGTACCCGAAGGTTACCCCTTTCGAATCGGCGTAATCGAGTATGGGCTTCCACCTCGAAGCAAGCTCCGAAAAGGCTTCGTCCACGATCCCCTCGGGACGCTGCGGCCAGGGATAGATCATGTGCCAGAGGAAGCCTCCGGACATCACCGAGATGTTAGAGATACCGAGGTTGGCGGCAGCGTCCACCGATTTCTTGAGCTGCTCATCCGCCCAGCTGGTTACTTGGTTACCTGTCAGCCCGTCCGGATGAAAGGCCGCGAACCCTTCGGCGTAAGCGGGATGAAAGGCGAGCACCTGTCCCTGCAGATACGAGCCGAGATCCACCGGGACGACCCCGTTTGATTCGAGCATCCCCCGGTAGTCATCGCAGTAACTCTTCGACTCAGCGGCCTTGTCCAGGTCAATTGCCCTCTCGTCCCAGGTGGGGATCTGAACGCCGATGTACCCCAGATCGGCCGCCCATTTCGAGATCGACTCGATCGTATCGAAAGGCGGTTCATCCGACAGGAATTGGGCAAGAAAGATAGCAGGTCCTTTGATTCTGATCATAGTTGCTCCTTAGTGCGTTATGTGGAACCGGTTCCACTTTGGGTATTTTTTTAATGCCCCAACCCTGAGGACACTATCCCACCTCGAGGACTTTCGCACCCCGCCCCCCTTTGAACTTCATGTCGAGCAGTGCTCGATTCGCCTCCTCAAAGGGGACCGTCTCCACCTCCGGGCGGATTCCCGCCCGGGCGGCGATGGGCAGGAATTCCCGAATATCCCGGCGTGTTATATTGGCCACCGATTTGATCTCCTTTTCCATCCACAGATGCTCGTGAAATCTGATCTTGAGGAGTTCCTCTTTGTCGTCGTCCTCCTTACGGATAGCGTTTATAACCAGTCGACCCCCGGGTTTTAAGAATTCCAGGGCCTTGATAACCGGTTTCCATGCGGGGGTTGTATCGACGATGCAGTCCGGCTGCTCCGGGGGCCGCTCAGTTGTAGCTCCCGCCCAGGCGGCGCCTAAGGAAAGGGCGAACTCACGGGTCGCGGTCCGCCGGGCGAAGACAAATACGGGGCTCGCAGGATATAGATGGCGGACGAGTTGAAGCACGATATGTCCGGAGGCTCCGAAGCCGGTCAGAGCTAGAATATTCCCGTCCCGGAGCCGGGTCAGACGGAGTGATCGGTAGCCGATGGCCCCCGCACAGAGGAGGGGAGCGGCTTCTTCATCGGTGTAGGCCTCGGGTATAGGGTAAGCGCTCGCCTCGGGGACGGTGACGTACTCGGCGTACCCCCCATTTATGTCTCGTCCGGTGGCGGTGAAACCCTCGCAGAGGTTTTCCCGGCCGGCAAGGCACTGCCCGCAGATCCCGCAGGAGGCGTAAATCCAACCGACTCCTACCCGGTTGCCGATCTCGTGGAGGGAAACGTCGTCGCCTGTCTCATCGATCTTTCCCACGATTTGATGCCCCGGGACGACCGGGAGATCGGGGGGTTCGGTTCGTCCCTCGATCTCGTCGAGCTCGGTATGGCAGATTCCGCAGACCGATACTGCGATCCGCACCTCCCCCCGTCCCGGTTCGGGATCGGGGAGCTCGGTTCGGCCGAGGGGGACCGAATCCTCCGCGAGGGCGCCGGTTCTGTTGAGATACCAACCCTTCATTACTGGTTTCTGCGTGTTCCCTCTATCATGCTTATCGCCTAGGTATATCGTAACTTCTGTTTCTCTATATAAAGATCCAAGAGCGAGGAGCCGAGAATGACCAGACCATAGACCATGAAAGTCCACTCGTAGGGGAGGCGGGTGACCGTCAAGGCGTTCTCGATGACCATGATGATGAGGGCGCCTAAGAAGATCCCCACCATGGTTCCCCGGCCGCCGAGGAGGGAGGTACCGCCTACGACCGCGGCAGCTATGATCTTGAGCTCCCAGCCGGTTCCTACCCGCGTCGAGAACGAGCCCACCCGGATTATCTGCATGGTGGAGGCGAAGGCGACTAAGAGCCCTACTGTAATGAAACACACGATCTTGACCATATCGGTGTTGATGCACATCGCCCGGGCCGCCAAGGGATTGTCTCCGGTCCCGTAAACCCAGTTACCGAAAGAATGCTTGTGGAGAAGAAATATCAGGACCAGGGTAAAGAAAAGGAACCACACCGCCTGCATGGGGAAAAACCCTCCGATACGCCCCGTGAAGATCCAGGTAAAGACCCGATACTCCGACACGTCGCACGGACGCTGCTGCCCTCCGGTAAAAAGGAGGGTCAGCCCCCGCCACATCATCATCGTGCCCAAGGTAGCGACGAAGCTTAGAATCTTACCCTTGACGGTAATGAGACCGTTGATGAGCCCCATTACCGCGCCGCCTACCATGGTTACGAGAAAGGCCGGAAAAGGCGCAACCCCCGCTCGAAAGAGAGAAGAGAAGATAAACGCTCCGAAGGCGAGGACCGACCCGACACTCAAATCAAACTCCCCCGCTATCATCAGCATTCCGACGCCTAAGACAATAACCGCGAACTCCGACCCGTAGGCCAAGAGATTGGAGATGTTCCTAGGCCGTACGAAGTTGTTCTGCGGCGAGAAGATGCCGACGAAGATCACGAGGAGGACCAGGATGACGAGTACACCTAATGCTTTGAACCGAAGAAAATACTGCAAGAGAGTTTTTAGGACCGGCTGTTTTGCTGTGTCCGTTTTTCCTTTCACAATCCCCTCCTTGGGTTCACACGACCTTGCCGAGGGTGCTCGCCACGATCAGATCGGACAACTTGTCCACGTCGGTATCCGCGGTACAGATATCATGGATGACCTCGCCGTGGGCCAAGATCACTATGCGGTCGGCTACGGAATAAACGTGGTGCAGGTTGTGGGTGATAAAAATTACGGTTACCTCCCTCTTCTTCAAGAGCCTTACGAACTCGAGGACCTCCTGAACCTCGCCGACCGAAAGGGCCACCGTGGGCTCGTCGAGGATGACCAGCTTCGCCTCGAAGTGGAGTGCCCTGGCGATAGCCACCCCCTGCCTTTCCCCTCCCGAGAGCTTGGACACGGGAATCTCCGACGATCGGATGTGGAGTCCCAGCCCCTCGAGGGCTTTGAGACTCTTCTCATCCATCTCCTTCTCATTCATGAACCCGGCACCTCCGCTCGGCTCCCGCCCCATGAAGATATTCCGGGCTATGCTCAAATGGGGTGCCAAAGCCTGCTCCTGATACACCGTCTCGATTCCGAGCTGACGGGCGATCTTGGGATGGCGGATCTTGACCATTTCCCCCTGCCAGTAAATCGAGCCCTTTTCCGCCTGATGATAGCCGGATATTGTCTTTATGAGGGTGGACTTTCCCGCCCCGTTGTCACCGACCAATCCGACGACTTCGCCTTTGCCGAACTCCAAATTGATATTCTTTAGGGTATGAATCTTTCCGAACCACTTGTCGATCTTCTCGAGTTTCAAAAGACCCCCGCCGTTACATGCTTCAGCCATATCTTTCTCCTTTGTTAAAGGCGCGTATTATGTTGCGCTCCGTCTGTTCAAGATATCGTTCAAGATAACAAAGATGATTACCGCTATTCCTAAGAAGGCCTCCACCCCGAATACGGGAACACGCATGAGAATAAGTCCCGTTTCCAGAGTCCGGACGATGAGGAGGCCCAAAAAGATACTCCACATCGATCCTACCCCTCCTCTCAAGGAGGTGCCGCCGACAACCACCGCGGCGATCGCCTTGAGTTCGAAGCCGACTCCTTGAGTCGCGGCGAAGGAACCCAACCGGGTTGCCTGCATCACCGAAACGAACGCGCAGAGTACCCCGATAAGAACATAGAGGCACACCTTGACCAGGCCGATTTTGACTCCCATAGCTCGGGCCGCTTCCTGATTGCTCCCTACGGCATAGACCCAGTTACCGAATTTGTTTCTCTTGAGGATTATCCCTAAGAGAACGGCAATCCCTAGGAGCCACACGAACTGTACGGGTATAGGTCCGATCGTTCCCGTTAGGGCACGAACGAAGGGCATCTCGGAATCGAGAACCCGGTTGAGGCTGATCGGCATGAGCCGAGAAAGGCCGAAGAGAAGACCCTTTAGAAACATCATCGTGCTCAAGGTGATGATGAACGAGGGAAGCCCCGTCTTGACTACGAACAGCCCGTTCATAAGGCCGAATACCGCTCCCACCGGGATCGTCAAGAGCAATGCCGGAAAGGGAAGCAACCCGTTGGTTACGAGAAGTGCAAAAATAAAGCTGCAAAAGGGCAGTACCGATGAAACCGAGAGATCGAACTCCCCGGCGATCATAAGAATCCCCACACCTAAGGCGACCATCCCGAGGTCGGGAATGAGCTTTGCCATGGATGCCAGATTTCTCGGATTGATAAAAAGGTGCCCAGGGGTAAAGATCGCGAAAATCACCACCACCGCGACAAAGGTGACCGCCGTGTTCACCCCCTGAAGGGACCGGTATTTAGCGCGTAGTGCTTTCATAGAAGCCAACCTTCCTTAATAAAGACCTTTACTGAGAAGAAAAGGGGAAAGCAGTTGCTTTCCCCATATTATAAACCATAATCAATGAAAATTGGTCAACTTTTACCGGTATTTTCCGGAAAGGTCCTCGATCAAGTCCACGGTATCCTTGGTAATGAGGTAACCGCCGGTATCGATATTCGGGGTCAGGCCGTACTTGTTGTAGAGATAGAGAGTGTACACCGCAAAGTACCCCTGCAGATACTGCTGCTGATCGATGGACGCGATAAGGTAGTCGGACTTGATTCCTTCCAGCGTCCCCGGGGCCGCATCGAAGCCTCCCGCGTAGACATCACCGGCTTCGAATCCGGAGCCCTGCAGCGAGCTCATGAGCCTGTCGGTACAGATCCCGCCCGCTCCCATGATGAAAGTAGTTTCGGGATTTGCCATAAGATACGAGGTGATCCTGCTCTCGACGGTAGTCATTTCCAGACCGCCGCCGTCAATCATCTCGAAGCTGTCTTCTCCGATTCCGAACTCGTCCATCGCGTCCTGGACCCCGAGAGCCCGTATCTGAGCGTACGCGGCGCCGGGAACCTCGGCGGCAAAAGCGACAGAAGAATTGGCAAAGTCCACTCCGTCCGCTTCCGCTTCGGAGAAAATCATCTGGGCCAGCTTGTAGGACGCTACCCGTTCGCTCTGACCGATATAGCAGAGCCTGTCGTTCCCGGCGGAGCCTTCCGGATCGTCGTTGTTGATGCCGATGACCGGAATTCCCTGATCGATGGCGTCCGATACCGGCTTGTCCCAGGCCTGGGCATCGTTTATGACCAGCGCGATTCCGTCGGGATTCGATCCGACCGCATCCTGAAACGCCTTCTGCTGCTGAGCGAGGTCGCCTCCGGCGAGGTCGATCTCAGCCCGGCATCCGAGCTCATCCGCGGCATCCCGCATACCCTGAGAAACAACCGCCCAGAAGGGATCGTCCCCCCCGTGGGTAACCAGACGGAAGTACATTCCCTCGCCCGGCTTCGCTTCGGCGGTTTCCTGTTTTTCCTGTCCTTCGTCGGCTTCTTCTTTCGCGCAGCCTAATACCGCGAAAAGCAGCATCATGCTGATAAGCGCAATCGAAAGAATCTTCCAAGTCTTTTTCATAAGTCCTCCCTTAAATATTTTGCTAAAACGGCGCACACTACCCCGCGCCGAAATAACCAATAGAAATTAATTTTATATCCACCTAAACCGCCCGTCAAGCTGTTTTTCTGAAGCCGCTGAGGCCGCCCGCGCCCGCTGCCTTGCTGCCCCGCGTTATGATCCGATGCGCCGGGCTTCCTCTTTGGCGATACGGGTCCAATCGACGACGTTTCCGGGATTGTTCCCGATGGTGTGATTATCCTTCATGATGACCTCCACCCGACACCCCTTGGTGCGTTCGAGATCAGCTCTGAGATCCCGTCTGATCTGTTCTTCGTCTATCCGGGGCCCGGCGAGGGGGGTGGGGCTCGGCTTCATGGAGAGAACGTAATCGGACCCGAGGAGCTCCGCCATCCGGGACTTATTCGCCCACGGGGATGCCGAAACCCTCCTAAGCCTCGGGGTCTGTTTGACCACCTCCCACCGGGGATCGATGGGCTCACAGCACCCGTAGCAGTTGAGGCCGAACCGCTCCTGGATCGACCGCTGGTAGGGGAAGATAAACTCCGCGAACATATCGGCGGAAACGCCTACGGTCTCCTGGCTCTCGGTAAAACCCCACATATCGATAGTCCGAACGTGCTCCCCGTCGAAATCGGGCTGGGGAAGCTCGCCGGTCCATCCGAATCCCCCCGACCCGACGTAACTTCCCCCGGTATTAAGGCTCAAGAGATCATTCTCTTCCAAGAAATCGAGCTTGGCCAGATATCCGTCCCGGAGAAAGCCCATCAGACGATGCACCCCCTCGGGATTATCGTACATGTCGAGCATGAGGTTCTCTAAGCCCCGGAGATGGATAAAATCCATAGTCATACCCAGGGTCCACCACCACACTCCCTTGAGGCGCACCTCGAGAATACCGCCTAATAGCTCCCGGGCGAAGTCCAAAATTTGATGGGTTTTCTCATAATCGACGATGATCTTAGGGAATCTAAGCTTAGGAAGGTCCCGTTCATAGTCCTTGATAGGAGAAATCCAGCGGACCGAGCCGCCGTACTCCTGCTCCTCTTCGCCGATCACCTCTTCCTTGAGTCCCCACCCGGTGTCGGAATAGGAATAGGGGACGTCGAAAGAGGGCTGAATGACCCGGTCGTCGAGCATCTCGGATCCCCAGAAGATCTCTTTGCGGAGATTCATCTCCCAAACCCGGGCGAGCTTGTCGGTACACACCAGATCCTTCTGCCGGATGATCTCGTTCCACCCGTTCTCCGGGTCGCAGAACACAAGGGGCCTCACCGGCTCGAGATCGTTCAAGCGTCTCCAGAGCTCCTTCTTCTCGTCCTCCCCGGGATGCGCCGCGAGCTCGGCGACCCGGCGGGCAAGCTCTCTCAAGGTCGTTTTTTCTTTCGGAGAAAAAAGGAGATCGGTCTCGATCCCCTGGGTTGTCATGAGGCCTAGAGCCGTCTGTTCGGTCGATGGATCCCGCGGCATAGTCGTATTCTCCCGTTGTCTCAAACGAAAGTATACCATAAAAAGTAAAGACACAAAACTTTATTTGACAATGCTTTCCGGCAAGCTGTACAATCCTCCTACGGAGGAATCATGACTCGACGGGAACGGTTTCGTTCGGCTCTGAGCTACCGGGAAGGGGACCGGGTGGCCATAGACAACAACGGCGCGGTCAGCGGAATGCACGAAATCGCCTATCGGAATCTCCTGAACTACCTCGGTGACTTCGACGATATCACCGTATACGACCCCACCCAGCGTCTGGCCTTAGTCAAACAGGACATCCGGGACTACCTCGGGGTGGACACCTTCTACGTCGGGCCGAAACCCCCGTCCTTTTGGAGCTACGAAGAGAAGCCGGACGGCTCATGGACCGACGAGTTCGGCTCCCGCTACGAACGGTGCGGAAACTACACCGAGTTCACCCGGCCGGTCTTATCGGGCGCGACCCCCGATGAGATCAAGGCCTACCGATTTCCCGACCCCCGGGACCCCGCCCGCTACGAGGGGCTCGAAGAGGAAGTTAGGGAACTCTACGAGAGTACCGATTACGCCTTAGTAGGCGGATTTCTGCCGAACCTCTACTACACCGCCTGGGTCCTCCGGGGAATGCAGCAGTTTACCGAGGACGTCATGCTCAGTCCGGAGCTTGCCGACTACCTCCTCGACTCTATTACCGATCATTATCTGGCCATGGCCGACGAGTTTTTAAGTCGGGTCGGGAAATATCTGGAAATGCAGTGGGTCGGCGACGACTGGGGACTTCAGACCGCTCCCTTCCTTCCTCCGAAGATGTTCGAGGAATCGATTGTTCCCCGGTTTAAAAAGATCATCGACTTCATGAAATCGAAAACCGACGCCAAGATCGTCTATCACAGCTGCGGGGTCACCTACGACCTCTTAGACGGCTTCATCGAGATGGGAGTGGATATCATCCAGCCGGTGCAGGCGAACGCACGGGGCAACGAGAACGCCGAGCGCCTCAAACGGGAATACGGAGACCGGATCATGTTCCACGGGAACACCAACAACCAGGGGGTCTTCCACCGATCCAAAGAAGAGGTCATGGCCGACGCCCTTTACCGGATCCGGCATCTCGCCCCCGGCGGAGGATACATCTTCTCATCGGGGCACAACATCCAAGGGAATATGCCCCCGGAGAACATCCTCGCCTTCTTCAACACGGCGAAAGAGTTCGGTACCTATCCCATCGACACCGGGCGGATCGACGCCAAGCTCGAGGAGCTGGCGTCTGTTCGGCCGGAGGCGGGAGAGTATATTTCGGCGATAGAGGAAGCGTCTACTCTCGGTTAGATCCCCAAGCTTCGGGGCACTACCGACGTTGACAACCGGTTCCCGGTGATTTACTGTGTTCGGATGAGCCGGGAGTTGCCCAAGTACAGGCGGATAAGCGACCAGATCATCTCGTCCATAAGAAAAGGCGAACTGATGCCCGGAATGAAGACCCCTTCGGAGACCCGGATTATCGAAGATTTCGGGGTCAGTAACACCACCGCTCGCAAGGCGCTGCAATACCTCGAGATGAGCGGCTGGGCAAAGCGGGTCAAAGGCAAGGGGACCTTCGTACAGAAGCGGCAGGTCCTCCGCCGGGTCGACAAGATCTTAAGCTTTACCAAGAACATGCACGAAGCGGGGTACACCCCTTCCACCCGGCTCCTCACCGCAGAGGAGGTCCCCGAAGGGTACGCGTCGATGATAGGCGGCAGAAGATACAGTATGACGGGACCGGTCTACCGGATCCTGAGGCTCCGTCTCGCGGACGATAATCCGGTCCTCCTCGAGGAGCGGTACATTTCTAAGCAATTGTGCCCAGAAATTCCCGATCAGTTTCTGGAAGGCTCTCTCTACGACCTCTACGAGAACGACTACGACCTCGAACTTACCGAAATCTACCAGAACTTGAGCTCGATTCTTCTCGACGAGGAGTCGAATCAGTATTTCCGCCTTCAGCTCCCTTCCCCGGCCCTCCTGATCGAAGGGATCACTTTCGCCGGCAAGGAAATCATCCTCGAGATGGAGCGGTCGATCTACCGGGGAGACAAGTACGCCTTTACTCTCAGCGCCAAACGGCAATAGACAGCCGGATTCTTCGAGCGGTAACCGCTTCCCGGCCGGAAAAGGGACTTCCCCCCTTGGACTCCCGCTCCCATTATAGTACACTCGACTCGAGAATAACTTAGAGCACTAAGTAGAATTACGAGGGAGTAGAAACACATGTACAATAAACTGAAAGCGTATGCAGAAACGGGTAAAGCCATCCGGCTCGGAGCGACCGGCGCGGGTTGGATGGGGAGCGGATTCGTCGCGGCGGTGAAGAACGTTCCCGGAATGGAAATCTCGGTCCTTGCGGACGAGGACACCGGCCTCGCGAAGAGGGTTCTTATGGAGAACGGGGAGATCCCGGAATCGGATATCGTCGAGACCGATTCCCCTGATACGGCGGCTCAGGCCCTCGAGGCGGGGAAACGGGTGGTTACCGGGGACGGAAACCTGGCGTCCCGGGTGGGACCGGTGGACATCGTGACCGACGTTACCCCGCCTCCGGCTTCGGGAGCGGAAACCGCGTTCAACGCATTCCGAAACGGTAAGCCCGTGGTACTGATCAATATTGAAGCGGATGTCACCGTCGGGCCGGCGCTCAAACGGCATGCCGCGAAGGCCGGGGTCATGTACACGGTCTCCTCGGGGGATGAGCCGGGATGTCTGATGGAACTCTGGGATTTCGTCCGCTGCCTCGGCTACGAGGCGATCGTCATCGGCAAGGGCAAAAACAACCCATTGAATAGCGAGGCGACCCCCGATACGGTGCGGGAATCGGCGGAAAAGGGAGATAAGGACCCCTTTCAGGTGGCCTCCTACGTCGACGGGACGAAGACGATGTTCGAGATGGCCTGCGTCGCCAACGCCACCGGGTGTAAACCCATGAAACCGGGTATGATCGGTCCCGAGGCGGACACCGACACGGTGACCGAGATATTCGCCCTGGAGGAAGACGGCGGAATGACACCTTTCCCCGGGGTTGTCGACTTCGTGCAGGGGAGCGCAATGTCGGGCGGGGTGTTCATCACCGTGCGTATCCCCGACAAGCGGGTGCGTGCCGACCTGCAGTACCCCAAGGTCGGCCGGGGAAAGTACTCTACCTTTTTCAGACCCTACCATCTCTGGTTCCTCGAGGCACCTATCTCGATAGCCCGGGCTTTCTTCGACAACGAGACGACCCTCGTTCCCTTGGACACCCCTTCGGCGGATGTGGCTACCGTCGCCAAGACCGACTTGAGCGGCGGAACCGTCTTGGATGCTTTCGGGGGGTACACCTTCTTCGGACGGATGGACGTGAAGCAGGCCTGTGTCGACGCGAAGGCGCTCCCCGTAGGCCTCGCCCCGGGAGCCCGGCTCAAGAGAGCGGTGGCGAAGGGATCGATTATCACCTGGGACGATGTGGAGCTCGACGAGTCGAGCATCATCGTCAAACTCCGGCGGGAGATGGACGGGTGAGGTTGACAGGATATCCCGTCCCACGTAAACTTAGTGCACTAAGTAAGGAGTGACCTATGGATATCAAGGGAGTACAGGCAGCAGCGAATACCATCCGCCTTCTCGCCATGGACGGGGTCGAGGCCTCCGGGACCGGTCATCCCGGAATGGCTTTGGGCTGCGCCGAGATCGCGGCAACCCTCTACGGCGAAATACTCAAATACAATCCGGAGGACCCCGATTGGATAGACCGGGACAGGTTCGTCCTCTCCGCGGGGCACGGCTCGATCCTTCTGTACGCCGTTTTGCATCTGGCGGGATACGACATGCCCGTCGAGGATATCGCCCGCTTGAGGAGGATAGGATCGAAGACCCCGGGGCACCCCGAATACGGGCACACCGAGGGGGTCGAAACCACTACCGGCCCCTTGGGCGCGGGATTCGCTACCGCTGTGGGAATGGCAATCGCCGAAAGAAGGCTTCGCGAGCGGTTTAACGACGGCGGAGCATTTCCAATCGATCACTACACCTACGTCCTCTCCGGAGACGGGTGTCTCATGGAGGGGATCTCCTCGGAATCGGCCTCCCTCGCGGGACACCTCGGTCTCGGAAAGCTCATCGTCTACTACGATTCGAACGGGGTGTCCATCGACGGCCCCACTTCTATCACCTTTACCGAAGACGTGACCAAGCGCTTT